>CAKZLH010000040.1 GCA_937125285.1 uncultured Balneolaceae bacterium | reverse complement strand
GTAGAAGATCCAATGAAGAGTGTGGTAACCGGTATTGAGATGTTCCGTCGATTGTTAGACCAAGGTCAGGCGGGTGACAATGCGGGTATTCTACTTCGTGGTATTGACAAAGAGCAGATCCAGAGAGGGATGGTGCTTTGTAAGCCAGGCTCAATTAAGCCGCACAAGAAGTTTGAGTGTGAGGTATACGTATTGAGTAAAGATGAGGGTGGACGTCACACGCCATTCTTCAAGGGCTACCGTCCACAATTCTACTTCCGTACTACGGATGTGACGGGAGCATGTGAGCTTCCTTCAGGAGTGGAGATGGTAATGCCAGGCGACAACGTGAAGTTGAGCGTAGAGCTAATTCAACCAGTGGCTATGGAAGAAGGATTGCGTTTTGCGATTCGTGAAGGTGGCCGTACCGTTGGTGCAGGCGTTGTAACTAAAATTTTGGACTAATTGTCCGACACATAGTATTACCAAGGAGCATTCGTGCTCTTTGGTATATACGGGTGTAGCTCAGTTGGTAGAGCACTGGTCTCCAAAACCAGGTGTCGGGAGTTCGAGTCTCTCCACCCGTGCTAACTAAAAAGAACTATGGAAAAGCTTACTAATTTTTTCGACAGCGTAACAAAAGAATTCAAAAAAGTATCTTGGCCTACGCAGAACGAACTCATCGACAATACCATTATTGTTGTTGTGTTCTCCATTATACTTTCGGTATTAATTTTTGGTATCGATCAAGTTTACAGCACTGTCTTAGAGGCTATATATAAATAATGAGTAAAGAACTAGACTTTGGCTGGTACGTAGTTCGCTGCTTCTCCAGTCATGAAAAAAAAGTAAAAGAGTTTCTCGACAGAGAAATTGAAGATCAAAAGCTAGAGCATAAGATCAAGGATGTACTTGTTCCTACCGAGACTATAGTTGAAATCCGTAACGGTAAGAAGAGAACTCGAGAAAAGAATTTTTTCCCAGGATATATCCTGTTGAATACTCATTATGATGAAGAAGTAAATAATTTGGTACAAAGTGCACCATCTTGTATGGGATTTCTTGTAGTAGGAGGTCAAACAAAGGTGCCCACCCCGCTTAAGAAGCACGAAGTTCAACGCATCATTGGACGAGTGCAGGAAGCTGGATTGGAATCGGCTAATATCGAGATTCCATATCGAGAGGGTGACTTGGTTAAAGTAATCTCAGGACCGTTTAAAGATTTCGATGGTACGGTTCAAGAGGTAAATACAGATAAACTCAAACTACGTGTCTTGGTAAGTATTTTTGGAAGAAAGACACCGGTTGAAGTAGATATTAATCAAGTTGAAACAACTACCTAAAGAACCTAGTTGATGCACACTAGCTATTACGCGATAAACAGAAGTTATAACACTTAGAAAAGGATCCTGAGAATCCATGGCTAAAAAAGTTGAACGAATCCTGAAGCTCCAGATTGTTGGCGGTCAGGCTAATCCGGCACCCCCTGTGGGACCGGCACTTGGTCAGGCTGGTATCAATATTATGGAGTTTTGTAAAGCCTTTAATGCTAAGACTCAGGACAAGACGGGTACGGTAATACCTGTTGAGATTACAGTGTTCGCAGATAAGTCGTTTACATTTAAAACGAAAACTCCGCCCGCACCCGTATTACTCAAGCAGGCTGCCAAGCTCAAGTCTGGTTCTGGTGAACCCAACCGAAATAAAGTAGGAACGGTCACTTGGTCTCAATGCAAGCAGATCGCAGAGGAAAAGATGGAAGATTTAAACGCTTTCGATCTTGAAGCCGCTGCTGAAATGATTGCTGGAACAGCCCGAAGTATGGGTCTTAGAGTTAATCGCGACAAGTAAAGGAGTTGTAATCATGGCAAAAAAAGGAAAAAAATATCAACAAGCTGTGGCACTTGTGAATCCTGGAGTAGAATACACTCTGGAAGAAGCTTGTGATCTTGTTAAAAAAACTTCTACTACGTCATTTGACGCATCTGTTGACATAGATATACGCTTAGGTGTAGATCCTCGACATGCCGATCAAATGGTCCGTGGTACAGTTAGTTTACCTCATGGAACGGGAAAAGACATCCGTGTCTTAGCCCTTGTTAATGAGTCCAAACAAGACGAAGCTCGAGAAGCAGGCGCCGATCATGTTGGATTAGATGATTACATCGCAAAAATTGAAGATGGGTGGGCAGAGATCGACGTGATCATTGCAACCCCAGATGTAATGGGCAAGCTCGGAAAACTGGGTCGATTCCTAGGTCCAAGAGGCTTAATGCCGAATCCCAAGAGTGGTACTGTAACCATGGAAGTATCAAAAGCGGTCAAAACAGTGAAAGCTGGACAGATCGACTTCCGTGTAGACAAAGCCGGAATACTTCACTCTACTGTTGGTAAAGTGAGTTTTAATACTGACCAGATAAAAGAAAATGCAGAAGCATTTCTAACTACGGTTATGAAATTAAAACCATCTTCAGCCAAAGGTATTTATGTGAAAAGCGTATTCATGAGTAGTACCATGGGACCTAGCATACCCATAAGTAGAACCGCAGTTACATCTCTTAATTAGGAGGAATTAAATTATGCCTACTGCAGAAAAACGAGCAGTATTAGACGAGATTACAGCAACCTTGCAGAGCTCTGGTGCACTATATGTAACCAAGTATCAGGGAATGTCTGTTGCTCAGGCTAATAAGCTACGTGGTGCATTCCGTAAGGGAAACGTTACTTATAAAGTATATAAAAACAAGCTGATGAAGCTTGCTATGCAAGAAGTAGGAGGCTATGACGAATTATTGCCATTGCTTACCGATCAAAATGCATTTGCTTTTGTAGAGGACGAACTATCGGCACCTGCTAAGGTTCTAAAAGATTTTATCAAGGAAAACAATTCAAAGCCAGAATTCAAAGCTGCTTTCATAGATGGAGATTTCTATGGACCAGACAAGCTTGAAGCTTTAGCTGCGATGAAGTCTAAAGATGAGATCATTGGAGACATTCTTGGGCTATTGATGGCACCAATTACCAACGTAGTTGGCGCAGTAAATGCACAGGGATCAAACCTTGTAGGAGCTATAAAAACCATCGCCGAGAAGGGCGAAAACTAACCCTTATTTATCAACTAACGATTTTTACTAAAAACAACTGGAGAAAAAAATGGCTGACGTTAAAGAATTAGCTGAACAGCTAGTCAACCTAACAATCAAAGAAGCAAATGAACTTGCTACCGTTCTTGAAGAAGAGTACGGTATTAAACCTGCTGCGGCTGCTGTTGCAGTAGCTGGTCCAGCTGCTGGTGGCGGAGAAGCTGCTGGTGGTGAAGAACAATCTGAATTCACAGTAGTTCTTGCTAGCGCTGGTGCAAAGAAAATTGCTGTAATTAAAGAAGTACGTGGAATTACAGGTCTTGGTCTAAAAGAAGCCAAAGACTTAGTAGATGGTGCTCCTGGCAATGTTAAAGAAGGCGTTTCTAAAGAAGAAGCCGAAGACATTAAAGCCAAATTAGAAGAGGCTGGAGCTACTGTAGAGCTCAAGTAATTCCATTTGACATTTCGTTGGTAGCCAATATCGTGAAAACGGTATTGGCTATTGGCGTCTATACTACACGGCCCTAATAAGGCTAAATTCGATTATCACCCTTCAATCTTTAAGGAGAGGTTCCTTTTGAGTAAGAAGATGCAAACTATCCCCAATACCAACAGAGAATCATTCGGTCGCACGAAACACGTGCTAGATTACCCAGATTTCTTAGATATCCAATTAGAGTCTTTTGAAAAATTTGTACAATTGGATATTGCCCCTAATGAGAGAGAAAATCAAGGGCTTCAACGAATATTTAACGAGAATTTCCCAATACAAGATACTAGAGAAACACATATTCTCGAGTTTTTGTATTACAATGTAGATGTACCCCGCTACACGATTGGTGAATGCCAAGAACGAGGGTTAACCTACTCAGTACCTCTTAAAGCAAAACTTAGACTTTCATCGGTGGATGATTCTGATGAAGCATCTGAAACGATCGAGCAAGAGGTGTTTCTTGGAGATCTACCGTGGATGACTCACAGGGGAACATTTATCATTAATGGTGCAGAACGTGTTATCGTAAGTCAGTTGCACCGTTCTCCTGGTGTATTCTTTGGTCAGTCTATGCACCCGAATGGTACTCAATTGTATTCGGCTCGTGTTATTCCATTCAAAGGATCTTGGATTGAATTTACTACCGATATTCGCGACGTAATGTGGGCATATATCGACCGTAAAAAGAAGATTCCTGCGACTACCTTACTACGTTCATTGGGTTATTCCGGTGACGAAGAATTACTTAGTCTTTTTGGTTTATCGGAATCAGTAAAATTTGGTTCTAAAGCCGATTTCAACAAGAAATTAGTAGGTCACAGACTAGCTGAGAATATTACTCAAGAAGTCAAAGAAGAAGTTGTTGATGATGAGACGGGCGAAGTAACGGAAGCCATTAAACGCATCAATGTTTTAGAACGAGATCATGAACTCACCGAGGACGATTATGGTCTATTGAAGGATGCTGAGGTTAAATCGGTACTCATTCAGAAAATTACTACTGAAGAATCAGAGCGTTCCGTAATCATGAACACGCTCAGAAAAGATCCAACTCATGACGAGCACTCGGCACTTGGCGAAGTATATCAACAGATTCGCTCTGGTGAGATGCCAGACCCAGAGACATCGCGTGCTATTCTGGAGCGTCTTTTCTTCTCAGACAAAAAATATGATTTAGGCGAAGTTGGTAGATATCGATTAAATAAACGACTTCACTTAGATGACACTAAAGTACAGTATCTAACCAAAGAAGATATTGTAGCGATTATCAAAGAGGTGATCAGGCTAAAAGATTTAAAATCTCAAGTGGATGATATCGATCACTTGAGTAACCGACGCATCAGAACGGTGGGTGAGCAGCTTGGTCAACAATTTGCCATTGGGCTTGCTCGAATGGCTCGTACTATTAAAGAGCGAATGAACTCTCGAGATGCAGAGCAATTAACTCCTCAAGATCTTGTGAATGCTAGAACGATTTCGAGTGTGATTAATACGTTCTTTGGTACCAACCAGCTCTCGCAATTTATGGATCAAACGAATCCTCTTGCCGAGTTAACTCACAAACGACGTATGAATGCTCTTGGACCTGGTGGTCTAACCCGTGAGCGCGCTGGATTTGAGGTTCGTGATGTTCACTACACTCACTATGGTCGCTTATGTCCGATTGAAACTCCTGAAGGTCCAAATATTGGTCTTATCTCTTCACTTTGTGTACACGCAAAAGTAAATGACTTTGGTTTCATTGAAACTCCATACCGAAAGGTAAAAGACGGTAAAGTGAGTAAAGAAGTTGAATACTTAGCGGCAGAGCAAGAAGATGAAACGGTAATTGCACAGGCAAATGCGGAACTCAGCGACAGTGGAACCTTCGTAAATGAAACTGTTTTCTCACGCATGCGTGAAGGGAACTATACTCAGGCGAGGGTAGACGAAATCGAATACATGGATGTTGCTACCAACCAAATTACCTCGTTGGCTGCCGCACTTATTCCATTTATAGAGCATGATGATGCCAACCGTGCGTTGATGGGTTCAAACATGCAACGTCAAGCGGTGCCGTTGTTACGCCCAGAAGCTCCTGTAGTTGGGACTGGACTAGAGCATCGTGCGGCCAGAGATTCAAGAGCCATTATAACTGCTGAAGCAGATGGTGAAGTAGTATACGTAAGTGCTACAGAAATTCGTGTGAAATATGACCGCAGTGAAATGGAGCAAAATTGCTATTTCGACGGTGGTATTAAAACTTACAATCTAGAGAAATTCACACGTACCAACCAAGATACGGCAACCAATCAGCGTCCAATTGTTAAGATTGGCGATCGTGTGAAAAAAGATCAGGCCATTGTGGATGGTTGTTCTACAGACGGTGGTGAATTAGCTCTTGGTCGAAACCTACTCGTAGCTTTTATGCCTTGGAGAGGTTATAACTTTGAGGATGCCATTGTTATTAGTGAGCGAATCGTTCAAGAGGATATTTATACCTCTATTCATATCACTGAGTTCGAGCAGCAAGTGCGCGATACCAAACGAGGTGAAGAAGAATTGACTCGAGAAATTCCAAACGTTAGTGAAGAAGCTACTCGTAATTTGGATGAAAAAGGGATGATTCGTATTGGTGCTAAAATCAATCCAGGCGACATCTTAGTGGGTAAAATTACTCCAAAAGGGGAAACAGATCCTACACCAGAAGAGAAGCTTTTACGCGCTATATTCGGGGATAAGGCGGGAGATGTTAAAGACGCTTCATTGAAAACACCTCCTGGCGTGTCAGGTACCGTTATCGATACTCGATTATTTAGTCGTAAGCGTGATGAGTTGATTTCTCGTAAGGAAGAAAAGAAACGAGTTGAATTAGAAAATGAACGATATGCTGAAAAGCTATCTGAATTGAATCAACAATGGGCTGATAAAATGTATGCTCTTCTTCGGGATAAAACATCTCCAGGGGTATACGATTACAGTCGTGTAGAACTCATTCCTAAGGGTGAGAAATACAAGAAATCTGTTTTTGAAGAAATTGATCCGGTCAACATCAATGAGAATATTGATTGGGCAACCGATAAAGAATTAGTTAAGCACGTAAAAATGCTTTTCCACAACTATCGAGAACTCAGAAGAGAAATTGATAGTGAAGCAAAGAGAAGAACCTTTGCCATTCAAGTTGGCGATGAGTTACCTCCTGGAATTATTCAAAAAGCCAAAGTTTATGTGGCCAAGAAGCGAAAGCTTCAAGTAGGTGATAAAATGGCGGGTCGTCACGGAAATAAAGGTGTAGTTGCTAAGATTGTACCTGTGGAAGACATGCCATTTATGGAAGACGGTACACCTGTGGACATTTGTTTAAATCCACTTGGGGTACCTTCTCGTATGAACTTGGGTCAGATTTACGAAACTATTCTAGGATGGGCGGCTAAAAAATTAGGGACCACTTTTGCTTCCCCAATTTTTGATGGTGCCTCCATGGATGATGTGAAAGGTAAATTGCGTGAAGCAGGACTACCTGAAGATGGACGGGTGACCTTATTTGATGGTCGTAGTGGAGAACCTTTCTCTCAACAGACCACCGTTGGGTACATCTATATGATCAAGTTGAATCACTTGGTGCAAGACAAAATGCACTCTCGTTCTATTGGACCATACTCTCTTATTACACAACAGCCGTTGGGTGGTAAGGCTCAGTTTGGGGGTCAAAGACTTGGTGAGATGGAAGTTTGGGCGTTATATGCCTATGGAGCTTCAAGTATCTTAAAAGAGATGCTCACCGTAAAGAGTGATGATGTGAAAGGACGTTCTAAAGTCTATGAAGCTATCGTAAAAGGTGAAAACCTACCCGATGGCGATGTACCAGAATCCTTTAAGGTATTACTCCGTGAGCTCATGGGGTTAGGCCTTGAAATTCATCTAGATTAAACACTGTTAAGTATAAAACGGAGAATATTTTGCCAATTACTAAAACATTAGCAGTTACCAACGATTTTAATAGCATTGGAGTATCCCTTGCTTCTGCAGAAACCATACTTTCCAGATCTCATGGAGAAGTATTAACCCCAGAGACCATCAATTACCGGACATTCAAGCCAGAAATGGATGGTTTGTTCTGTGAAAAAATCTTTGGTCCAGTTAAAGATTATGAATGCCATTGTGGTAAATACAAGCGTATTCGCTACAAAGGGATTATCTGTGACCGTTGTGGGGTTGAAGTAACCAGAAAAGCAGTACGTAGAGAGCGTATGGGTCATATCACTCTTACAGTTCCTACTGTTCACATTTGGTACTTCAAATCGTTACCAAATAAGATTGCCTACTTATTAGGTCTATCATCAAAGAATCTAGATAAGATTGTTTATTACGAGACATTTGTAATTATCAATCCAGGTTTAGCTCGTGATCTCGGTTACTCTAAAGGTGATTTTATTACCGAAGAAGAGAAGTACGATATCATGGATCAGCTCCCAGAAGAACATTTTGATCTGGATGAGGATGATGAGGACCGTTTCATTGTAAAAGAAGGTGCGGAAGCTCTTGAGGCGATGTTAGCGGATCTAGATTTAGATGAAATGGCTTTCAATTTAAGAGAAGAGGTTCGTGAAGAAACTTCTCAGATGAGAAAGAAGAAAAAATTGAAGCAGCTTCAAGTTATTGAGTCTTTTAGAGCAGCGGCCAAACATACTGAAAACCGACCTGAGTGGATGGTTCAAAGAGTAATTCCTGTAATCCCACCTGAGTTACGTCCATTGGTTCCATTAGAAGGTGGTCGTTTTGCTACATCTGATCTAAACGATTTATATAGACGTGTAATTATTCGTAACAATCGTCTTAAGCGTTTGATTGATATCAAAGCTCCCGATGTAATTTTGCGGAATGAAAAACGTATGTTACAGGAAGCAGTTGATTCACTGTACGACAATTCCAGAAAATCAAATGCTGTTCGGAACAACAATCGACCATTGAAATCTTTGAGTGATATGCTTAAGGGTAAGAGTGGCCGATTCCGTCAAAACCTATTGGGTAAGCGGGTAGATTATTCTGGTCGTTCGGTAATTGTTGTAGGTCCAGAACTCAAAATGCATGAGTGCGGTCTACCAAAAGAAATGGCAGTAGAATTATACAAACCATTCATTATTCGACGACTCATAGAACGTGGCTTTGTAAAGACGGTTAAGAGTGCCAAAAAAGTGGTAGATCGTAGAGATGCGGTTGTTTGGGAAGTGCTTGAAAATGTGATTGATGGACATCCCGTAATGCTTAACCGTGCTCCAACCCTTCACCGTTTGGGTATTCAGGCATTTCAGCCCGTATTAATTGAAGAAAAAGCAATTCGATTACACCCTCTAGCATGTACGGCGTTCAACGCAGATTTTGATGGTGACCAAATGGCGGTACACTTGCCATTAAGCCATGATGCGGTACTTGAAGCTTCTGTTCTTATGTTGGGTTCTCATAACATATTAAGCCCAGCGAGTGGTGGACCGATTGCCGTACCTTCTCAGGATATGATTTTAGGTTTGTATTACCTCACAAAACCACGTAGTGGTGAAAAAGGTGAAGGCAAAACCTTCTCATCTCCTCAGGAAGTGATTATTGCTTTTGATCAACGACAAATCAATGTTCATTCAAAAATTAATGTTCGAGTTAATTATCTGAATGAGGCTGGTGAGGAAGTAACGGAAGTAGTAAAGACATCTACTGGTCGAGTGCTTTTCAACGAAATAGTACCCGCCGAAATGGGCTTCATCAACAAGACGCTTGGCAAAAAAGAGCTTCGTGTTTTAATTGGTGACATTCATGCTAAAGTAGGTACTGCAAAAGCTGCTGAGTTCCTCGATAACATGAAGAGAATCGGTTATGAAAATGCTACTCTTGGTGGATTGTCATTTAGCTTAGAGGATATCATTATTCCAGATGCAAAAGCCAATTTGATTAATGGGGCCAAAGACGAAGTGACCGACATACAAGGTCGTTATGAAATGGGTTTCATTACGGATAATGAACGATACAATCAGGTTATTGATAAATGGACAAGTACCACTAACCGTGTATCGGAAACCTTATTCCAAGCTTTAGCTGATGATCGTGAAGGGTTTAACCCGGTATTCATGATGGCCGACTCAGGTGCGAGGGGTTCGAAAGAACAGATTCGTCAGTTAGGCGGTATGCGT
Source organism: uncultured Balneolaceae bacterium (assembly GCA_937125285.1). Classification (GTDB taxonomy): domain Bacteria; phylum Bacteroidota; class Rhodothermia; order Balneolales; family Balneolaceae; genus UBA1275. The sequence goes on along the minus strand of CAKZLH010000040.1, from coordinate 18,540 downwards.
GGATTGATGGCCAAACCTCAGAAGAGCTCTATGCAACAGGGTAATGAGGTTATTGAAAATCCGATCCTTTCTTCATTCAAAGAGGGACTTACCGTACTCGAGTACTTTATTTCTACTCACGGTGCGCGTAAAGGTCTTGCGGATACTGCCCTTAAAACGGCTGATGCGGGTTACCTTACTCGTAGATTAGTGGACGTTTCTCAGGATGTAATTATCACAGAAGATGACTGTGGTACCTTAAGAGGTATTAAAATGCAGGCATTGAAAGATAATGAAGACATTATAGAGCGTTTAGAAGATCGAATTATTGGTCGATTCTCTCTGCACGATGTATACGATCCTATCAGCGATGAGCTTATTTGTGAAGCTAATCAAATGATAGATGAAACCGTTGCGAAGAAGATTGCGGAAACCTCTATCGAAGAAGTAGAGATACGTTCAGTACTTACATGTGAAACAGGCCGTGGTGTATGTGCTAAATGTTATGGTCGAGATCTTGCACGAGGCACAGTAGTTGAGAAAGGTGAAGCGGTAGGTGTTATTGCAGCACAATCTATCGGTGAACCAGGTACTCAGTTAACACTTCGTACCTTCCACGTAGGGGGTACGGCTTCCCGTTTAGAGGCAGAATCTCAGCATAAAGCGAAATTCGATGGTAAGGTAGAATTCGAAAACATTCGAGTGGTAGAGTACAACGATGGTGAAGAAGAACACAACGTAGTATTAAGCCGCGCAGGTGAGTTGAAAATCGTTGATGATGAGGGTAAAATTCTCATCAGCTACAACGTACCTTACGGTTGTGAGATGATGGTTGAAGAAGGTGACATGGTGCCTAAAGGAGCTCAGCTCTGTAAATGGGATCCATATAATGCCTTGATTTTCTCTGAAATTGATGGGAAAGTGGCCTATAAAGATATCATACAAAGCGTAACCTATACCGAAGATACCGATGCTCAGACGGGACACCGTGAAAAAGTAATTACTGATTCTAAGGACCGTAGTTTAGTACCTACTTTGGTAGTAAAAGGGGGTAGCGATCGACTTCGAGAAAGCACTCTCCCTGTGGATACTCATATTGTGGTTGAGGATGGCGAAAAGGTATCGGCGGGTCAGGTCCTTGCTAAAATTCCGAGAGCTACCGGTAAATCTAAAGATATCACCGCTGGTCTTCCAAGAGTAACCGAGTTATTTGAAGCTCGTTCTCCAAGCGATCCAGCAACCGTTAGTGAAATTGACGGTATCGTAGAGATGGGTGCTCGTAAGCGTGGTTCTCAGGAAGTTATTGTACGTTCTAAAGATGGTACGGATGAAAAGAAATACCTCATTTCATTAAGTAAACATATCTTAGTTCAATCCAATGACTTTGTAAAAGCGGGTCAAGCATTATCTGATGGAACAATCCCAGCTCAGGATATTCTAAATATCCTCGGACCATATGCGGTACAATCGTACTTGGTAAATGAGATTCAGGAAGTCTATCGTCTGCAAGGGGTGAAAATAAACGATAAGCATATCGAAGTTATCGTAAGCACCATGATGCAGAAAGTTGAAATCACAGATCCAGGTGACACTATGTACCTAGAAGGTGATAAGGTAGACCGATTTGAGGTTAACCAACAGAATGACGAACTCATTGGTAAATTTGTTGTACGTAACCCAGGTGGTAGCGAACTCAAAAAAGGTACCATTTTAGATCGTCGTGAAGTGCGCGAAATCAATAACCAATTAATTAAAGAAGATAAAGCCGAGTTGGAAGTGTTGGAAGCGAAACCAGCAATTTCAAAACCTATACTATTAGGTATTACTCGAGCTGCCCTATCTACTGAAAGTTGGTTATCTGCAGCTTCCTTCCAGGAAACTACAAAAGTACTAACACAAGCATCTATTGAGGCTAAACGTGATCATTTACGTGGTCTTAAAGAAAATGTGGTGGTGGGTCATAAAGTACCTGCTGGTACGGGTCTTCGTGAGTACAATGAGCTTATTGTTGGTTCTCGCAAAGACATGGAAGAAGGCGAAGAGGAAATCGCAAAAGTATTTGAAGCCTTAAGTGGTGAAGATACTGAGCCAATGGCTGGAGAAGAATAAGTTAGCTCTTAACTTCATAAGCTATAAAAAATTAAAGCCCCTTTTGAAAAATCAGAAGGGGCTTTTTTAATGCTAAAACATTTAAGCTTTAGGTGCTTGATCTATAGCTTCTAAAAGGTGCTCGGCTTCCTTGATAAGATCATCCGCTTTTTTCTTTGCTTCCGATACGACTTTTTCCCCTTTTTCTTTGGCTTCAGACATAAGCTTATCTTTCTCTTTCTGTAATTCACCTATGAGATCAATGAGTTCGTCTCTGTAGTGGCTTACCTGATAGCTCAATTTTTTCCGTGTATTTGAACCCGTATCTGGAGCATATAATAAAGCAATGATAGAGCCTGCAAGGGCACCTGTTATTAATCCTGTTAGAAAACTTTCTGTTTTACTCATGACTACTCCTTTTCTTTTTATTATATAAAAACTACTAGCGATTGTCTAATTAAAACCACAAACAATCTGTAATTACATACTACTCTTAATACGAATTATCGGCTACGAAGTTGCTTAATCCAATTAATACTCTGGTTAAATCCTACTGATATCGCAGGGGTAATAAAGAGAGTTAAAATAGCGCCGAACATCAATCCACCAATGACTGCTTTTGCTAGGGGAGACCAAATTTCAGCTCCTGAACCTAATTCCAAAGAAAGTGGAATCATAGAACAAATGGTGGTTATCGCTGTTAATAAAATGGGGCGCATTCGTCGTCTACATGCTTCAACCACTTGGTTCATGTACTCTGAACCTCGCGTAGGATCAAAAGCGATTCCTTTGGTATTTAGATGAATATAATCTACTAATACAATGCCATTATTCACGATAATTCCTACCAACATAAACATTCCTATTTGTGCGGTAGTTGAAAGAGGGTCTCCTAAAAGTACTAAGAATGCTAAAGCTCCAAAGGCTGCCATAAAAATGCAAAGCCAGATTACAAAAGGATCTCGGAAATTTTCAAATAGGGATGCCATTATCATATACATCAAAAGTACAGCTGCTATCAATGCATAGAAAAATTGTTGAAAACCAGCTGCGGATTCAGCAGTACTTCCAGTGAATTCGTAGCGATACCCTTCTGGTAGTACGATTTCAGATTGAATAAAAGAGATTATTTTTTCTCTATACTCATTTGCATCACCATCTACCCGGATGTTTACATCTAGTACGGTTTCCCTGTCTCTACGCTGGAAGGAATCCACCCCTTCGGTAGGTACGAACTCACCAACGGCAACAATGGGTACTCTTTGATCACCGACCTGAAACACCTCAACATCAAATAAGTCATCGCGGTTCTTAAGGGCTTCTCGTCGAGAGCGTACCTCAATAGGTATTTCTCGACCTTCATCGATATAAAATCCAGCTTGATTACCTAGGGTTTGAGTTCTCAAATTCGATGCGATGGTATTGAGACTTGTACCTAGTCGGCCAACCCGCTCACGATCTACATAAAAATGCAATTCAGGCGTTGGATCTGTTCGACCATTATCAACGGAAATAATGTTGGGATCTGCGAGTAAGTTTTTTTCAATGTTATTAGAAATAGATACGAGTTGATCTATTTCTGGTCCAATCAAGCTCAGACGAATCGCACCACCACCAAAACTAAAACCACGCCCAAAGTTCAATCCGCCGCCTTCGACCCGAATTCGAACATCAGTGCCAGCGGCTACTAATTCTCGCCTCAATTTTAATGAAAAGTCATTGGTGCTAATTTCTCTATCACTTTCTGGTACCAAGACTACGCTAATTTCACCTCGGTTGGTCTGTTCTGTCCAACGAGATCGCCCTATGGAAGCAATACGCGTTTGAACCTCAGGCATGTCGGCTAGTTTGGCATTAAAGGCTTCCAATACCTCCATGGTTCGCACAAGCTTACTTCCTTCGGGGAGAGTAATGTCTATATCGATTTCCCCAGAATCTGTCTCCGGAAAACCCTCTTTATTGATGGTACCATATAGATAGCCAGTAGCTGTAATAATGCTAACCATCGATACTACCGCTACCCATTTGTGTTGTAGCATCCAGCGTAAAATAGTTGTGTAGCGCTTTTCTAATAGGCTAATTCCACGAAATGCTAGATTATTCCGGTTGAATTGTTTGCCATCTAGTGTTAGTAGTGAGATGACAGGAACAAGAATAATTGAGGATAAAAAAGAAAAACCGATCGCAAAACAGATGGTGAATGCGAATTCTCTAAAGAAGCTAGCCTGCACACCGCTGAGCATAATGATTGGAATGAATACCCCTAGTGTAGTCAGGGTGGAACCGAGCAGTGCTCCGATAACCTCATTTGTGCCTTTCAGTGCCGCATCAAATTTACTCATGCCTTCTTCGAGTTTACGAGCAATGCTTTCGGTAACTACAATTGAGTTGTCTACAAGAAGACCAATAGCCAAAGCTAGAGCCGAAATAGTAAGAATATTCAGAGTGAGATCAGCGAAATACATTGCAGCGAAACTAGCAGCTATAGAAACCGGGATGGATGTTGCTACTACCAATGAGATTCTCCATCCACCCATAAAAATAAGGATCACGGCAATAACCACAATGAGTGCGCTGGTCGCTGATTGGGAAAGGTTATTGATGGAATCTTCGATGTTTCGTCCTTCATCTGAAAGAATCTGGATGTTGACACCAGGAGGCATGATTTCATTCAAATCAGGAATGGCAGCTTTGACGGCATTGACCACATCTAAGGTGTTTGCATCAGAGCTTTTTTGAATATCTACCGATACACTGTTCCTGCCATTGACAGTTACGAGACTGGTTACGTCGGTAAAACCATCACTTACTTCGGCTACATCTTTAACTCGTATAGGAACATCATTTTCAGATATTTGAACGATGGTATTGGCAATTTGATCAACAGATTCATAGGTAGATTGTGCTCGCACCGAATAACTAATTCTGTCGGAAATTACATTACCAATAGGAAGTTGGGCATTGTTACTACTCAGGGCTCGTTCTATGTCGGATGGTGACAAGTTGTATTGCGCTAGAGACATAGGTGAAACATCCACATAGATACGCCGCTCCAAACCACCCTGGGTTTCGGCCGAGGCAAGTCCGTCTATTCGTTCAAGGCGAGGTTCAACCAATTCAACACCGAGGTTTCTCAGTTCGTCTAAACCTCGATTGCTGGCATCAATACTGAGTTTCATAATGGGTCTATTCTCAGGATCGAACTGAAAAATCACCGGCTCTCGGGCTTGTCGTGGAAGTTCATTTCGGACATTATCCAAGGCTTCGCGTACTTTGAGTTCAGTTTTTCTGATATCGGTTCCGTCCTTCAGTCTCAAAATTATGAAGGCACTACCACGGCTTACACGCGCTTCCAAACTTTCTATTCCCTCAATTGCTGATACCGCTCCTTCAATAGGATTGACCAATATTCTGTTTACATCTTCTGGAGATACATTTTGATAACCCGTGGAGATGGCAAGCACTGGAATGTTGATGGATGGAAATAGAGTAACTCTCAAATTTTGCAGAGAGAATATACCGAAGGCAGTCATGATTAGAGTTATCATGATAACCGTGATTGGTCTTCGTAAAATGGAACCCGCTACACTAAATTGTTTCATGTTGTCCTCTTTAAAGTACCTTTTTAATCATATCAATTTTCATTCAGTTAAGAAGTTGATACCACCTTCGATGTTTCATTTTCTTGGGCTAATGGATCAAGTTTATGAACGGCATCAAAGCCCATTCGCTCTACGCTACTATTAATGATCAGGTAGAGACAGGGAACTACAAAAAGCATGAGTAAAGTAGACATGGTTAGTCCACCAATTACCGTTCGAGCCATAGGACTCCATGTTTCGGAACCCGAACCAATTTCTAAGGCAAGGGGTACCATGGATAAGATCGTAGTAAAAGCCGTCATTAAGATGGGGCGCAAACGGCGAACCGCACCTGTTACAATGGCTTGGCTTCGTTCAATACCTCTTGCTTGAAGTATCTTGATATAGTCAATCATTACAATTCCATTGTTTACCACTATACCCGTAAGCAATATCAACCCAACCATTGAGGTTACACTAATAGAGGTATTTGTAGCCCATAGCATTAATAATACCCCTGTTAGGGCGAGTGGGATGGTAAAAATAATGATAAAAGGTTCGACTAAGCTTTCAAATTGAGAAGCCATCACCATGTAGGTCAGTACACCAGCCACGGCAAAAGCTAAGAGTAGAAAGCCAAAAGACTCGGCCTGTTCTTCGGCGGTACCGGCAATTTCGAAACGGTATCCATCGGGCCAATCAACCTGTTCGAGTAGAATTCTTGCTTGGTCAGATGCTGCTTTCAAATCGGTTCCGGCTAACTCCGCTGTAATTTCGGTCACGCGCTCCTGATTGATTCTAAGCACATTGGTTGGGCCGGTGTATCGCTCAAGCCTGGCTAAATTTTTAAGCGGCATCCATCCAGAACTTGGTGTTTGAATTTGAATGTTAGATAAATCTAGGGTTTCGGATTTATCCTTAGGATCGAGTTCAACAAGTACTTCAAATTCTACCCCTTGATCTACAAAGCTAGTTGCAATATTGCCCTTAACCGCATCGCTTACCGCAGAGGCAACCTGGTTGGTATTCATTCCGACTCGAGAAATGCGTTCTCGATCCATGATTAATCGTAATTCAGGTCGGCCTTGATCGGAGCTTGAAAAGAGATTCACCACACCGTTGATGCTGGACAGTCTTTCTTTCACCCCTTCGGTAAGTTCTTTCTTTATTTCTGGATCATAGCCATAAATCTGAACCATGAGGCCGTTTTCCCCATCGGGACTTAGTGGATCGATAATCAGTTCTTTGACTTGGATGCCAGGAACTTGTTCAAGTGAAGAAAGTAGACTCTGGGTAATTTCGAACTGTCCTCTATTGCGTTCTTTTTGAGATACCAATTCAACCCGAATAGTTCCTCTATATCCACCAGGATTATCGGCTCCTTCAACTCCTTCTTTGTCTCCATAATCGGCTACCACAAGTCGAGCTTCGGGAACTTCTTGTTGAATAATACCTTCCACTTGTCGAATGGATCGCTCTAATTCAAACAGATTAACACCAGGTTCACGCTGCACTTCTAGAGTGAATGCATTTTCATCGACCCGAGGAAAGAATTCACCGCCTAGCTGGTAAAAAATGGGAAGTGTTCCTACAAATAGTATCAGGGCGGCAGTTACCACCCAACCGCTGTTTTGAACAACTTTTGTTAGAGCATAACGATAACGTTCTTCGATGGCCTCCAGGAAATTCGAAAGTACTACAGCAACCTTGTTCTTGGCCTCGAAGGTAGTTTTGCCTTCATTAAAGAAAATGGAGCTCATCATTGGAATCAGAGTGAGCGCAACTAAAGAAGAAACCGATAAAGAGAAGGAAATGGTGAGAGCCAAATCACGGAATAAAAACCCGGCAATCCCAGGCACAAACAGAATAGGCAGGAATACTACTAAGGTGGTTAAGGTCGAGATCACCACGGGTACGGCAACTTCTCGGGCCCCCATAATACTGGCTGTCTTTTTGTCGGCTCCGTCTTCACGGAATCGGAAAATATTTTCCAGTACTACCACGGCATCATCGACGACCATCCCGACGGCCAATGTAAGTCCGGATAGTGAAATGATGTTCAAGCTAAGATCGGCGAAGTCCATAACCATAAACGTGGTTATGATAGACACCGGAATTGAAATGGCGATAATTAGGGCCGATCGTCCACTTCTAAGGAATGCGAGGAGGATAAGCACTACAAGGATTACCGCTTGAATCCCTGTGAGCAGTAGGTTTTGGATAGACTGCTCAATGAATTCTGCCTTATTGGTTAACACCTTTATTTGAACATCATTGGGAAGGCTTCTTTTAATGTCATCTAGGCTTTCAATGACATCATTAGCGGCAGATACCACATTGGCATCGCTTTGGCGATAGACATTTAGGATTACCCCGTCTTCACCATCAATGTGTACATTTCCAATGGGCTGGGCGATACCATCATCGACTACCGCAACATCCTTAAGCAGAAGTGCTTGACCATCACGAACGGTAACAATGGTATTACGAATTTGGTCGATATTTTTAAATTCTCCAATGGTTCGGAGGCTATAGATGGTATTGCCTTCCGATAATTGTCCTGCGGGAACCTGAATATTTTCTTGGCTCAATTTAGCGGCTATTTCAGCAATAGTAATGTCATATAGCCGCATTTTTTCGTTGTCGATGGTTACATTAATCTGTCGTTCCAGTCCACCTGAGGTTTCTACGGATGCAATACCATTTACCCTCTCAATCCGTTGCTCTAAAATTTGGTTGGCATAGGTGCGAAGATCTCTAGGACTTCGAGCGTTACTCGTTAGTGTAAGAACGACGATGGGTTCTTGGTTAGGATCATATGAAAATACCAAGGGTGATTCGGCATCGTCAGGAATGGAGCGTTCGACAAATCCTAGCTGCTTGCGCACATCATTTTCTGCTTCATATAAGTCGGTTCCCCAATTGAAATTCAATTTCACTACCGATGCGCCTTGACTCGAAAGTGAGCGTATGCGACGAATTCCACTTATACTACCCACCGATTCTTCAATAGGTCGTGTAACTAAGGTTTCAATGTCTTCTGGAGCAACCCCTTCATAACTGGTATACACCGTTATGGTTGGGAATGAAACATCGGGGTAGAGGTTCAAACGTAGATTCTGTAACCCATAAATACCAAAACCCACAAAAATGAGGGTGGTCATGAGTAAGGTTATAGGCCGTTCAACGGCTAATTTAGATAACGCACCCATGTAAATTACCGGTTTGAAGAGTTATTCGCACTAGCGCTTGAGTCGCTTCCTGCTTGACGAAGTTGTTGAAAATAGGCTCTTCGCTCTTCTGGGCTCATATTGCGTAATTTTTCACGCTGCTCATCCGTCAAATTGGCAAATGAATTTCCATTACCCGATGCGGCTGATCGATTATTGGTTCGTGAAACCGCACTGCCACCTTCATTGTTGGTATCGCCCGATTCAATAGTATTTTCTTCAGAGGTTTGAAAAAGTGCACCGGATGCTACGGATATTCGTCCCCCATCTTCGAGACCTTGTTGGCCAGTAATAATGATGTTTTCTCCACTGCTTAGACCCGAAAGAACCTCAATTTTATCGCCTTGCTCTATACCTAACTCCAAGGTGCGTCGTTCGGCAACACTATCACCATTTGATACAAAAACGGAGTAACTTCGCTCGAGTTCTATGGTATTAGATTCGGGATTTACCACTGTTTCAACCACTTCAACCAGAGCACTTCTTGGAATCACAATGGCATTTTCTTTGGTCTGAATATTGATCAGATTTTCAACTAACACACCCGGATAAATAGCATTGCCCACTTCAGTTAAAGTGATGACAACCTCTCCAAGTCCTGTAGTTGGATCTAATTGAGGACTCTTACGAGAAATCACGCCCCGAGCCGATACGGAAGATTCATTGGATACACGGAGTTGAACCGTTTGACCAATAAGGACGGCTCTCCAATCCTGTATAGGTAAGAAAATACGACTCTCGTAACCGCTATTACTCGCAAGTTCAAATAGGGTTTGACCGGAAGGAGCTAAATCGCCTACTTCCAGCGCTCGGCTTACGACTACACCGCTAACGGGCGCGCGAACTTCGGTGAAGTTAAAGTTTTCTTGCGCTTGAGTGAGGGATGCTTTTGCAGATTCTAATTGTGCAATAGCATTGCGATAAGTGGCCAATGCAATTTCATATTCACTGTCGCTTATTAATTCTTTTTCGAGTAACTGTAATTGACGGTCATATTGAGTGCTATCTCTCTGAAGTGCAATTTTACTTTGCTCGACTTGAGCCTTTGCTTGGTTTAATTGATCTCTAAAAGTTTTATCGTAAATCTTTGCCATCAACTGTCCAGCTCGAACTTCATCGCCTAAATCTACATAAATATTGGTGAGTCGGTTAGACACTTGAGGAGCTACGGTGACTAAGTCTTGAGCCTTCACCGTGCCATAGGAACGTACTTGATCGGCTATAGTACTTTGACTCACGGTTATGGTTTCCACGCTGGTTGCACGATTGGCTGAGAAGCCCGCAAATCGACTAAAGTCTGGCCGCTGAGAAGAGTCATCGCCCCCGCCGCATTGAAGGATGAATAAAGCAGGGATTAATAAGAGAAACAGATGTTTTTTCACGATAATAAATTTAAATCAATTGAGTTTTCTTCGGTTTGAATAGAAGAATTTTACATATAAAGCATAACGCGTAAAGTTCGGGAATTAGTTCACTATGCAATAGTCTAATCTTGTAAAAAAAAGCAACGTAAAATCTTGAAATCGATAGATTTGAGACATTTGATTTCCTATTTTAAACATGAAGTCAAACTTTGGCCATTTAACCTCACCTTTCAACCAATACAACCCAATGAAATTTTTTATCGATACCGCCAATCTAGAAGAAATCCAAGAAGCTAATGACCTAGGCGTTTTGGATGGTGTAACCACGAACCCAAGTCTTTGTGCAAAGATTGGTGTACGAGACTTCGAAGGTCATATTAAAAAAATATGTGATATCGTTGAGGGTGATGTATCTGCCGAAGTAGTTTCAACCAGTTATGATGATATGGTGGCTGAAGGGCGTGCAATCGCGCAAATAGCCGATAATGTAGTCGTTAAAATCCCCCTTATTAAAGATGGCATAAAAGCCATAAAAACCTTCTCGGAAGAGGGGATTAAAACCAATTGTACCTTATGTTTTTCTGCCACACAGGCCCTCATCGCGGCTAAAGCGGGTGCCACCTATATATCTCCTTTCTTGGGTAGACTGGATGATATCAGTACCAATGGAATGACTCTTATTGAAGATATTGTTCAAATCTATCTAAACTATGGATATGCCACTGAAGTATTAGCCGCTAGTATCCGACATCCTATGCATGTGCTGGAATGTGCAAAAGCAGGTGCAGATGTGGCAACCATGCCGCTGAATGTGATTACTGGCTTACTAAAGCATCCATTAACCGATTCAGGACTTGAGCGCTTTTTGCAAGATTGGGACAATCTGCAAAAAAGTTTAAACTCCTAGTTTAGGCGGGTCCGATAAGATCCTGAGCAATGATGCTTGAGGAAAGTACGCCTGGGAGTCCCGCTCCCGGGTGCGTTCCTGCTCCTACAAAGTACAAATCATCCACATCTTCGGATTTATTGTGAGGTCTGAACCAAGCTGATTGCGTTAGAATGGGTTGAACCGAGAAAGCGGAACCTTTATAACTGTTCAACTCATTCTGAAAGTGTAAGGGGTCGATATAGTGTTCGGCCACCAGGTGCTTGGATAGGTCTGGAAGATAATTTTCTTCTAAGAAATCCATGATTGCCTTTTTATACACAGGACCAAACGTTTCCCAATCGGTTCCACTATCCAAGTGCGGCACAGGTGATAACACATAAAAACCTTCATGCCCATCGGGTGCTATACTCGGATCGGTCAAGGTTGGCATGTGCAAATACAGTGAAAAATCTTCCGCCACGATTTTGTTATCAAAAATGTCATCCAGCAATGCCTTATACCGTGGACCCAAAATAATATTGTGATGAGCTAATCCCTGATCTCTGTATTGTCGATTGGTTCCAAAGTAAATCACGAATAATGACATTGAATACTTGGTTCGTGCTATTTTCCGATCGGTATATTTTTTACGATGTGTTGGCTTTATCATGTTTTTATAGGTAAAAGCCACATCTGCGTTTGAAACTACGGTATCAGCCTCTAAAATCTCGCCATTGGCAAGCCGAACTCCCGTCGCTTTTCCATTGGTAACTAAAATTTCATCCACTTCAGTGCTCAGTCGGAATTTCCCGCCTTGTTCGGTAATTAATTTTTCAAAAGCATTAACAATCGAACCCGTACCTCCCATGGCATAATGAACCCCCCATTCTCTCTCTAAGTAATGTATCATGGCATAGATCGATGTGGTATCGAAAGGATTTCCACCCACAAGTAAGGGGTGAAATGAGAAACACTGGCGTAAAAAATCGTTTTTAATAAACTGAGATACGTATTTATAAACGTTTTTATGAGATTGTAGGCGGATTAAGTCTGGGGCTACCTTGAGCATATCACTCACCTTTAAAAAGGGTTTGTCTGCCAGCACTGTAAAGCCTTTATCAAAAATGGGTTTGGTGGTAGCTAAGAAATCTTCGTAACCCTGTTTGTCTTCAGGATTCCACTTTTCTATCTCTTTGAGAGTAAATTCATGATCGTTGTTGTAGTCGAAACTTTTACCCGTATGATCAAAAATTCGATAAAAGGGATCGCAGGGAACAAACTCTACATAATCTTCTCGTTTCTTTCCGGCCGCCTCCCAGATATCATCGAATAGGAAGGGGGCGGTTATTACGGTTGGGCCTCCGTCAAATTTAAAGCCATTTTGCTCATAGACATATGCTCGCCCTCCAAGCTTATCTCGTTTTTCCAGTATAGTAACGTCGTGGCCCGCCGATAGTAGTCGAGAAGCGGCGCCTAATCCACCAAAGCCGCTACCAATAACAAGTATATTTTTTTTCATGATTGATTGGAAAGGAAATTCATGTAACAGAATTATGTCTACATGAATTAAAGAAAATTAAAATTAGTAGATATCTATGTAACCCAAAGTCTTAGGAAATCAATCCCAAATCTACTTATTTATTAATTTGTTTAATAAAACCCTCATGCCCGAGACCTTTTAGCCGATTCATGGCCTCGATAGCAATGGCTGGATTCTCAAAATCGCCAAAATACACTCGATAATAGCGAACCCCATTGACCATAACCTCGGCTACATAACTACTTCTAATTTCGGCCGCCTTCTTTTCAGCTGCTGGGCGATTATCATAAGAACCAAGTTGTACGGTATAATGTGGTTTGGTTGGGAAAACATTGCCCGATCCGTCATCAAGTACATAAATTTTTACAGGGGCTGTGCCTGGACCAATCATATCAATAGCCTCGGCACCTGCTCTTGATAAATCAATCACTCTATCTTTTGCGTAGGGGCCTCTATCATTAATTCGAAGCTGAATGCGTTTTCCATTCGATTGATTTTCTACAATAACCTGAGTGTCGAAGGGTAGTGATTTATGAGCGGCTGTTTGCGCATCCATATCATAAACCTCTCCATTCGCAGTATTTCGGCCATGAAAATCGGGACCATACCAACTAGCAATTCCTGTTTGAATAAATGCTACTCCATCAGGTAGATTTTCTGTGATGATACTTGGAACGGAGTAATCCTCATTCTTTTCGGTTTGAAGGGGACTCGTATTTTGAGCTGCATTGGATGGTGAGGTAAAAGGTGAAGAATCGTCTTCTTCCGCGGGAAGAGGAGTGGTTTTCTCTGAATCTTGAGACCCTGAGAGATCTTCACCAAAAACTAAGGAGGCAAGATCTTGGCCTTCACTGGCATTTGAGCCATCAGAATCCAATACAGGTGTGGATGAAGGTCTTAAAGGACTTTTTTGGGCTTGTGAACTTTCACGCACGACTCCGCAACTCGATAAGAAAACAGACATGAAGAGGATGGTGAATAGGGTATAAAACTTTTTTGAAGAGGAGATCATAGCAGATCGTATACTGGAGGTTATGAAGAGCCGAAGATGGGATTTGAACCCACGACCTACGCTTTACGAGAGCGTTGCTCTACCACTGAGCTACTTCGGCCATACGTTTATTCCTAACGACACTTACCGTCGTACATACAACTATAAATTTACCATTGTTTTTAATAATTCCACAACACCGACAAATAAAGCTAGTTATATTAGGTCGTATTGTTTAGGATAAACGATGATAATGGTATAGATAATGACACTGATGCATTACATCGCAAGGCGAAGAGTAATTTCTGGAAGGTTTCAATGATTAGTTATGTAATTATTGCTTTAAATGTGGTTGTATTCTTATTGGTGCAACAAAATCCGCATCTCATGCAAAAGGGCATGCTCATTCCCTATCGTATGGTCCGTCAAGGTAGCTGGTATGAATTACTAAGTTCGGGTTTTTTACATGGAGGCTGGACACATCTGCTATTTAACATGATAACGCTCCTATTTTTTGGCCCGGTCTTAGAGCGGAGTATAGGAGAAGTTCATTTTTTCATGTTATATAGCAGTGGACTTCTATTTTCTTCGCTTCCTTCCTTATACAAACATAAAAATAATCCCAACTATGCTACTATTGGAGCATCAGGAGCTGTTGAAAGTGTACTCTTTGCATTTATAGTACTGTTCCCATTTACTCCACTTTATCTGATGTTTATCCCCATCGGAATACCCGCTGTAGTTTTTGGGGTGATGTTTGTAATCTACAGTATTTGGGCTGGCCGTCGCGAAGGACAAATTAATCATGAAGCCCATTTAGCTGGGGCATTTTGGGGCCTACTCTATATGCTCTTTTTTGTACCAAATACTATCGATCACATACTCACCATTTGGTGAGAGTGAACAAGGCTATCCATTTTTAGAGCGAAAATCCTTCATAAAGGAAGCAAGAGCTTCTGCACTTTCCATAGGGCATGCATTATATATACTTGCTCGAATGCCCCCAACGCTACGATGTCCTTTCAAAGCCATTAAGTCATGAGAAGCCGCTTCCTTTAGGAAACGCTGCTCCAATTCTTCAGTGGCAAGTCGGAATGTGACGTTCATCAGAGATCGAGAACTGATTTCAGCGGTACCGCGATAAAAATCATCATCATCTATTGTATTATATAATAGAGCAGCTTTTTCTTGGTTAAATTGCTCAAAGTATGAGATTCCACCCTTTTCTTGTATCCAATCCAATACCAATTTTACCATATACACCGGAAATACGGGTGGAGTGTTAAACATAGCACCTGCATGACTTCTGTAGTCTAACATGGTAGGTATGTTGGTCTTTGAAATACCGGATAAAATATCTTTCCGAATGATCACAATAGTAACTCCGGCTGGGCCTAGATTTTTTTGCGCCCCAGCATAGATAATACCATAATCTTTTACATTGATAGGTCTAGACAAAAAATCCGATGAGGCATCACACACCAAAGGAACGCCATTGGTTTGAGGTTCTGTCGCAAATTGAGTGCCGAAGATTGTATTGTTAGAGGTAAAATGAACATACTTTGCATCGGCATTCAAATGAAGTTCGTCTTGTCTAGGAATTCTTGTAAAGCTTTCTTTCGAACCATCAAAAGCCACATTAACGTGGCCAAATGCCTGCGCTTCTTTGATGGCTTTCTTCGACCAAGCCCCAGTATTTATATAATCAGCCGTTTCGTTTTCAGATAGTAGATTAAAGGGAACACTTAGAAATTGAGTGCTGGCACCACCTTGTAAAAACATGACTTCAAAATCATCCCCGAGTTCGAGTACTTGTTTAAGTTGCTCAATGGCTCCTTCATGCACTTCTACATATTCTGCTCCTCGATGACTTTTTTCCATTATTGAGGAGCCACTATTTTGATAATCAACTAACTGTTCTTGAGCTTTTTGGAGCACTTCTACTGGAAGAATGGCGGGTCCGGCGCTAAAATTATGTACGCGATGCATGATGAGAATGATTGGTGATGAGTTGGAAGTATGGCTGAAAAGTTTGTTAATCACTTAATCAGCTATTGTAAAAATACTGAAGTTATATCACTATTTGAATTTAAGTTTTTATCAAATTAGTTAACGGCTCTTAACGCAATGAAATCATTCTAGAATTCATACTTAAATCTCTTTTTTAGTATGAAATCCGTATTTTGTAGAGCTGATTTTAGCAGTATAAACACCTTCAAAAATTAGCGAATACTTAGATGCGCCCATTGGCATCTTTGTAAAAAAGCATATGAATTACTAGCAGTAAAACACTTTCAAGCTTATGGACGATTTGAAAAACCTTAATGAAGATCAACAAAAGCAGATTCTATTTATGATGCTTGTACAACAGCATCAACAAATTGGAATGATGGGCCTGGGAAAACTCAAAAATCCCGCTACAGACACTATTGAACGGGATCTATCTTCAGCCAAGTATGCCATAGACACCCTTAATGCTCTTTCTGATTATACGAAGGGCAATTTACCTGCCGAATTGAAAAGCTACCTCGATCAAACACTCACTAATTTACGGTTGAATTATGCCGATGAGGCAAAAAAAGATGCTTCGACCAGTGAATCATCTGATCAACAGAGTGAATCATCTGATCACCAGAGTGACGAAGATTAAAAATATCAATGCGGCAGGGGGTGTATTATTTCGAGAGTCTCCTGTACCCAATAAAGGGGACTCTACTGAAGTAAGCCGCCAAATTGAAGTGGTATTAATCAAGCGAAACGGTCTTTGGGATATACCTAAAGGAAAAGTCGAAAAACACGAAGGAATAGCGGCAGCGGCGGTTCGAGAAGTAGAAGAAGAAATAGGGGTTTCTAACCTACTTCTAACTCATTTTATTACCAGTACCGAACACACCTATGAGCAAAAAGGTAAGAATTACTTCAAAACGACCTTTTGGTATGGTATGGTACTACCTGTTTATGTAGAATTGAGCAAAGACAAATCCCATATTAATGAAGAAATTGAATTTTTAGCACAAGAAGAAGAGGGTATTACACGGGTTGAATGGGTGCCACTTGATTTTGCGCTATCTACTGTGGCATTTGATAATTTAAAAGATGTATTACTTAGATTTAAAGATCAAATAAGATCTATGGTGCTTAGTTAAGTCGAACCTTAGTTCACTATTCTTTTCAAAAAAAAAGCCCGTCAAAAGACGGGCTTCTTATCATCAGAAATGGAGACCTCTAACAATGAGTAATCAATTTTGTAGTCTGAATACAATAGGTAAACTGTACTGAACCCGTACAGGACGTCCACGTTGCATTCCCGGAGTAAACCGTGCGCTTTGTACTGCTTTTAATGCTTCTTCATCGCAACCGCCACCGATTCCTCGAATAACTCGTGGATTTTCTACTCGGCCTTGTTCGTTTACGATAAACTGTACGGTCACTCGTCCTTCAATTCCAGCTCTTCTGGCCATTTCAGGATAAGAAACTTTTCGTTGTAGGGCTGCTAAACCACCACGTAGTTGAGGCATTTGCTCTACTACTACGAAGAAATCATCCTCGGGTTCATCTTCCTTTGGAGGAGGAGGGGGTGGCAAGTCTAGAGGACCATCCAAATCAAGTTCGGCATCCAAATCGATGATTTCATCTTCAATGATTTCATCGTTAGGTACTTCCACGGGGACCGGTGGTCTTGGTGGAGGTGGCGGAGTTTCGATTTGCTTGGTTTGAATTACTTCTTCCATTACCACTTCCTCTTGTTCTTCTATCGGAGGTGGAGCAGGAGGTTCACTATATAAATTGATGCGTACCAGACCAATTACGGATAGTAAAGCGACTATAAGACCTACTTGCAAATAGATGTTGTAACTACGTCTTAAGTCGGCTTTTGCTTGTTTTCTATCAGTTGTCATGATGAATGCCGATGTTGAGTTTAATTTGAAACAAAAAGAAAGCAATTTTTTGCATACGTCGCAAGCCTAATGTTCAAAATTTTGGCCTTCTTTTTTGTCTTTTATGCGTAACAATAACAAATACACCAAAAGGCCGAGGATGGTTCCAATAGCATCGAAAACCACATCCATCCATTCGGGGCTTCTATTGGTGGGTAAAATACCCTGAAGTACTTCAATGGCTATTCCAAATAATATAGGAGCAACCACCAACAGCTTAAGCGGCGCTCGCTGATCATTGTAGGCTCTCCAACAAATCCCTGTCCCTAAGGTCCACGCCATGAATGCCAATAAATGCATCAGCTTATCATAGCTAAAGACCTCATATTCCGAAAGACTAGAGCCAGGGATTAAGGTGCCAATGAGTATGGATGAGGTGAATAAGGCATATAATATGCCAATGATATGTTTGTGTCTTTGAATAATGTGAACAAAATCAATACTCATAATACCCTATTATATAAGATCGTCTGGAGTGAGTGTTTTACCGGTTGAAACAGTGGGGTAGGCTTTTTCCCAAAGTGCTGTTAGCCCCGAAATTAGTCCGAAATCTATCATGCTACTGCCCAAAACTTTTGCGGCAATGGATCCTGAAAGTACGTCCCCAAAACCCATTCTATTAAATGCCTGAGTATCATAACTGGTCCAATAGCTAAAACCTTCAGGTGTACTAACGATGGACGGTCTGCCTTTACTCACAATCCAAATCCCATAGTGAGTCGCTAGATGTTGACTCATATCGGCCCTCCACCGCTCACTCGGGTTATCCAAGCTGCCTACAGGATCTCGCCCCTCTTTTATAACAGCTACATCTCCTATTTTCGAGGACAATGTTTTAAATTCACCCCAATGAGGACTTAGGATGAGGCGCTGGTTTTTTGGGCGCTTTGCAAGCATTGTTTGGTCCAGCATGCCAATAGCATCGGCATCGAGCAGTAGGTCTCCTGCTACTTGCTTGACC
>CAKZLH010000039.1 GCA_937125285.1 uncultured Balneolaceae bacterium | reverse complement strand
ATTGGTAGACCACCATTTATTAATGTGGATGCCGAGGTTTCAACGGAACAAGTACCCATCTCCTTCCGAAGTAATGCTAATTACTTTGGCGGATACGAATTTACCAACGCCAATCGCATTCAAGTGGCTGTGGATTCTTTTGATGTTGAAAACCCAGTTATCGCCATCGATACGGTTGTCTTCAGCCAGAGAGATACCCTCTACTTTGACCTCGAAGTAGGTATGTATGAAGTTCAAGTCCAAGGACTCACCATCATGAACCGTGATAACGCCGAGTGTGTTGTGACCGAAGAAGGAAGCATGGTGAGTATGGTAGATCTTGCGGCCTGTGAGTATTTGGAAACTCCGTCCACTACTACACGATTTATTCGGGCTGAACCAATCTCGTCCGAGCTCGATAATCAACTACCTATGCAGTTCGACTTGAGCCAAAATTACCCAAACCCTTTCAACCCGAGTACCTCTATTCAGTTTTCGTTGCCCGAAGCAGCACATGTGCGATTGGATGTATTCAACTCCTTAGGTCAGTTGGTGTATACCTTGGTAAACGAGCAACGATCCACTGGAGTACATACAGTGCGATTCAATGCAGCAGGTTTATCGAGTGGAGTCTACTTGTATAAGATTACAACGGCAGATTTCAGTCAAACCAAGAAAATGTTGCTAGTAAAATAGCTGCTAGTAAAAACGAATGTCTTAACTGACAAATAGCTAACTAGCTTTCAGAGGCCGGTGGGTAGTACCTATCGGCCTTTTTGAGTTAGGAGAGATTATGCACATTATGTTAATACCTTAGATTCTCAACCACTCAATTATCGTCTCAAAACAAGTTTATTGATAATGAATGAAGGTTTTTTAATAAAACACAAAAAAAACTAATAAGGCATAAAACCGTATCATATTTATTTTTATATGTTAATATTCTTTTATGGGTTATAGATATTTTGTTACTTATTGCAAACAAGTCAGTTATACGAGCTATTCAGAGTCATAAAATCTAGTACTCTTCACGCGCTTTCTGCACGAAATGCACGAGTAACAAAGCATAATGTTCAGCTGACTTCAATTACAACAATATAACATTGAGGTTGATGAAAAAACTAATAACCCTACTATCCCTTGTGGTGCTTGTCTTATCAAGTCATCATGTGCATGCCCAAAACAGCATTATAGATATTAGCTCTCGGTACGAAACCGACTATGTTGGTAATGGTGTTTTTGTAACCAATTCTGAAGATTGTAATTTTCAACTTATGAAAGTTACACCCTTTGATCAGTTTGGTGCTGGTTATGGAAAAGATTGTAATGGTTCACCCTTGCACCTTAGTAAAACTCATGATGGATCTATCGTTGCTTATGCTAGTAATGGTGCCTTCTACTTTCTTACCTATAACAGCCAAAATGAGTTTGGTCTTGAATACCAACAAACCAATATTGACCAATTAATACCTACCGACATCAGAAATCGTCAAAATGGTGGTGCCATAAGTGGTGACGGAACCAAATTGATACTCGATGGCCATGTTTTTAGTATTGAAAAAACTCTTGTCAATGACTGGCGATACAATTATACATTAACCGCTATCGATACCATTCCTGCATACGATGCAACGATACCTGGCCCAGAGTGGAATCAACCTGGTAATCGTATGTTTCACCGGGCTAAACACTATACCAATTTTGATGGGACTCGGTACGTGATTGTTTACCTTGAAAATATGGGTGACGCTATCGAATTACGATTGGTCACCAGTAGTTATGATGCCGAAAACGATCAATGGCTCACATCTCTTAACGAAGGAATAGTAAATCAACTAAGAGATGTGATTAATATTGATGTTTCTGATGATCTAAGTGAAATAACTTTTGTGGGACCAAATGGTAGAAAAGTCTTTCCAATTGGACTAGCCATGGATGCCTTTGCATCATCTACAACCCCGGGTGATGGGTCAACTTATGATGGTCCTTTACCAATAAACCTCAATACCATCTTTATGACAGATGGTAACACCGAAATGGGCGTCTATGCCGAGGCCATTAGTGGTAATGGGGAATTTATGTTCCGAGCCGTTAGCAATAGCTCCATTGAAGTATATAAATTCAACAACGAAACAAATGAATTTGATTTTCTAAAATCGCAATATGCTCATCCCAATGCCGAGTATGATCAAAACTGGAGAGAAAATCGTGTCGTTGGAATGCTTCACACCAATTATGATGGCTCTGCCATACTTACTGGATCTACTTGGAAAGATGAGTGGAGAGATGGACAATCTAGATATTATCAAATGTATTTGAGCCGAGTTGATTTAGCCGGCCCAGAATTAGCATCCTTTTATGCCTCTGAGATGGACAGCCTAGCGTTTGTCTTAGACTTTACGGAACGAGTATCTCGACCAACCGATGATGGATATGGTAATGTTCAACCAAGAGCACCACAGGCAAGTGATTTAGAGATTCTTTTAAATGGAGAACCTGCGGATCCTAATGTGGTACAAATTCGCAACATTATAAATGTATTTTCACCATGTCCAACCTGTTATGAACCGTCTCAAAACTGGGTTATTTCATTACGTACCCCTAATGGTCCAATTTCAGGAGACCTTCAGGTTCGCATCTCAGAAAACAACCAACTTTTTGATGAAGCAGGTAATGCCGCTGTTGTAGGTTCTACTACGCAGGCTGTTTCAGTGGAAGGACTTGATACAGGCGGTTACATTTTAGAAGTCGTGGATGGAGATCCACTTGGTTTTATCGTTGATTATGCGGGCCCTGGTGATACCGTCCTTGTTCATCCTGGTGATTATGATTTAGAAGGCGGATTAGAAATCACAAATAAATCCATCGTTCTAACCTCCACCTATGATGAAACCGTTGACAATCAAGAAGCGGTAATGACTACCCGTTTATTAGCCATGAATTGTAATGGTATTAGAGCTTTTGAAACGGGTGCTCTTGTGATTAATGGCTTCAGCATTGTAAATGAAAGCGAAAACTGTGACAACATGCCTAGTTATGGTGTAGAAGTCTACGTGCATACACCATCTGTCATAAGCAACAACCTTATTACTGGCTTCAAAAATGGCGTGGGATTAGGAGGTCGAATCGATGGTGCCAGTGAAGCCGACCCTGTTGGAGCATTTTATGGTAATGTGATTACTAAAAATAGAATGGGTCTAACCGTATGGGAAGGTCGTTGGATGATTGCTGGAAATGTCCTTTTCGATAATGGGGTATCCGAGCGAGACAACAATTGCTGCGAACTTGGTGGAGTCAGAATATTCGATGCCGATGTACTCTTCGCCTATAACTATGTAATTGACAATATGAGTTATGAAAACGGTGCAGGAATCACCCTACATCGTAGTTATGCCGATATTTACAATAATGTTGTTTGGGGCAATGAGGCTAAAAGGGGGGCATCCATATTATTGGAAGACTTTGGATTACCTAATTTTGACCACAACATTGTGGAAAATTATGGCCTTGGCCGCAACAAAGTAGTAGAACCAGGTGCGAATATCTACACGGAAGATCCAATGATCCAGACTTCTCATGAGCCCTTCGAAGACGAAACCGGCTTCATTACAGAAAGTCGTTTTGGTGTTCATACCAAAGTCAGTGAAAATTCCATCATTTTCGGAAACGGTTGGGAAGTGGATCTGAATATGGAAATTGCTATGGGTATGACACGAATACCAGAACCCATTAGTTCTTCTCCTGATATTAGTCCCTTCGAGCACAGCAACGGTATGCGTACGAATCCTATGGTTCAAGTAGACCTGAATTATCCTTCTCAGAACGCCCAAAATATTGGAAGTACTCCTGGTTTCGGTTGGAACCCTATCAAATATGCTACTTCCTATGAATTACAAATCTCAAGTACTTCAGCGTTCGATCAACCCCTTACTATTGAGGTGGAAGGAACCGAATTACTTGAGCTAAATAATGCTCTTGAAGCAATTGATGGTGCCTATTACTGGAGAGTACGTGGTATTAACCCAACCAAAGAGGGCGAATGGAGTGACGTTCGTGAGTTCACGACCGGCACCTCTAGTGTTTCTAATGAAACGCTTACCGATATGCCGATGAAGTATGAACTATTCCAGAACTATCCAAATCCATTTAACCCAAGCACTCAGATAAAATTTGCTTTACCGGAAGCTTCTGTTGTTCGGGTTGAAGTGTATAATAGCCTTGGTCAGCAAGTTGCCGTATTAACGGATGGCTTTATGAACGCTGGATATCACCAATTAAGCTTTAAAGCGAGTGACCTGTCGAGTGGGGTATATCTGTACAAGATTACGACACCTAATTTTACTCAGACAAAGAAAATGTTGTTGATGAAATAATATCAAAGTATTTCATTAACTCTTGATCACATTTTGAAGGCCGGTGGGTAGTCCCTATCGGCCTTTTTTTATACCCAACAATTCCCCTCACTAATGACTCGCATGTACCCGATTCCCATCCCAGCCGCCGCGGCGAGGGGAATGGAATACGAGGGGAGATACTTCCAAATAGACATGGGCAATAGAGTTGGTTAAACATGATGGCAATGAGTACTTGGTGAGTAATAAAATGATACAAAATCGTCCGAAAATCGCCAACAAATCTCAGCTAGGCTAGCTGCGCTCGTCGTCGGTCGGATTCTCTCCAAATCGGGCAGGCACCCAGCGCATAGAGTCCAAACGAGGCCGAGTGTACTCGGGATGCTTGCTAACCTTTGGGAAGCTAATGGGTTCAGGGGTTAGGTCCTC
>CAKZLH010000038.1 GCA_937125285.1 uncultured Balneolaceae bacterium | reverse complement strand
GCCATTTTTAATTTCTTACCCGTATGGGCAACCACCACTTCTTGGCCTCGTTCAAACTTACCCGAGGCTACACGAATAAATGCGGCGCAATCTCGGTGGCCTGGATTCATATTGGCCTGCATTTTAAAAATAAACCCAGAAAAGGTGTCTCCTAGCACCCTGATTCCTCCTTCCGCCTGTTCGTATCCTTGTGGCGAAGGGGCTAGTTGATGGAAGTAGTGAAGGAATACATCTAAACCAAAATTATTCAAAGCACTTCCAAAGAATACCGGGGTAATCTTTCCTGTATTATACAGCTCTGGATCCATGCTGTCGTACATATCATCAATGAGCATGAGTTCTTCTCGGAACCCGTCTTTTTCTAAATCCGATAAATTACTTTGGGCTAGGGCATCTTCTGGGTCTAATTCTTGAGTGATCGCTTTTTTAGCCCCATGATCGGCTTTTTCATAGATGTGCACTTTTTTAGCCTGCACATCATAAATGCCCTGAAATTTTTGACCATAGCCCATAGGCCAACTGGCCGGAACAGCTTCAATACCCAATTTTTGCTCTATGTTGCTTAGTACCTCAAGGGGCTCCATCCCTGGGCGATCACATTTATTCACAAAGGTGATTACGGGTACTTCTCTAAGCTTACAAACTTCAAATAGTTTTTCTGTTTGCTCTTCCACCCCTTTGGCAACGTCAATAACCATAAGTCCAGAATCGGCGGCCACCAAGGTCCGTAAGGTGTCTTCCGAAAAGTCTTTGTGGCCAGGGGTGTCCAATAGATTATATTTTATGCCATCTTTTTCGAATCGCATTACCGAGGAAGTAACCGAAATCCCTCGTTCTTTTTCTATGGCCATCCAATCCGAAGCCGCATGATGTGAAGCTTTCCTAGCACGTACCGATCCTGCCTCGTGTATCGCTCCCCCATATAGGAGTAACTTTTCGGTTAAGGTGGTCTTCCCCGCATCCGGGTGAGATATAATGGCAAAGGTCCTTCGTTTTAAGGCCTCTGACTGTATGGTTGAATCGGCGGTAGCCGTTGAGCTCATATTGGTAAAATTTATCTAGGCTGGTAAAATACGACCTTTTTCAACCGATTTCATTTTGTTTCACAACTAAGAAGCCGTTGATTGTTCCACCAAAGCCAATAAATTTTTTAAATCCTCGACCCGATGAGCATCTTCACTGCGCTCGTAGCTATGCATCAAATTCCGAATACATCGGGTGAGGATGTCTATGTCCGCTGCCATTTTGAAATGCTCTGGTCGCGGAGTCACATTGTTTTTTTTGAGAAAGAAATAGCATTGATCATAACTGACTTCTGCTCCTTGATCATAGGGATCGATGAGCTGCTCTTCTTGTGCCCCTACAAATGTGAGCATAAAATGGATCGGCATATTAACCCCAAATACGGGTAGTTGCAGCCTTCTGGCAATAAACATGGCCACCAAACTCAAGGCAATGGGTAAACCTTTTCGGCGATCAATCACCTGATCTAAAAAGCCATTGGCTGGATCATGATAATTTTTGTTGTCCCCTTTAAAATTCAAATCCTCAAAAATGAATTTCATCAAAATCTGCATTTTATCACGTTCATTACGCTTATAACGCAGACTTGGGCGAATCATATCGGCAAAATGGTCCAAGGTTTTTACGTATTCACTGGTCCGAAGAGTTGGGTTCCCAAACCTTGCAAGTAACAACACCGCCTTTTCCAATTGGCTTCGGTTTTGAATACCCTCGGATAATAGCTCTGCAAACTCCTCTTTTAGGGTTTCAAAAGTGAGTTGATGAAGGACGTCTTTAATTCGTTTTTTTTCATCCTTGTCCTTGGATTCTACCCGAATCTGATCTAGCAGCGGAACGGCTTGCTCTCCGAGTTCTTGGAAACGAAGATGCACCTGTTCCTGCACAAAAGGATCGGGATCCTCCATCAAAAACATGAGCGATTCTATTTCGGAACGTGTAGACATGGGCTAAAAATACTAAAAGAAGGTCATCAATTCCGCTTAATAATGGCAAGAGTAACCACTATATTTGAGTAACCTTTGTTATGCATATAACTAACCAAGCTATGGCTATCAACGTTTCTTCAGAAGTCGCTCGATTAAAAAGTGTTTTAGTACACACTCCTGGTCCAGAAATGTCGTTGGTACGCCCCGGATTGAAATCCGAGTTACTATTCGACGATATTATTTTTGAAGAAGATGCCCGCGCCGAGCATTTGGATATGCTGGAAGTGTTTCGAAAAATAATGGGGCCCTCGTCTACTGTATATGAAATTCGTTCGGTTTTGTTGGAGTGTTTTCAACAATCCGAAGCTCAGGAATACTTTGTAGAAGAGCTTATACGAGCCTTTTCTTCGCAACCACTGGCCTTGTTGAAACAGGATCTGTTGCACTTAGCCCCAGATGAATTACTGCGGTGGGCCATAGAGGGATCGGCCAGCATCTCCCACGAAAAACTTGCTCAAATTCAGGTGCATCCCATTCCGAACCTGCTCTTTACCAGAGATCTGGCCGCTGTGGTGGGACATCAGATTATTCTCTCGCGCGCCGCTACTCCGGCTCGATTACGAGAATCCATTCTTATGGATACACTGGTGCATTTTCATCCGTTGTTTGAGTCATTGCGCCATTCCATTATTCGATTACCTGCCGAACAATCGATTGAAGGTGGGGATATCCTGGTCGCTTCGGACCGTTTGGTGTTGATGGGGATTAGTGAAAGGACTAGTTTTGCGGGGGTGCTTCAGGCTGCAAAACCCCTATTGACTGGAGGAGTCGAATCTGTTTTAGCTATCGACATACCTAAACAACGCGCTTCTATGCACCTGGATACCATCTTTACCTTTGCAAGTGAAACCGAGTGTGTGGTATACCCACCCGTTATAGAGCATACGGCTAATAATGTGGTGGCGCTACGGCTCGTTGGGGAGCAGGTCGTGGTGGAATCCCGGTATCATATAAAAGAGGCTTTGGAGGAATTTTCTGGCAGGGAGTTTCGGTTCATTGCCTGTGGGGGGAGTGAGCGGGTGCAGCAAGAGCGGGAGCAGTGGACGGATGGCGCCAATGTGTTTGCCCTAGCCCCTGGTGTTATCATGGGCTATGATCGAAATACCTACACCTTTCAGAGTTTGCAAGAACATGGATATACCTACATGAAAACCCAACAGTTTTT
>CAKZLH010000037.1 GCA_937125285.1 uncultured Balneolaceae bacterium | reverse complement strand
GGGGCCACTCCCGTTTTCATGGATATTCAACCGGCTGATTTTAACCTAGACCCCGCCGGCGTACGACGCTTTCTCGAAGGCTCCGACACCCGCTACCAAGCCCTCGGCGTGCGCCCCGAACAGGTCAAGGCCATTATACCCGTACATTTATATGGACAAATGGCCAACATGGAGGAATTCTTGGCCATTTCAAAGGAGTTTTCGATTCCACTGGTTGAAGACGCCGCCCAAGCCATTGGCGCCAAACAAGCCTTCTCCGATGGTCGTATTGTGGGCGCAGGCACTTCAGGGGATTTTGGTTGTTTTAGCTTTTTTCCCTCCAAGAATTTAGGGGCCTTTGGCGATGGCGGACTCATTACCGTTCGAGACCCCGAACTCGCTGAAAAGGTGCGCGTATTGCGTCTACACGGCTCCAAACCCAAGTACTACCACCAAATGGTAGGCATTAACTCAAGGCTCGATGCCTTGCAAGCCGCTATTCTCGGGGTGAAACTAAAGCATCTGGATTCCTGGTCCGCCGCCCGTCAAGAGAAGGCAGCCATCTATAATCGGTTATTTACCAAGGCTGGCTTGGTTTCGGAGGCACCAAGTTGTTGGGAACAGACTTGTGGAGGCGATTGCGCGTGGCACGGAATAGGTGTGGTTTTACCTTCTGAAACCGTGTCTACTAATGGTGGTGCACATATTTATCATCAGTATACTATTCGGGTTAAGAACCGCGACTCGTTCGCTCAAGGCTTAAGTGATGCTGGGATTGGAAACTCGGTCTATTACCCCCTATGCCTTCACCATCAAGAGTGCTTTTCGAACTTAGGCTATGCTGGGGTTGAGGAACTATGCCCACATGCTGTTTGCGCAGCTAACCAAGCACTAAGCCTGCCCATCTTCCCCGAACTCAGTGAAGACGAACAGCACCGAGTAGTGGATACTATTGGGTCATTGCTGGCCTAGTCCTTCCCAAATAAATCCCGAGTATAGACCTTATCCGCTACATCCCGAATTTCGTCCACCATTCGGTTGGCAATAATGATATTGGACATCTGCTTAAACTCCTCGAGGTCCTTGATCACTCGGGACCGGTAAAACTCATCCTCTTTTAGGTAGGGTTCATACACCACCACTTCGATACCCTTGGCTTTGATGCGTTTCATAATGCCTTGGATGGCACTCTGACGAAAATTGTCCGAGCCGGCCTTCATGACTAGGCGATACACACCAACCACTTTAGGGTTCTGACTCCAGATCTGTCGAGCAATAAAGTCCTTCCGGGTTGAGTTGGCATCTACAATAGCCCCAATAATATTATTGGGCACATCCTTGAAATTAGCCAATAGCTGTTTGGTATCTTTAGGCAGGCAATAGCCCCCGTAACCAAAGCTGGGATTGTTGTAATGATTTCCAATCCGCGGATCCAGTCCAACCCCTTCAATGACCTGTTTGGCGCTAAGTCCGTGCGACTCACAATAGGAATCCAGTTCGTTGAAATAAGCCACCCGCATGGCCAGGTAGGTATTGGAAAACAGTTTAATGGCCTCCGCTTCGGTGCTATCCGTGAACAAAACCGGAATGTCTTCCTTCGGCTTTTTAGCCCCTTCAATAAGCAACTCTGCAAAGACCTCGGCTCGCTTCGACTGCTCCCCCACTACGATTCTAGACGGATACAAGTTATCATATAACGCTTGGCCTTCCCGTAAAAACTCAGGCGAAAACAGCAAATTCTCCGTTCCAAACTCCTCTTTAGCTCGCTGCACATAGCCCACCGGAACGGTAGATTTAATCACCATTACCGCGTCTGGGTTAATGGCCATCACCTGCTGGATCACCGCTTCCACCGATGAGGTATCGAAATAATTGGTATCCGGATCGTAATTGGTCGGCGTGGCGATGATCACATACTCCGCATCTACGTACGCCTTTTGCGGGTCGATAGTCGCAGTTAGATTGAGTGGCTCGTTTTGTAAAAAATGCTCAATTTCTTTATCGGTGATTGGTGACTTCTTGCTGTTTATAAGATCCACCTTCTCCTGGATAATATCCAAAGCAACGACTTCATTCCTTTGAGCAAGAAGTACTGCGAGTGATAATCCTACATAGCCGGTGCCGGCGATGGCTAGTTTCATGGGTTTTTATTTTATACTCGAATTGATTGATAAAATTATAAAAATATAGCGATATAAAGTGCCACTTATTTGTTTAAGACTCTCCTAATAAAGCTAATTACCCTTCTCTGATCTTCCTCGCTCATATTGCTGCCGCTGGGGAGGCAGAGTCCGTATTCGAAGAGCCATTCGGATATGCCATTAGTGTAGGACTGGGCGTTTTTGAAGATGGGCTGAAGATGCATAGGTTTCCATAAAGGACGTGCCTCGATGTTTTCTTCTTCTAAAGCTAATCGAATATCCTCCCTGGTTACGCCTCCCGTTTCTTCGGGATTGATAATGACCGTTGTTAGCCAGCGGTTACTGAAGTAGCCTTCGGGTTCTTTTAGGAAGTATATCCCTGTTCGAGAGTTATTGGTTATTTGGAATTGTTTATTGGTGTTTTCTACTTCCAACCAGGTTTTTCCTAACTCGTTAAAATACCTCTCATGCACCGCTCTTCTTTGAGCCACCCGTTCATCCAGCACCTTCATCTGACCTCGACCAACCCCAGCTACAATATTACTCATGCGGTAGTTATAACCTATATGTGAATGCTGATAATGAGGAGCATCATCCCGAGCTTGGGTAGCAAGGAAACGTGCTTTTTGGATCATTTCCTCATCATCACTCAATAACGCCCCAGCACCGGAGGTCGTAATGATCTTATTTCCATTAAATGATAAGACTCCAAATGCTCCAAAGGTTCCACATTTTTTTCCTTTATAGGTAGATCCTAATGCTTCTGCACTATCTTCTACAACAGGAATTTCATATTTATCTGCTATAGCGTGTACTTCGTCTACC
>CAKZLH010000036.1 GCA_937125285.1 uncultured Balneolaceae bacterium | reverse complement strand
TATGAGTTTGAGTCGGCCAGGGCCATCAATTTCAGCCAGGTTCCCTTCAACCTGAGTAATTCCGATTTTATAACGGCTGGAGATGCTCGAATCCAACTCACCCTTACCATGAGTAATGGGGATGCGGGTACTGAGGCTTTTGTGGATTACATTCGAGTGGAAAGCACCCGCGCCCAGTATGCCAATCACGGGGTGATTTCCCTTTTTGCCCCCATCGACGCCGACGGACAGCAGGTCGGGTCCTATACCGTTTCTGGATTCAGTGGAGTGCCCCGAGTTTGGGAAGTCTCGAATCCTGTTCAACCCGTAGAAATTCCGTTGAGCAACAGTTTTGGAAGCGGGACAAGCGCTACCCATACCTTTCAACATGGGAGCTCGTCCACCGATCGATACTGGATACAATCGGGAAGTTATACCCCGGTTATGGGACGAAAAGTGCCCAATCAAAATCTTCGAGGAATCAGCAGCTTTCCCAACTACATCGTGGTTACGGCCCCAACCTTTTTGCCCTATGCCCAAGAGCTGGCCGACTATCGTGCTCAGCAAGGGCTAAAAACACTGGTCGTCACCCAAGAGCAGATTTTCAACGAGTTTTCGGGAGGAGCGGCCGATCCGTCGGCCATTCGCGATTACCTCAAATACTTGTGGGATCGAGCACTTGCCCAAGGTCAAAGCTTGCCCGAACATTTGCTGCTATTTGGCGATACCACCTTCGATACCAAGAACATTACCCCGAATGCCTTCCGTAATTACGTGCTCACCTACCAAAGTAGTGAGTCTATCCATCGCACCAATAGCTATGGAACCGATGATTATTATGCCTATATGGATGATGGAGAGGGTTTGTTTGGTTCCCAAGATCGGGTCGATATAGGGGTTGGGCGTATTTCTGCCCAAAATCGCTCTGAGGCCCGTATTGCGCTTGATAAAATCTATCGATACGAAGATCCCGCCCACTTCGGAGACTGGCAGAATCTGTTCACTTTTGCTGGGGACGACGATTTTCCCGAGCCTGAACGCAACCGCGATTTACACGTTTTAAATGCCGATGGAACGGCTATCCGCATGAATCTGGATGAACCGGGAGCTCGCCTTAAGAAAATTTACCTGTTTGCCTATCCCGAAGAAATCACCGCAGCGGGCAGGCAATTACCGGCAGCTACCAAAGATTTGATCGACACCTTTAACAAGGGGATGTTGGTGTTCAACTACTCGGGTCATGGAAATGCCCAAACCCTCACCGATGAAGAATTATTTCTCTCGGATTATATTCCTCAACTCACCAATCGTAATAAATTGGCCCTTGTGGTAACCGCTACCTGCCAGTTTGGTCGCTACGATGATATCGATGCCCAATCCGGTGCCGAAAAATTGGTGCTGGCCGAAAATGGCGGTGCCATCGCTAGTTTTACGACCACACGCGTGGTATATACCTCTTCGAGTACCTCGGCACTTAATTTTGGGCTCAATATTGCCCTGTCTCAAAAAATGCTCGAGCGAGACGCCGATGGGCGCCCTCTTCGTCTGGGTGATATCTTTGTGCGCACCAAAAATACCTCCATTGGGAATGAGCTTAACGCTCGTAAATTTATTCTCTTAGGCGATCCTGCCCTTCGATTGGCCTTACCCGACCGAAAAGGACATTTTGCTCAGATTAACCGCGTGTCCTTGGATACCCTTCAAGATCCCCTGAGCCTTCGAGCCTTGGACACAGTGGAATT
>CAKZLH010000035.1 GCA_937125285.1 uncultured Balneolaceae bacterium | reverse complement strand
TATGAGTTTGAGTCGGCCAGGGCCATCAATTTCAGCCAGGTTCCCTTCAACCTGAGTAATTCCGATTTTATAACGGCCGGAGATGCTCGAATCCAACTCACTCTTACCATGAGTAATGGGGATGCGGGAACCGAGGCTTTTGTCGATTACATTCGAGTGGAAAGCACCCGCGCCCAGTATGCCAATCACGGGGTGATTTCTCTTTTCGCCCCCATTGACGCCGACGGACAGCAGGTTGGGTCCTATACCGTTTCTGGATTTAGTGGAGTGCCCCGAGTTTGGGAAGTCTCGAATCCTGTTCAACCCGTAGAAATTCCGTTAAGCAACAGTTTTGGAAGCGGGACAAGCGCCACCCATACTTTTCAACATGGGAGCTCGTCCACCGACCGATACTGGATACAATCGGGAAGTTATACCCCGGTTATGGGACGAAAAGTACCGAATCAAAATCTTCGAGGAATCAGCAGCTTTCCCAACTATATCGTAGTTACGGCCCCAACCTTTTTACCCTATGCCCAGGAGCTTGCCGACTATCGTGCCCAGCAAGGGCTAAAAACCCTGGTCGTCACCCAAGAGCAGATTTTCAACGAATTTTCGGGAGGAGCGGCCGATCCGTCGGCCATTCGCGATTACCTCAAATACTTATGGGATCGAGCGCTTGCCCAAGGTCAAAGCTTGCCCGAACATTTACTGCTGTTTGGTGATACCACCTTCGATACCAAAAACATTACCCCGAATGCCTTCCGTAATTACGTGCTCACCTACCAAAGCAGTGAGTCTATCCATCGCACCAATAGCTATGGAACCGATGATTATTATGCCTATATGGATGATGGAGAGGGTTTGTTTGGTTCCCAAGATCGGGTCGATATAGGGGTTGGGCGTATTTCTGCCCAAAATCGCTCCGAGGCCCGTATTGCGCTTGATAAAATCTATCGCTACGAAGATCCCGCCCATTTCGGAGACTGGCAGAATCTGTTCACTTTTGCTGGGGACGATGATTTTCCCGAGCCGGAACGCAACCGCGATTTACACGTTTTAAATGCCGACGGAACGGCTATCCGCATGAATCTGGATGAACCGGGAGCTCGCCTTAAGAAAATTTACCTGTTTGCCTACCCCGAAGAAATCACCGCAGCGGGTAGGCAATTACCGGCCGCTACCAAAGATTTGATCGACACCTTTAACAAGGGGATGTTGGTGTTCAACTACTCAGGTCATGGAAATGCCCAAACCCTCACCGATGAAGAGTTATTTCTCTCCGATTATATTCCGCAGCTTACCAATCGTAATAAATTGGCCCTTGTGGTAACGGCTACCTGCCAGTTTGGTCGCTACGATGATATCGATGCCCAATCCGGAGCCGAAAAATTGGTGCTGGCCGAAAATGGCGGGGCCATTGCTAGTTTTACAACCACACGCGTGGTGTACACCTCTTCGAGCACCTCGGCACTTAATTTTGGGCTCAATATTGCCCTGTCTCAGAAAATGCTCGAGCGAGATGCCGATGGGCGTCCTCTTCGTCTGGGTGATATCTTTGTGCGCACCAAAAATACCTCCATTGGGAATGAACTTAACGCCCGTAAATTTATTCTGTTAGGCGATCCTGCCCTTCGATTGGCCTTACCCGACCGAAAAGGACACTTTGCTCAGATTAACCGCGTGTCCTTGGATACCCTTCAAGATCCCCTGAGCCTTCGAGCCTTGGACACAGTGGAATT
>CAKZLH010000034.1 GCA_937125285.1 uncultured Balneolaceae bacterium | reverse complement strand
GCTAATCCCGAAACATCAAGCTGGATGGTAGCCATATCATTTATTGTTGGGGCTATATGTTCTGGTCTAGCTGGATTCATAGGTATGCGTGTCGCAACCAAAGCCAATGTACGTACAACCAATGCAGCAAGAACCAGCCTTGGAAAAGGACTTGAGGTTGCTTTTGCAGGAGGTTCGGTAATGGGCCTAGGGGTTGTTGGACTTGGAGTATTGGGACTTAGTGTACTCTTAATTGCTTTCGGATCTATCTTTGGATTAGAGGGAGCTGGTGCGGTTAACAAGGTGCTTGCTGTAGTAACTGGCTTTTCGTTTGGTGCTTCTTCTATAGCCCTTTTTGCTCGTGTAGGCGGTGGAATTTATACCAAAGCCGCTGATGTGGGTGCTGACTTGGTAGGTAAAGTTGAGGCAGGTATTCCAGAAGATCACCCTCTTAACCCAGCAACCATTGCTGATAACGTAGGTGATAATGTGGGTGACGTTGCCGGTATGGGTGCCGATCTTTTTGAGTCCTATGTTGGTTCGATTATTGGTACAATGGTATTAGGAGCGGCCTTCATCGCAGATGCTACCATAAATGGTGGAGCTTGGATGGATCAGTTTAATGGTCTTTCGGCCGTATTACTACCACTTGTGCTTGCCGGTACAGGTATTTTGACTTCTATTTTAGGAACCTTTTTTGTTAAGGTTAAAGAAGGTGGAGATCCTCAAAAAGCATTGAATTTAGGTGAATTCCTTGCAGCGGGTATTATGTTGGTGGCTTCATACTTTATTATTCAGTGGATGTTACCATCGCAGTGGAGCTTTGGTGGTGAGACCTATACAAGCACAGGTGTATTTTGGGCTACCATTTTTGGGTTAGCATCAGGTTTGCTTATTGGTTTAATCACTGAGCATTATACAGGTACAGGAACTAAGCCAGTTTGGTCGATTGTTAAACAATCGGTTACAGGTTCTGCTACCAATATTATTGCAGGTCTTGGAGTTGGTATGATTTCTACTGCCATCCCAATCTTAATTATTGCAGCAGCGATCATTGGAGCGTTCCATTTTGCGGGTCTTTACGGTATTGCCATCGCAGCCGTTGGGATGCTTGCTAATACAGGTATTCAACTTGCTGTAGACGCCTATGGTCCTATTTCTGATAATGCCGGTGGTATTGCAGAAATGGCCGAATTAGAACCAGAAGTTCGTGAGCGTACCGATAAGTTAGACGCCGTTGGTAATACAACTGCCGCTATTGGTAAAGGTTTTGCAATCGGTTCTGCCGCACTTACTGCATTAGCCTTGTTTGCTGCCTTTATTACCGCCTATAATGCTACTCATGAAGTTCCATTGAGTGGAATAGATGTAACGAGACCTTCGGTAATGGCGGCCCTTTTCGTGGGTGCTATGTTACCATTCCTATTCTCTGCACTCTCTATGCAAGCGGTAGGACGTGCTGCTATGAGTATGATTGAGGAAGTTAGACGTCAATTCAAAGATATCCCTGAATTGCGTGCGGCTCTAGATGTCATGAATAAGAATGAAGGTACTGACTTTGAGAACTGGAGTGATGCAGACAAAGCTACATTCGAGGCTGCTGATGGAAAAGCCGAATACGAGAAGTGTGTTGAAATTTCAACAACCGCATCTATCAGAGAAATGGTACTACCTGGACTATTAGCGGTTATTGTACCCGTACTTTTTGGTTTCTTAGGAGGCCCAGAAATGCTCGGTGGACTATTAGCGGGTGTAACATCTGCGGGTGTACTTATGGCATTATTTCAGTCGAATGCAGGTGGAGCATGGGATAACGCCAA
>CAKZLH010000033.1 GCA_937125285.1 uncultured Balneolaceae bacterium | reverse complement strand
GCCTTGGTTATAACAGCCGATTCACCTTCATCTGGTTCATTTAGATCGGGTCGTGTTCAAACTCAAAATAAAGTTGAGTTACAGTATGGAATGTTTGAAATACGTATGATGACCCCAGATGTGGAGACAGGTCTCTGGCCGGCCATTTGGTTCCTAGGCAACGATCATGACCAAGTAGGATGGCCTAGATCTGGGGAACTGGATCTTATGGAAATGGGTCATAAGGCAGCCTTTCGCTCAGCACAAGGCTTTGCAAACAAAAGCGCTAATCATTTTGTAAGCTCAAATGCCATCTGGTATGCCCAAGCCGCTTGTTCTGCAGCAAATCCAACCTGTGCGGCTTCTATATCCAATGACGTTAACTACAATACTCCTTACGCCCCAACCACGGGACTCGATAATCGATTTGTAACCTACCGACTATATTGGACCGCAAATGAAATCAAATTTGCAATCGTTGACCAAGGCAAAGAGTATTTCCTATATGCGGCTCCTTTTGGCACAACGAATTCCGAGCTAAGAGCCGCGTTCAATAAGCCTTACTTCCTCATTATGAATATGGCCGTTGGCGGCGATTTTACAGACGCGGCTACTGCCAGTCAAGTCACAGCCGATATGCCCGCCAAAATGTATATAGACTATGTCCGGCTTTACACTCTAAATGGTCAGGGGTCGGCAGAACTTTTAAGAATACCCACTTCATCGGAACCTTTCCCATTAGAAGATCTTCCAAAAGGACATCAGCTATTTCAGAATTATCCTAATCCTTTCAACCCGAGCACTCAGTTAACCTATGGCTTAGATAAGACTGCTGGGGTAGAAATAAGAGTAATTGATGTATTAGGGAGAACTGTGGCTAGTTTTAAACAGGCCAAACAACAAGCCGGCGTTCATCAGTTCAGCTTTGACGCCTCTCATTTACCTAGTGGGATATACATCTACAGTTTATTCGTCGACGGAGTGCCCATTGAATCGAAAAAAATGACCTTAATCAAATAATCATCAAACAGTATATCGCTGTATAACCGATAAGAGAGCTTACTTATGAAAATCACTAAACGCACCATCATGCTAGGGTTAAGTGTGATAGTACTATCCACTTTGGCCTGTAAAAATCCAACGGCACCCACTACCTCCGACGAAGATTTAAATGGGTATAACGACCAGACTTTTTTTCGGGTTGAAGGGAAAGACATCCTCAATCGACAGGGACAACCGGTGGTCATCAAAGGTTTTGGCCTGGGTGGATGGCTTCTTCCGGAAGGCTACATGTTAAAAATGCCTGGCGGATTTGGAGCCACAGATATACGAAACGAAATTTCAGAGCTATTGAGCCCTGCAAAAGCAGAAGAATGGTATGAGGTTTACCGAGACAACTATGTAACTGAAGCGGATATTATTGCCATGAAAGAATGGGGCGTAGACCATATTCGCGTACCTTTTCACTTCGACATCTTCTATGATATTGAAACCGAGGCTTTCAAAGAATCCGGATTTCAGCGCATAGATGATTTACTTGTATGGTGTAAACGACATCGTATAGACGTGATTTTGGATATGCATGCGGCACCTGGTGCTCAAAGTGAAAGTGAAATATCGGATAGTGATGGAACCGCTCGCTTTTTTACAGAGAGTGAAACCTATTGGCCCATCACCATAAAAATTTGGGAAGAAATTGCACGTAGATACAAAAACGAAACCATCATTATTGGCTATGACTTATTAAATGAACCCGTTACACCCGCAGGTTATGACGGAATAGATTTAGCCAAATTCTATGGGCGCATTGTACCTGCTATTCGAGCGATAGATACCAATCACATTCTCTTTATAGAGGGTAACTACTATGCGACTACCTTCGATCATCTATATCCCCCTTTTGACGATAATATGGTCTATGCCTTTCACAAGTATTGGAATGAAACCGATCAGGGTACTATACAATATCTGCTCAATATTAGAGATCAATTCGATACCCCACTTTGGTTAGGAGAAACGGGAGAAAATTCCAACGTTTGGTTTTATGAAACCAAAGAATTGGTGGAAAATCTAAATATTGGGTGGAACAAATGGACCCATAAAAAGCTTGAAACCATCACCTCACCCCTCTCCTC
>CAKZLH010000032.1 GCA_937125285.1 uncultured Balneolaceae bacterium | reverse complement strand
CTAGGCTTAGGCAGGGGACAAAGCTTGCCAACTATTCAGCAATTATTTTGGGCTAATTCAGCATTTACCCACGCCGATGAAGCCCGTCTTTTAGAATCTAATTACCTATGGTCTGAACTTTCGCTTTGGAAGAATTCCGTCGTATCTATTAACTCGTGGGCTAGACTTGCTATTGAATCTGGAACGGCAGTACTGAATGAATTAGGGGCCTTAGAATATGCCCGTGAACACAGCTTATGGGCGGCTGGTCTTGGATTCGATACGAATGTAGAGCGGTGGGAGTTCGCCTTGTCTGGGACCGCCGAGAAGAGGGGGAATGGACAATTAGAAAGTTGGCAATCGACAAGTTATGAAACAGATCTTCAGCTGCGAGTTCGGGGGCACGCTTTTTGGAAATCATATGTGTTTGAGCGGGCGGCTTATACCAAAATGGGTGTTCGATTGTATAGTTCTCCTTTGAATTATCGAAGTCCTGGTTTTATTACGGGAGCCGGATGGTGGCCTATAGATGTGACCAATAACGCCGAGCTACCGGCTTTTACTCGATTAGATGTTGAGGTGTCTTCCAGAGTGCGCGCCATGATGGTTTTTGTTCGATGGGAAAACCTGACGCATGGTGTACTTCAACCGGGTTATTTCGGCTCTACAGGTTTCCCAATGCCAGGCAGAAGACTGGTCGTAAGTATTAAAGCGACATTTCGAAATTAATTCTATCTTTGGATATGAGTTATTTACTAAAAGAAGGTTTTGCAGGATTAAAGCGCACAAAATGGGCGTCTATGACTTCTATTTTTTCGTTGTTTTTGGCCCTGGTGTTATTGGGTATTTTTGCACGCTTAGCTACCAATATTTATGACCGAGCGGTGAGCCTTAAAGAATCGGTAGAATTAGAGGTTTTTCTCTTTGAGGTAGACTCTGCTACCGTGGCGGGTTTAGAAAATCAATTAGAAATGCTGGATGAAGTGGAGTCGACTTCCTTTATCTCAAAAGATAGTGCTGCCGCTATTATGCGTGCAGAGTTTGGTTCAGGCGTAGAGGATTTGGTCGCCTTGGATTTTCTACCTGCTTCTTTTAAAGTGGAATTGTCGTCTGAAGTTCCCTATGAGCGAATTGACGAACTAGCTTCTGAAATGGAACAATGGATAGGGGTTGAAAATGTTCAATTCAATGCAAGTCTGGTTCAAATGCTAGAAAAAAATCTCGAAATCATGGTGAAAGTGGGTAGCTGGTTGGGTTTTTTGGTGCTATTGGCTGCCATCCTATTGGTCTTTAACACCATCCGACTTACCGTTTATGCGCGACGCGATGTTATTAAAGCCATGAAATTGGTTGGGGCCACCGATCGATTTATAAGGGCTCCTTTTGTGATAGAAGGAGTGTTACAGGGCTTAATTGCGGGATCGATGAGTGTGGTTAGTCTTTATGTACTATTCGACCGTGTATTTCCGTCGATTGCTCCTCAGTTAGGGGTATTAGCCTGGCCATTTGGACGCTGGTACTACATGGTGAGCGCTGTATTTGTATTAGCGGTATTTATGGGTTGGATTGGTTCTCGCTGGGCAGCGGGAACTTTCATTCGGAAAACGAAGATTTAGGCTGATTCTGAGTTAGTTCTCTTGGATTTTTTTTCGGTGCTCGCAAGCGTTTGAATCTTCACAGGTGCCATAAAAGTGAAGCGAGTGAGATTCGATGTTGATGCCATGAATGCGACCAATTAATTCTTGGATTTCACCAATTCGGGGATCACAGAACTCCATAACATGCCCACACTCATTGCAAATGATATGATCGTGTTGTTGATAGGCATAAGCTCTCTCGTAGTGATATTGGCTTTTTCCAAATTGCTGTCGTTGTACCAATCCACTTTCAACCAGTAAATCCAAGGTATTATAGACAGTGGCTCTACTCACGCGAGTGCCCTTCTGCTGCATGCTAAAAAAGAGTTCATCGGCATCAAAATGACCATCTGAGCGATAGATTTCTTCCAATACCATGAAACGTTCTGGGGTCTGTCTCTGGTTACCTTCTTTGAGATACGATCGAAATATTTCTTTTACTAAGGATATGGTTTCTTCGTGTGCTGGATGAGCCATATGGTCGTGTTTTAAGTTCTCTCTAAATATAACATTTGTGGAAATGTTAAGGAAATTAGAAGTGCTAGATTCAAAAGAGTAGTGATTTTCAGTTGGGGAATGCTATATTCCATGAAATTGCACCTTGATTTAGTTAGAAATATAAGTGTTCACTTAATGTATTAGTTATGCCTACAATTGTACCATTTGAAACATTAACGGATTTATACAATAACCTGTCACAAAAGTATGCAGGTAAAAATAAAGCGGTATTTCACCATAAGTTAGATCGTGAAGTCGGTTATGAGCCCGTGTATTGGGATCAGGTGACCGAAGATGTTCAAGCCGTTGCTGGATATTTATTTAGTAAAGGGATTAAGCATGGTGACCCGGTAGGTATACTCAGTGAAAATCGTTACGAGTGGGCTGTGGTGGATTTGGCTATTCAACTTTTGGGTGGTATCAATGTATCCTTGTATACGACCTTGCCATCAAGCCAGTGCGAATACATTCTGCAGGATTCACAGGCAAAAATATTCTTTGTTTCTACGGGTATTCAGTTAAAAAAGGCGGTTGAAGTTTTTGATAATTGCCCCGACCTGATGGAGATTGTGGCTTTTGAGATGCCTAAAAATGCTAAACTTATGGCCCCTGAGCATGTACATTTATTTGATCATATTATGCGAGATGGTAAAGGCTTATTTAAGGAGCATCGTGAGGCAATTGAAGCTGGTTCCAAGGAGGTTAAACCTGATGATGTGTGTACATTGATCTATACATCGGGAACCACTGGGAAGCCCAAAGGAGCTATGCTAACCCACAATAATATTTGTAGCAATGTGAAGGCAGCCACTCACCACATCTATTGGGATGATAAAGATAGCTGTTTATCCTTTTTGCCTTTATGCCATTCGTTTGAACGTACGGCTGGATACTATGCCATTATTGCGTGTGGAGCTGAAATCTATTATGCCGAGAGTGTAGATACCGTATCCAAAAATCTACCCGAAGTGAAACCTACGGTAGTCATTAGTGTGCCTAGATTATTTGAGAAAATTTTTAATGTTATTAATAAAAATGTGGAAGAGGGCAGTGCTATAAAACAGCAGATTTTTAAGTGGGCGTTGAATACGGGCCAAAAATATGTGGATGGCAAACGCGGCCTAGTATCACTTCAAAAGTCGATAGCCGATAAATTAGTCTTTGACAAATTAAAAGAGAAAACCGGTGGTCGAGTGCGTCTTTTTGTATCTGGTGGCGCGGCATTACCTCCCGATATTGATACATTTTTTAAATGTGCGGGTCTTCCCATTCTTCAAGGATATGGTTTAACCGAAACCTCACCCGTAATGACGGCCAACAGACCAGGAGATGAAGTGGTTGGGGTCGTTGGTAGTGTGATACAAGGGGTTACCGTCGGGATACAAAATTTAGAAACAGGTGAAATCATTGCACAGGTTAGTGGTGAGGATTATCCCACGGAACTAAGTTCAGAGGCGGGTGAAATTTTGTGTAAAGGACCTAACGTTATGAAAGGTTATTGGAGAAATGATGATGCCACAAAGGAAATGATAGATGATAAAGGTTGGCTTCATACAGGTGATGTAGGACGATTTGTAGGAGGTAACCTTAAAATTACCGACCGAATCAAACATATGATTGTGAATGCAGGAGGTAAAAACATCTATCCTGGTCCCATTGAGGATATGTTTAAATCAAGTAAGTGGATTGATCAACTGGTGGTAGTTGGTGAAGCTCAGAATTTTATGGCAGCCCTTATTGTCCCTGATTTTGAAGTGCTAAAAAAGCATGTGGACGAATTGGGGCTCTCGTACTCAGATGTGGAGTCTATGCTAGCACTCACAGAAGTTCAAACCATTTACAAAAAAGAAATGGCAAGCTTCTCCAAAGAATTGGCGTCTCATGAAAAGATCAGAGATTTCCGACTTATTGCGAGTGAATTTACTGTTGAAACCGGGGAAATTACCCCTACAATGAAAGTGAAGCGAAGAGTTATTTCCGAAAAATACAGCCACCTTATCAACGATATATTCAAAGATGATAAGGCGGCCTAAATTCGTAGGGTACTTACGCTAATTATTTTGCTTTACGAGCAGCGATAAATGACTGTACGGCTCTTATCATATAACCAGCGCACATAACCAACATGGCGGTTTGTGCATAGATGGCTAAGGGACGCTCAACAGGTGTGCCAGAAATGACGTCAATGAATCCCGGAATGGCTCGTGCGGTACCTAATATACCAAGTAAAGCTAGACCAGCAGCAGCATGAATCATATGCTTTCGAAGCTTTTCTTGCTTGCTTAGTACCCCAAATAGGATAAATAAAATCCCAAAAAATGAGGGTATAAGTGCGGTGATACTTTCCTGCCCAGTGCCTAAATACGAAGCACCGCCAAGGATTACGAGTAATATGCCAAGTGATAAAGTTAAGTTTTGCATAGATAATTCGATTGGGTGTGATTAGTTAAGAAAATTCAAGATCAAGTTGTTCCAAAGACTCCTCAATACTTTGAGTCCATGTGAACAACTCTTGATTAGAAGCGCGAATATAATCTTCTTCTATGGCGCGATGAACGAACTGGGCTAGTCCGTCAAAATATCCATCAATATTCACAATTATAATGGGTTTTTGGTGGAAACCAAGTTGGCGCCACGTAAGAATTTCAAAAAACTCGTCCAAGGTTCCAAAGCCCCCTGGCAAAACTAAAAATGCATTCGAGAGCTTTTCCATCTTCGCTTTTCTGGAATGCATATCGGGTGTTTCAATAAGTTTGGATACCCCATAATGCGCCACTTCTTTGGTTTTTAAGGCTGTGGGAATGATTCCAATAACTTCTCCATTATGTGCCAGAGCCGAATCAGCTACAAGCCCCATCATTCCTATTTTACCTCCCCCGTAAACAATACCCCAATTTCGTTGGGCTATTCCTTTGCCAAGCTCTTTAGCGGCTTCTAGGAAGTGGGTGTTTTTGGAAGTCCTAGAACCACAGTAAACACAAATTCTCATTATAATTAAGGCTTTTGCTTTTAGTGATGGGTATTACAGGTATTACTACACTAGCGGGAACATTCGACCTAAAACTTTTTCAAGACTTCGTACTAATGTACTCACCTGATCTTTTGAGGTGTGTCTTCCAAAACTAATGCGGATGCTAGATTTTGCTTGTTCTGGTGCGCAACCAAGAGCCATAAGAACATGAGAAGGCTCAACGGCACCGGAGGTGCATGCTGAACCATTGGAAACACAAATTCCTTCAATGTCTAAGTTTAAGAGTAGCATTTCACCGTCGATGCCTTTGTTTTCTTCATTATGAAAGCAAAGATTTATGATATGGTCGACTCCTGGATTCCCATTGATGTGAAAGTTACAGACGGATAGATGCTGATCTAATTCCTTAAGTAAGTGTTGCTTCAACAACTTGAAATGAGCTTGCTGAGCGTCCATTTTATTAATGGCAATTTCTAGTGCCTTCGCGAAACCAACCACCCCTGGTACATTGGTAGTGCCACCACGTCGTCGTCTTTCCTGAGACCCACCCGTGAGCCAAGGCATCCAACGGCTGCCATTACGAACGTACATTAGGCCAATTCCTTTAGGACCATAAATTTTATGTGCACTACCACTAAGGAAATCGATGCCAAGATCTTGAACATTGACAGGTATTTTTCCTAGACTTTGAACCGCATCGGTATGAAAAAGAACCCCTTGGGAATGACAAACATCCGCTAGTTGTTGTACATCATTGATGGAACCAATCTCGTTGTTTACATGCATCAGACTCACCAAAGCCGTTCGATCCGAGAGCACCTTGTTTAGTTCTGATGGAGTTACCGTACCCTCGTCATTGATAGGCACAAGTACGGGTACAAATCCCTTGAGTTTGGATAGCTCAATGGGGTGTAATACAGCATGATGTTCGGCCGGAGAGCATACGAGTTCATTTTTTTCGCCCGCCAATGACATCGCCCCTTGGATAACCGCATTGTCACTTTCGGTACCTCCTGATGTGAAAATGATTTCAGAGGGCTCAGCACCGATAAGTTCGGCAATCTGTTCACGTGCATCTTCTACGACTACTTTTGCTCTTTGCCCTAAATGATGGGCGGAATTTGCATTCCCATACTGATTGGTCAAATAAGGCATCATTGCCTCTAAAACTTCAGGGTCTAGTGGAGTAGTTGCCGCAAAGTCAAAATAAAGAGTGGAATCTTGGGTCATATCAACGTTCTTTAAATTGCTCTAAATATAGGGTATTTTAGCTAATAAGCCCTAGGAATTGCCCATTCATTACAGTTTTATATGGGCAAAGTCTTATGTACCTTTAAGCTTAACCATATGTGGCTTATAGGCCCGTTAAACTCATTTTCTATCATAACACATTACTTATTTTTTCATTATGTCTAAACTCACTCTCAAAGATATAAGCCTTACAGAAAAGACCGTGTTAATGCGGGTAGACTTTAATGTCCCCATCATTAATGGTGAAATTACCGACGATAATAGGATCGTACAGGCCCTACCTTCCATAAATTATGTATTAGATCAAG
Source organism: uncultured Balneolaceae bacterium (assembly GCA_937125285.1). Taxonomy (GTDB): domain Bacteria; phylum Bacteroidota; class Rhodothermia; order Balneolales; family Balneolaceae; genus UBA1275. Next base: position 13,058 of record CAKZLH010000032.1, on the reverse strand, counting down.
GTGCTAAATTGGTCTTATGTTCTCACCTAGGTCGACCTAAGGGTGCCTTTGCTGCTGAATTTTCACTAGAACCCGTGGCTCAACATTTATCTACCCTGGTTTCTGTTAAGGTTCATTTTGCAAAAGATTGTATAGGAGAAGAAGCAAAAGAGGCCATAGATTCCGCATCTCATGGAGAAATTGTGGTACTAGAGAATGTTCGTTTTCACAATGCAGAGACGGATAATGATCCTGCTTTTGCTCAAGCCTTGGCCGCTCATGCCAATGTGTTTGTGAATGACGCTTTTGGAAGTTCTCACCGAGCCCATGCTTCGGTTTCTGGTGTTACTGAATTTTTAAATCCATCGGTTTCTGGCTTTCTTTTAGAGAAAGAAATTACCTATCTAAATGATAGTGTGAATGACCCTAAGCGTCCATTTGTTGCGATATTAGGAGGAGCGAAGGTTTCGGATAAAATCCCTGTGATTCAGCGTTTACTCACCAAGGTTGATACCATTATAATTGGTGGCGGCATGGCGTATACATTTTTAGCTACCAAGGGATACTCGGTTGGTAACTCACTCCTTGAAGAAGATAAAATTCCAATGGCTAAGGAGTTGATGGATCAAGCCCTTGCCAACGGAGTGAATTTACTTTTACCTATTGATCTTGTGATTGCTGATGATTTCAATAACAATGCCAATCGTAAGGTTGTAGATGCGAGCGGCATTTTAGATGGATGGGAGTCTCTTGATATAGGCCCTAAAACTGTTGAATTATTTAGTGATGTTATCGTGCAAGCGAAAACTGTTTTATGGAATGGTCCCATGGGCGTGTTTGAAATGCCCAACTTTGCCGTTGGTACTCAAGCAGTTGCAAAAGCACTGGTTGAAGCTACCGAACATGGAGCCACGACTATCATAGGAGGCGGAGATTCTGCTTCTGCCATCAAACAGGCGGGCCTAAGTGATCAGGTATCGCATGTATCAACAGGAGGTGGGGCAAGTTTGGAATATTTGGAAGGTAAAATATTGCCGGGTGTCTCTCACTTATCTGACCGTTAATTAATTAAAGCTTAGAAATGCCTCAAAACAGAAAACAATTCTTACAAAAAAGTTTAGCAGGTCTCGCAGGATTTGGCGGGCTGGGTATGAAAAGTCTAGCGCAAAGCGACCCAAAAAAGGGTGGACTTGGATCTAATCAAATTCAAAAACCTGTGGTTGTTTCTACTTGGATTCACGGCATTAAAGCCAATGAAGTAGCCTGGAAGGTTTTATCGGAAGGAGGAAGTGCACTAGATGCGGTTGAATTTGGTGTAAAAACAGCCGAAGCCGACCCTGAAAATCAATCCGTTGGACTTGGTGGATTTCCTGATCGTGAAGGTCGAGTGACATTGGACGCTTGCATCATGAATCATGAACAGCAATGCGGTTCGGTTGCTTTTTTGGAACATATTGTGCACCCCATTTCCGTAGCAAGGAAAGTGATGGAAGATACACCACATGTGATGTTGGTGGGGGCAGGAGCTTTACAATTTGCTGAATCTCAGGGCTTTGAACGCCAAAATTTACTAACGGAAGCCTCTGAAAAAGCATGGAAAAAATGGTTAGAGGACTCAAAGTATGCTCCCGTGATTAATGTTGAAAATCACGACACCATTGGCATGTTGGCACTTGACCAGGAAGGAAATTTGTCTGGAGCATGTACCACGAGTGGGGCGGCTTATAAAATGCACGGCAGAGTAGGAGATTCTCCCATCATCGGAGCAGGGCTTTATTTGGATAATGAAGTTGGAGGTGCGGTAGCGACTGGTCTTGGGGAAGCTGTTATACGATCGGCAGGAGCATCCGTTGCTGTGGAACTAATGCGACAGGGTTATAGCCCGCAAGAAGCATGTGACGAAGTAATCGCTCGTATTATCCGTAAAGAAAAAGATCCGGAATCTCTTCAAGTCGGTGTCATTGCCCTTTCAAAAGATGGTAGTGTGGGAGGAAGTGCTATTCATCCGGGTTTTAACTACGCACTTCAATCCAATGTACATATGAATGGTATGATCGATGCCCCACATTTATTTGGTCAATAGAACAGTCCTATGAGGTCTTTTATGAGCCTAATGTATGTGAGTAGTAAGGATTAATTTTCATAAGTAAATAAAAATAGACAAATTCGTAAGGAATGATTGATAGAAGGGTCTTACCTTATATCAAGATTAAATAAAATAGATTTACATGAGTTCATTAAATAAAGTAATGTTAATTGGACGTTTGGGCCAAGACCCAGAAGTTCGCTATACCCAATCTAATACAGCCGTAGCTACGCTTAATTTAGCTACCAACGAACGTTACCGCGATAGTAACGGCGAGTACCAAGACCGAACAGAATGGCACCGAGTAGTGGCTTGGGGACGTACTGCTGAGGTTTGTCAACAGTATCTTACTAAAGGGTCTTTAATTTATGTTGAAGGGCCATTGCAAACGAGGGAATGGGAAGATAATCAAGGCCAAAAAAGGTATACAACCGAGGTAAAGGCCTTGCAAATGACCATGCTCGATAGCCGTGGAGGAAACGGCGGTGGAATGGGTAGCGCACCTTCTGCACCTGCGTCTAATGCCGCTTCATCCGCTCCAAGCTCGGAGAGTGGAGTGAATAAAACCGTTAATTTAGATGATATAGATGACGATTTACCTTTCTAATTGGTGGATGGTTTTTGGATGGGTTCAAGGCGGTGATTTTACCATTACGGCTTTATCCATCCAACTTTTCATCATGTTGGTTGGTTTACTGTTTTCAGCGTTATTCTCTGGGTCGGAAGTTGCCTTTTTTTCTTTAGCAAACCGTCAAGAATTGCTCAACAAAGAGGAACAATTTTCACTACATGATAAACGGCTTAGTTTTATGTTGGACCAACCCAGAAGGCTTTTGGCGACGGTACTTATTGGCAATACCTTTGCGAATATAGTTGCCTCAGTAATGGCTGCCGTAATTACAGGCAGCCTTTTGACTTTTATAGAGGCTCCAGAATTATTGGTCTATACCTTAGAAGTTATCGTTCTAACCTTTGTTATTCTTATTCTAAGTGAAATAACTCCAAAAGTTATTTCTATAAACAATCCGCTCCGTATTTCCCGGAAATTAAGTGGGTTTGTTTATGTTTTTTTCGTCTTCTTAAAGCCGCTATCGAGACTCATAGCACAGAGTACGAATACCCTAGAGAGAGTCATTCCAAAATCAGCTCAGACCTTTAGTTCAGATGATATTAAGATGATGGCAGAAGTGAGCGAACAAGAGGGGTCAATTAAGGAGGATGAACGTGAGATTATCGAAAACGTGATAGAGTTTGGATCAATTACCGTTAGAGAAATCATGACGTCTCGTGTAAATATCATTGGAGTGTCGTTAGAAGATTCTCTCAGCGATGTTTTGGAGCGAATTAGAAAGCATAGTTTGTCTAGAATGCCTCTTTATGAGAATGATTTGGATACCATTCATGGTGTTATTTATGCAAAAGATATTCTCCCTTTTATACAAGCAGAAGGTGAGGAAACGATTATAAATTGGAAAACCATCTCTAGAAAAGCATTATTTATACCCATAACCAAGAAATTGGATGATTTGCTGCGAGATTTTCAACAGGAAAAAACCCATATGGCGGTTGTAGTCGATGAGTACGGGGGGACCGAAGGTGTGGTTACTATGGACGATATTTTGGAAGAGCTAGTGGGTGAGATGGTGGATGAAAGCGATGAAGAGGAAAATTTATTTAAAAGATTTAAAAACGGTATCTATGTGTTTGATGCACAAATCGATTTAGATGATATGGAGGAGGTTTTAGAATGTGAACTAACCAGTGAAGAGGATGATTTTGAAACACTTGGTGGTCTCATTTATAGTTTAACGGAAAGTTTACCTACCGTTGGTGAACGAGTCATTTTTAAAAATCTTGAGTTAACTGTGCATTCCGTTCAGAAAAATCGTATCAAAAAAGTAAGAGTGAAAGTACTCTCGGATAAAACCTCCTGACTATGTCATTAGTCGTTCAAAAAAAGATCGATTTAAAATCCTATACGACGATGGGGGTTCATTCAATTGCAGAGAATTTCATTGAGGTATCTACGATTGAAGAGCTCATTGAGGCTTTAAAATGGGCCAAAGAATATGAATTTCCTACATTCATTTTGGGTGGTGGATCTAATGTAGTGATGCCAGAGCATTTGCAGGGTTTGGTAATAGCTAATCGTATTATGGGTAGGCAAGTAGACCACCTGAAGAATGACAAGGTTCTAATTCGGGTTGGGGGTGGTGAAGGTTGGCATTCCATGGTTTCATGGACGGTAGAAAACCAGTGGTATGGGTTGGAAAATTTAGCGTTAATACCAGGTTTGGTTGGTGCAGCTCCTATACAAAACATTGGAGCATATGGAGTAGAGGTAAAAGATGCCATTCTAAGGGTTCAGTATCTAGATAAGCAAAGTTTGACCACTCACTGGATATCAAAAGAGGAGTGCTTATTTGGCTATAGAGACAGTATCTTCAAACAACAATTAAGAGAAAAGGTCATAATTGTAGCCGTTGAGTTCGAATTACAAAAAAAGGGAGAGATTAAAGCAGAATACGAATCTTTAAAGGCTTATTTAGAAGATAAAAGCATAGTGAATCCAACTCAAAAGGAAGTGTTTGATGCTGTTGTAGCCGTTCGCAAGTCACGATTGCCAGACCCTAATGTGCTAGGTAATTGTGGTAGTTTTTTTAAAAACCCGGTCGTTAGAGCCGAAACATTTGAAAGCTTAAAAAAAGAGAATCCAGAAATCAAGGCATACCCATTAGGTAATGGCTTGTTCAAGCTAGCTGCAGGTTGGCTAATTGATCAGGCAGTAGGGAAAGGTTACAGGAAAGGGGTAATGGGTACTTATGAACATCAGGCTCTGGTAGTGGTTCACCATGGTGGAGGTAGTTCTCGCGATGTTCAAGCGTTTGTTGAAGAAATTCGCTTGAAGGTACTTCAAAAATTCCATCTCGAGCTAGAAGCTGAGGTTCAATTGGTCTAGTTTTCTTCGTTTGATTGAATGCTAATAAAAAAGGCAAGGAGTACTCAAACCCCTTGCCTTTGATTTAGTCAGTCGATATAACATAGTATGTGTTCTAACTACATAGCATAATTCAACTATTGGAGTAGTAAGTGAGTATTTAGAGTGATATACCAGCTAAAATATATAGTTGTTCAGAGTCTGGATTGAAAATAACAGCACCACTTACAGGAAGACTAAAGTGCTCGGTAATTTTGATCTCTTTCGACTTTGTAATGCCTATGTTGACCAAGCCAAAATCACCGGTGCTAGAATGCCATCCATCTCCAGCTCCGATGAACAGATCTGCTGCTGAGCCCGAGTAGCCTAGTTCAAAATACATATCACCACCTGCCGATCCGGCATCTGCAGCTTCATTAAGAATATAATTTGCTGCAATTGAAATGCTTCCGATTCCATATCCAACATTGATTTCAAAGGCGTGGCTGTCCCCAGATAAATAGTCAGAGCCTGGATAGTAATAATCGGTAAAGCCGACGCTTAAATCGCCAATACTGTACGATGCGTATAGATCCATTTCTTGGAATCCATCATAACCTTGAGATCCCCAGGCACCAATGCTGAATGAACCTGCACTCGCTTCTACATATGGTTGCCAAGAAGGGCCTGAATAGGCGACGCCTCTCCAAACATAGGTGCTTACTAAGTCTACACCGGTACCTACTTCAACTTGGGCTAAAGCTGTTTTATTCGCTGAAAAGGTTAAGCCTAGAGTTAAAGCCAGTATAGAGAGTGTTTGAGTAATTTTAGATGTATATGATTTCATGATTTTTTGTAATGAGTGATTTATAATTTGTTCATCTTGAAAGGGAATTGAGAACCCAGAGTTTAATTAATATGAGTCTCTGGGTTCCAATCTGTTTTTTTATCCAATTCCAGCTGATGCTTGGAACTCTGGGTAGGCTTCAGCATCATGTTCATGTATATCCAAACCTACTTCTTCAAGCTTCTCATCTACACGTAGTGGTAAAACGGCATTAATGAGTTTAAATAGGAGGTAGGAAACAGGAAATGTCCATAAGAAGGCTGCGGCAATTCCAATAAGTTGAACTCCAACGACCGATAGAGAAAATCCACCCATGTCAAAAAGACCAGCAGCCAATGTTCCCCAAGCGCCACATACTCCATGTACGGAGACCGCACCTACGGCATCATCAACTTTCTTTTCAAGAAATTTCATAGAGAAGTGAACCAAGATACCTGCTATTGCACCAGTTAGAAGGGCAAATCCAGGACTTAGATTAGCACAACCAGCGGTGATTCCGACTAGCCCAGCTAATACTCCATTCAAGGTTACGGCGCCGTCGGGTTTGCCGTTGGTTAACCAAGTAGTTAGCATCGCTGCAGTAGCACCTGCTCCAGCCGCAAGAAAGGTATTTAGAGCAATGAGGGCTATTGAGGTATCCCCAGTGGTTGTTGACCCAGCGTTGAAGCCAAACCAGCCTAACCACAATATAAAGACCCCTAAAGCGGCCAAAGGCATACTATGTCCTTTGATCAGTTGTGGTTTACCATCAATATATTTACCTGTTCTAGGTCCAACGACCAATGCTCCTGCAAGAGCTGCCCATCCCCCCACGGAGTGTACCACCGTCGAGCCAGCAAAATCAATGAACCCAAGTCCTTCTAACCAACCGTCGCCATTAAATAAACTACCCCAAGCCCATGATCCGAAAACTGGATAGATAAAAGCTGTTATGATCACAGAAAATATGAGGTAGGAATTAAAAGCCGTTCGTTCAGCAACAGCACCTGATACGATAGTAGCAGCAGTAGCTGCAAATACTGCTTGGAAAAAGAAGAAGGTATACGACCATTCGACAGAATAATCTCCTATTTCACCAAGTAGGAAACCATCGGTGCCAATCCAGCCACCTGCCGATGTACCAAACATGAGTCCAAATCCTACAAGGAAGAAGGCAAGGCTACCCGCCGAAACGTCCATTACGTTCTTCATAATGATATTAATGGCATTTTTTGCTCTGGTAAATCCAGTTTCAACCAGTGCAAAACCAGCCTGCATAAAAAATACCAAGCATGCCGCAATGATGGTCCAGACATAGTTTAAATTGTCTTGTACCACATCAGCTGTTAGTTCTTGAGCGAAGAGCGGTGTTATACCGCCGAATAAAAATAGAGCTAGTGTTAGCTTTGTTTTCATGAATAGATGAGTTAGTGAGTGTTTACCCTTTAAATTTAATTAGCTAAAAAGTAAAAACAAATAAAAAAATTAGTCTATAAAACATTTATATCTTTATAATTTATATGTAAGCGCTTTTTTACTTTAAATATTACAATTATGATTGCGAATTTTTTTTCTATGCTCCATTACAATGGTTTAAGCCTTATCTTATGTAATCTTTTATTCAACTCACTAGATTAACGACAATGATAGAACGGTACTCCAGAGAAGAAATGATTGCCATATGGACAGAGCAGTCTCAATTTGAAGCATGGTTAGAGGTGGAGCTTGCCGCTTGTTGGGCTTGGTCTAAAATGGGCGTTATACCCTCAGAGGATGTAGATACGCTCTATAAAAATGCAACCTTCTCATTGGATAGGATCAAAGAAATTGAGGAGCAAACAAGGCATGATGTCGTAGCTTTTACACGAGCGGTTTCAGAATCACTTGGAGAAGAAAAAAAATGGATACACTATGGATTAACCTCAACAGATGTGGTTGATACGGCATGGGGTGTGCGTTTAAAAAAAGCTAATGAACTTATCTTGAGTGGACTGAAAGTCTTTATAGAGGTACTTTCAAAAAAAGCCAAAGAGCATAAATACACCGTAATGATGGGACGTACGCATGGAATTCATGCCGAACCTACAACTTTTGGTCTTAAATGTGCTTTATGGTATGCCGAGATGAATCGAAATCTAGAACGTTTTCAAGAAGCGGCTAAGGGTGTTGAGTTTGGCAAGCTTTCTGGTTCGGTTGGAACATTTGCAAATATACCGCCAGAAGTGGAATCCTATACCTGTGAAAAGTTGGGTCTTACTCCGGCACCCATTTCTACCCAAACCTTGCAGCGAGATCGTCACGCCTATTATCTATCTACACTAGCATTATTAGGTTCTAGCATGGAAAAAATGGCCGTCGAGATTAGACATTTACAACGAAGTGAAGTCAGGGAGGTGGAGGAAGCATTTCGTAAGGGGCAAAAAGGGTCTTCTTCGATGCCTCATAAGCGGAATCCCATTAGTTCTGAGAATATCACGGGTTGCGCTAGAGTGTTAAGAGGCTATATGGTCACAGCTTTTGAGAATATTCCTTTGTGGCATGAGCGGGATATATCTCATTCATCCGCCGAGCGAATAATACTGCCCGATGCCACGATGTTATTGGATTATATGATACATCGATTTACCCGTGTTGTTGATCAACTCGTCGTTTTTAAAGACAATATGGAAGCTAATATTTGGAAAACACATGGATTGGTATTTTCACAACGTGTTTTAAATAAACTCATCGACAAAGGCGTAGTACGAGAGGATGCCTATGATTCGGTTCAACCGTTGGCTATGCAGTCATGGGAAAATCAAATACCCTTCAAGCCACTGGTAGAGCAAGATAGTTTTATCCGAGGTCATCTGAGTTCGGATGAGATTGACGAGCTGTTTGATCTTAATCATCATACCCATCAAGTAGACAAAATTTTTGAGCGAGTTGGTTTAGGCTAAGCCTTGTTTAAGATATTTTGAAGTTCTACCCATCGTATTTTACCTAAGGTAGTCCTTGGAATAGTTGAAACGATTTGGATTTCTTTGGGTATATGAGAAGTAGGGAGTTCTTTTTTACAATAATCCGTTAGTGATTGAATCACTTGTTTTGTATTAGTTGTACGTTGGCTTCCTTTTTCTTCATGCAGTTGTATAACAGCAACTACTTTTTGTCCCCAAACGGGATCATCCTTTCCAAAAATATGAACATCTTTAACGCTAGGGCTTTTTAGTAGTACATCTTGAACTCGTTTCGGGGCTACATTTTCTCCACCGCTTACAATACGATCGCTACGTCGGGCATGGATCACTAAATTTCCGTTTTTATCTAGTTCGCCAATATCACCTGTGCAGAACCATCCTTCTTCATCAAATCGATCATGTAGTGGAGCAGTTCGCGAATCAGGACGTACAATTTGATCTCCTTTTAACCAGATAAAAGAATCCCGACCATCGGAGCGTAAATCTAAGGAAAGCGAATGATCTAAACGACCAACAGGAAGGGGTGTAGAAACACTAAATTTTTGAATAGAGTCTAATTCATAGGCATCACCGCTAGATACATGGGCAAAGGTCTCCGTCATTCCATAGCTTAGCATAATCGGCCATTTCATCTGTATTGCCTCTTGTATATCCAAAGCATTGGAAGGGCCCCCGCCTAGTAAAACATATCCAAAATTCTTGGCGGGGTCTACTGAAATGGCATTTTGTTTGTTGTGGGCAAGCCAATGGTGAAGTTGAGTAGGTACCAAAGAAATGATTCTGCAAGTACTATCCCCAGATAACCAGCGATTCCAACGTTTGTAATCAGATCCAGAACTAAGTGAGATGGCGCTTCCCCAAAGCATACATTTAAGTAATACACTTAGTGCTCCAATATGATGAAAACTTAGGGGAATTCCCCAAGTCTGATTAGGAGATAATGAGATGAAATTTTCAGAATTTTTGGTTGCAGCTATTAGCTGAGAGTATCGGAGTGGTATTAAACTAGCCTCTCCTGTACTTCCAGAGGTAAAAAGGTAACCAAAAACCTCATGTTTTGGTTGGAAACTAATGGAGATGGTCTCCAAGCTTGGCTTGGATTTGAGAACAGAAGATTTGGTTATTTCATTAGAAATAAACGGTTCGTCCCAAATTTTGTGAAACCGATGTTTATTCGCTAGTTGCTTTAGATTATTCTCATTGACATAGGTATCGACCACGCAAAAAGCTTGTTCACATAAAAAAAGTGCGGCTATAGTAAGGCAAAGCTCATCCGTTCGATTACTCTGAATCAAAATAACCTGCTCTGAGGCAATACCTAACTCTTTGATTCTATGTGATAGGTGCTCTTTATAGGTCCATAAATGAGCATAGGTGTAGTTTCTACCAGTTGAAGAAGCGTCCACGAAAGCATGATTAGAACTGAAAAGAAAACGGATTTCAGATGGTATCATAGCGAATTCATGTGAATTGGTTCAAGATGATGAACACTGATTAGCTCATATAAAAATTGCTGCTGTTTTAATTTGTTACCCAACATAGATTCCTCAGGTAATGCTTCCTCAAAAATAATATGATCTAGGGAATAGGCGCCCTTTTGTATTTCGGGAATGAGTAAAAACTCTGGGCTCCCATAATTTTCTACCAGCCATTTACCAGTGTCTAAGCCATGAGCCAAACGATTCTTTGTCACAAAATTACTGAACCATGCTAAGCTTGCAATCACTCTTCTAGATACAATTCCATCAAATGAACTACTCAGGATACAAGTCGCACCCTTTGTATTGGCATCCAGTATCATTTGCATAATATCACTGATGCCACCAATGAGGGTGGGTTTTAGTACGTAATAAGGTATAGTAGTGGTATTTAGTAAGTGATAAAAATCGGATACATGGGCACAGCTTTCATCCGCTGCAAAGTCAGGTAATGGTATCTCCGCTTGATGACAGCTTTTTACTTCTGCCTCGAAGGTGTCTTCGGGAAAAGGTTGTTCAATATATTCCAGATCTAAGTTGGCGTATTGTTGAGCCCATGGAAGAAAGGTATCGGAAGACCATTGTTCATTTGCATCGAGTCGTAATCTCATCTTTGGGGCTATACTCTTTATATGGGTGAGTACATTTAGAGTGTCTTCGTGATTACTCGAAACTTTGAGTTTTATAGCAGTATATCCTTCCTTTACAACTTCTTCGATTTTTGATATGCATTCATCTATTTCAAGGATGGGTAGTAAAGCATTTACCGGAACCGTAGCTTCATGTGTGGCGTAATTAATTTGAGTTAAGTCGTAATCCCCTAATTTCATAAAAAGTTTGTGCAAAGGTAATTGATAAACTTGGCTAAGCCAGTCATATAATACCGTACTCAAACCAAAGCTTAATGAAGGATAATTCGGATTGAACAAACCCGTTAATTCCTTCTCCCAATGGTTTATTTCGTCAAGTGTAGGAAAATTATTTTGAGGGAATTGATTTTGAATCTTCTCCAAGATATTTAGCAGCTTGGATTCATTTTTTTTATACTCATAGAGGCCATCTAACAGGTTTTCTCTTGAGAATCCCTCTAATGGGGCACATTCACCTACAGCTCTACATGATTGCCCTTTCCACTCCAATATACATCCAGAACGCACTCTTCCCATTGAGCCTTTTGCTTGATGAAACAGTGTATGATAAGGACTGGTATACCGATATAAATTCATAGTTGTACAGTGAGCGTTTGCCTACGGTGGGTTTTCTTATTATTTGATGAGTAATCCCACTATAAATAGAACACCAAATACAAACATAAATGCGGCAGTTTTTTCTAACGTTCGATTCAACAGTTTTTTTTCCTCATGAAGCCAAACACTTTTCAATAAACCCAAAGCAATTGGGAAACTTATAAATGGCAAAAAAATAAAAAGTGTAGCATCAAAATGAACATAAAAATGGGGGGGTATGGCATAGGCCAAGAGTAACAATAGGGTGTACTCCCATTTTAAAGCGTATTCTCCAAATAAAACTCCCAAGGTCTTCTTACCGCTTATTCGGTCTTGTTCAATATCTCTTAAATTGTTTATCACTAAAATATTGGTACTTAGTGCTCCTGGAATCAAAGATGCCCAAAAAGCAATGGGTTCCCAGCTAAGGGTGTGAACAAAAACGGTTGCCATAGTGGCCACAATTCCGAAATAGATAAATACAAAGATATCCCCTAGGCCATTATATCCCAAAGGATAGGGACCACCGGTATAGAGGATGCCAAACAGGATAGATGAGACTCCAATCGCTAAAATTTGCCAGCCTGCTATGTATACCAAGTAAAGACCTAAAACAAAGGCCAAACTCATACATACCATGGTGGCATTGAGCATATGTTGTGCGGAGATATTGCCTGCTGCAACCATGCGGGTAAAGCCTATGCGGTCATCTCGGTCGCTTCCCTTTTTGAAATCATAGTAATCGTTGGCAAAATTTGTTCCGATTTGAATAAGGGTTGCGCACAGTAACGCCATGAAACTAATGAACCAGTGGCTAAAGCCTAAAAGATAGGCGATACTTATTCCAATAAGTACTGGAGTATAGGCAGCGGCGAGTGTTTTGGGTCGGGCAGCAAGTATCCAATGATTCATAGTTTAAAATACGCAGTTTCAGAAAAAGAAAAGTGAAAAGCTGAAAAGTGTCTCTAAATGATTAAATAAATAATGCGCATAGTCTTTACGCTTAATTTTGTGAAGTGATCAGTTATTATAACCGCCTATTTGCATAAATAAATTAAATAAAAGCGCTTCCAAGAGAATTAAATTACCGTTTTTTTAAATTTTGACTTAAATAATTTGGGTGTATTTATAAAATTACTTTATATTTGTTCCTATCAATTTAAACATCAGACTCAACTACTTATGTCATACGCAAAATTAGAATACATTTGGCTTGACGGGTACAAACCCACTCAAACTCTAAGAAGTAAAACCAAGGTTGTTCACAATTTCAGTGGAAAACTAGAGGATTGTCCAATGTGGTCTTTCGATGGAAGTTCCACCGAACAAGCAGAAGGTAGTAGCTCAGATTGTTTACTTAAGCCAGTAGCTATTTATCCCGATCCTGATAGAGAAGCTTCATTTTTAGTAATGACTGAGGTATTGAATGCCGATGGTACCGCACATGAGAGTAATGGTCGCGCATCCATTGATGAAGATGATGAGGACTTTTGGTTTGGATTTGAGCAAGAGTATTTCCTAATCGATCCAGAAACAAATCTACCGCTAGGTTTCCCAGCAGGAGGGTATCCAGCACCACAAGGTCC
>CAKZLH010000031.1 GCA_937125285.1 uncultured Balneolaceae bacterium | reverse complement strand
AGTTCAAAATGTTGATAGTTTTTTTTCATCTCATCAATGATCTTGAACAGTTTCACATGAATAGCCTCGTAAGCAATATCGGTGGCTTTTTTTAGGGGATAGGAATGGTCGAGGATATCCTTTTTATGGCGAAAGAGATGCTGCTGTACCCTGGACTGTTGATAGTCTAAGGGATTATCCATCGGCATTAAGTCTGTATGTTTCAAGGATTCCAATGCGGCCACCAAGGATCCACAACAGGTGGTGGGGGTGGGTTGATTTTGCCGTTGCACCTGGCCAATGGTGCCGTCTCGAGATACGCCAATATGAGGCCCATAGAGAATCATCGCGGCACCATGGGTTGGGATATGAGAAAGAAATGCATTCATTCCCGTTATGCCGGAGAATGGTAATCCCGAAATCCCACCTAAACGAAAGGGGCCCGGCCCTGCAAATAAATCATAAAATGGGCTGAACAGATTGTTGACTTCATCACTGCAAAAAGAAGTCGCCCAAATCACAGACTGTAGTTTGTAGGTGCGTTGAACCAATTCAGTAATGAGTTGGGTCTCAAGATCGGTAATACTCACAGCTCCAGGAAAGTGTTCTGGAATGGTTTTATACATAAAAACGTGGGCTTCTTCTGTTCAATTAAGTCGGGTTTAAAATAGCACAACCTACCCAGTAAAAAAATTGTATTTGACCATTATATATAATAAAAAGTTTATATATTTAGATTAATACATAAATAAAAGATTATCATTTGTCTTTTACCCTTCATCAGCTACAGATTTTCGCTAAGGTTGCTGAATACAAAAGCATGACCAAAGCCGCGGAAGCTCTCGACATGAGCCAACCTTCGGTTTCTATTCAGATGAAAAAACTCGAAGAGCACATGGGTCTCGAGTTATTTGAGGTCATTGGCAAACAGCTTTATCTCACAGAAGCAGGTCGCTCGTTGTGGGTCACTCAAAAACGTCTGTCCCAAGAGTTAGATCATTTGGATATGACCTTCGATAAATTGAAGGGATCTACAACCGGCTCTCTACATATCGCAGCCGTCTCTACGGCTAAGTACATTATGCCCTATATCCTGGGTTCTTTTCGTAAACCTCATCAGGATATTGCCATCTCGATGAATGTCTCTAATAGAGCCGAAGTGATTGAAGAACTTAGAAATAACGCCTGTGACTTTGCGGTTTTCACTCAACTACCCGACGATCTCGAGCTTGAAACCCTAGAATTTATCGACCACCCTCTGGTGCTAGCGGCCCCACCGGAGCATCCGCTTATCGGGCAATCGTTGCAATGGGAGGACTTGAAAGATGAAAATTTCATCTATCGGGAGAAAGGATCGGGTACTCGTATGATGATGGAAAAACTTATGAGTAAGCATAAGATTCCCCTTCAACCCGTAATGGAATTAAGTACCAATGAGGCGGTAAAACAGGCGATTATGGCGGGTATTGGGATTTCTCTGATATCCGAGGTCAGTTTAACACTTGAGCGAGAATTGGGTTACATCGCAGAATTAGAGGTCTGCGGACTACCGCTTCACACTTCATGGAAGTTGGTACATCTGAAAGACAAGCAATTGAGCCCTTTGGCGCAGACATTTAAGCAGTTCATATCGACCATTCAACCCAATGATATTTTACCCTTTAATAATCACTTAGATCATCTGAAATCAAAATTAAACCCTTAAGAGTAGTATGGAATCTTTACTGTCTAATTTTGCTTCCCCTGTGGTTCTTGCTTTCGCACTTGGGATAGCAGCAAAATTACTCAAAAGCGACCTAGAAATCCCGAAGCCTCTGTATCAAGGCCTCTCCATTTATTTATTGCTGGCTATTGGACTCAAGGGAGGCGTAGAACTGAGTAAAACTTCGTTGGATACGTTCATTGGCCCGGCATCGGTTACGCTTTTATTGGGTATACTAACCCCACTCATTGCCTATGCGGTACTCCGTTATTTGGGAAAAATGGATTTGGTAAATTCGGCGGCCATAGCGGCTCACTATGGATCGGTTTCTGCGGTTACCTTTATTGCGGCCATCAGCTATACCGAATCCTTAGGAGTTGAACCGGAGGGTTTCATGCCTACCTTGGTGGCCCTTTTGGAGGTGCCAGGCATTATTGTGGCCTTACTTATTCCCCAGCTTGCAAGCGGTGGAAATGGGTCGTTTAAAAAGGCGTTGCATGAGGTGGTGACCGGCAGCAGCATCATCTTGCTGTTGGGCGGTTTGATCATTGGGTATGTGGCTGGGCCAGCTAAATTTGAGTCGGTGAAGCCCTTTTTTGTGAGTGGTTTTCAAGGGGCTTTGGTGTTGTTCCTTCTCGAGTTGGGCATGGTAACCGCCAGAAGGTTACAAGATCTCAAGAAAGTGGGTCCTTTTTTACTTGGGTTTGGGATATTAGTTCCTATTCTACACGGAGTATTAGCCGTATGGTTAGGTCTTATGGCCGGTCTTAGTGTGGCTGGAGCTTCGGTGTTAGCGGCCATGGTTTCTAGTGGATCGTATATCGCCGCACCAGCGGCCGTCCGTATAGCACTGCCAAAAGCCAATCCAAGTTTTTATCTAACGGCATCATTAGGCATCACCTTCCCCTTTAATATTACCGTAGGTATTCCTATATACTATCTAATAGCAACATGGATGGGAGCCTAATATGGATTTAAAAGAATTAACCTTAGTTACCATTATTACCGAGCGATTACTACGCGACGATATTATCGATATCATCAAAGGTTTGGGCGTGACCGGATACACTCTTTCAGATACCACTGGAGAGGGATCACGTGGAATTCGGGCCAGTGATTGGGAGGGTAAAAATGTTAAAATTGAAGTGATTGTAACCGAAGAACGCGCCGATAAAATCATCGAAAAAATAAGCGGAGATTATTTCGAGAACTATGCGGTGGTTGCCTACACTCAGCAGGTAAAAGTGGTGCGCGGCCAAAAATATATCGGCGATTAATCGTTTTATCACCGTTCAAAAGTCATTTAAAAGAGCTTTACATGCTGCCGAATGAAGTCGCTGAACCCTTCAGAAAAGCGGTAAAACAAAGTATATAGTATTGGCAAAAATAATCCGTATTTTTAATAGCACTAACTATTTAGCTGCATGAAGCCCGAGTTGAGATGATGCCACAGCTACATTCCTCTCTTTGCTGGCAACATCTTAATATCAAATACTATACCATGTCCTCATTTTCAGAGTTGGGCCTCAAGCAAGAACTGCTCGAAGGAGTAGAACGTCTAGGTTTTACTACGCCAACTAAAGTTCAAGAAATCGCTATACCAACTATTTTAGATTCTTCTCAGGATCTGATTGCTCTAGCACAAACCGGTACGGGTAAAACAGGAGCCTTTGGCTTACCCTTACTTCAAAAAATCGATCCCGACGTCAACGATGTGCAAGCCATTGTACTGTCTCCTACTCGTGAATTAGCTATTCAAATAGCAAAAGATTTAAAAGCCTTTGCGAAAAAGCTTAAAGGAGTTAAAACCGTCGCTGTATATGGGGGTTCCGAAATTCGAACCCAAATCAAGGCACTAGATAATGGTTGCCAGGTTGTTGTAGGTACTCCTGGTCGAATGTTAGACCTTATAAAAAGAAGAAAATTACGGGTTGAAAACATTCATACCCTTGTTCTCGATGAAGCCGATGAAATGCTTAACATGGGTTTTCAGGAAGATTTAGATGCTATTCTTGCCGATACTCCAGAAGGCAAACAGACGCTTTTGTTTTCTGCAACCATGCCTAAGCAGATGTCAAGCATAACTAAGAAATACATGCATGATCCTGCTGAAATTGAAGTGGGGGAGCGTAATTCTGGCTCAAAAGATGTAGAGCACCAATACTATGTGGTAAAGGCTAGCAATCGTTTCGAGACCCTTAAGCGACTTGTAGACCTTCATCCATCGATGTATGGAATTATTTTTTGTAGAACTCGAAACGAAACCATGGATATTTCAACATGGTTAAGTCGAGACGGTTATGATGTTGATGTACTAAACGGCGATTTGTCTCAGAATCAACGTGACCAGGTAATGAATCGTTTTCGTAGTAAAGATCTAAAGATTTTAGTAGCTACAGATGTGGCTGCCAGAGGCTTGGATGTGAACAATTTATCTCACATCATAAACTACAATCTTCCCGATGACCTCGAGGTCTATATTCACCGGAGTGGGCGTACCGGCCGTGCCGGTAACAAAGGGATTTGTATGAGCATTGTGAGTCCTCGGGAACAAAGCCGCATTCGTCGCTTGGAAAATATGGCTTCACAACCGTTTATTAAATCGGAGGTTCCCACAGGTGAACAGGTATGTTCTAAGCGATTACTTCATGGTTTGGAGCGTGTGCAAAAAGAAGCAGTTCATCCCGAACGTATTCAGCCTTTCTTGCCTATTGCTATGGAGGCCCTAAAAGAGTTGTCCAAGGAACAAATTATCGAACGTTTTCTAAGCCTTGAGTTTCACAATCTCTTAGAATACTACGAAGGATCGAGTGATTTAAATGCCCAAGGTGATGGAGGAGGAGATCGTGGTAAACGACGTTCCTCGAGCCGAAGAGGCGACAGTAGATCGGGTGGAGGACGATCCAATTCCGAAG
>CAKZLH010000030.1 GCA_937125285.1 uncultured Balneolaceae bacterium | reverse complement strand
AGAGTAGCTACCTTCTGACCCAACATGTTGTAAACCTCTAAGGTTACATTTTCTGCAGCAGCCAAACTGAATTGAATAGTGGTGCTAGGGTTAAAAGGATTAGGATAGTTTTGCTGTAATGCATATGCGTTAGGTTGATCTACTACTTCTGATTCATTAGATACAGAGTAGGTAGCATCCGCACCAACTAAAGCGACTACTTCCCAATTAGCTGGTGTATTCCACCATTGTGACGTACTCTTAGATGACCATGCGTACTGAGCATCACGTGCCGTACCATCGTTATCATTAATGGCTAATTGGAAAGGTATAGTAGTTACACCCGTACCAGTAGGGAAATCGAAATCCTTAGCTCCTGTATTTACACCACTGAATTCGATGGTACTGAGTACAGTTAATAACCGATACATTCCCGCCTGTGAACTATCGCCAATAGTAGCTGAGTTACCCACTTCTTGGTTGTAACCTGGAGTTCCAGAATCACCGTCCCATGCCTGAATGTAAGGAGCTCTGCCCGTCATAAATCCAGCTCTTAATTGGTAATCGGGCTCATCACCAGACTCAAAACTTTGGTGATCTGAACCAGTAATTAATGAAGCTGGTTCATAGGTACCAATACCACCTTCCCAGCTATCAAAATTCCATCCACCACCAGCACCTGAAGCTTCCGGTGTTGGTACTACAATATCGTCCATGATTTCAGCATAAAATACCATTAGATCTCCACCAGTAAAGGTTTCAAATCCAACCCAAAATTTAGCAGAGATATCCTCGTCCGTTCCACCACCAGAACCCTCAACTCTCAAATTGGTAGAATTGATTTCAAATGGCTTGTAGTCTGCAGGGAAGAATGATGCCAATACAGAAGCTTCTGGAACTACACCCGATTCTAGGGCACCAGCAACTGCATTTACGGCTGCTTCGCTAAGCTCTACAATGTAATTTTCACGAACCGACATGTCGGTATTGATCATCTCAGTTGTCATTTCACTAGCTGAACCTTTTTCTGAACGCCCAACTACGCCGTAATAGGCATCAAAGCTAGACACCAAATCTGGATGTGGAGCCATTGTAGTATGTGTAGTACTAAAACCATTTTCTGCATTTAGCGTAGCCACAAAACTACCACCTGCTGGAGCATTGAAACTTGAATCTGCAAAGAACACATCATAAGATGCAGCACCATTATCAGTTACCGAAATTGTAACTACTCCATTTTCAGTACTTAGCGCTACTTCTGGTGCGTCAGGGATTACATCAGTAATTCGAGAAACTACCAAATTATCAAAAATGAAATCACCTGCTGCATAGTTTACTTCGAAACCAATCTGCATTACTTCATAGGTAGTTTCGATTGCCGTTTCTAGAACATAGGTTTTCATTTCAGTGTCAACGGAAATTCTACCTGAACCTGATTCCGGGAAATATCTAGCCCAGCCGCCTCCTACTTCACCAAAGAAAAGGTGAACTTCTTGAGTACCTTCTGATGTTCTTGCATCAAAAGAAACTTGATACGGCCCAGCGTATAAAGAATCTAAAGACTCTGCACTAAAACGATGCATTGCTTGCACATCATAAGTATTTCCTGTACCCGGTATATTTGAGAATACCATTTCTCCATCCACTACTTCAATAGTCGCAGAAGCAGGACTTAAGACCCAAGTAGAATCTCCGTAAGAGAAATCCCCGTTAAATACAACGTTATCAGTGACTGGCTTTAAAGAAATATTATCAAGTGTTACATCGCCAGCCATTTTACCCATCTCAAACCCTAATTTCATATCAGTGAATGCAGAAACCAATTGAAATGTTTGAGAATAAGTGGTCATCTCTGAAGTCAATGTTTCAGAAGTGGCATAGTTGGTCCATCCCCCTCCATTTTCACCAAAGAAAATCGTAAGAACGTCATCGGAACCAGCCGATTTAGCATCAAAACTCAATTCATATAAACTTCCTTCAATTAAACCACCTATCTGATCAGCAGTTAATACTTGATTGAACTGAATATGCCATGTTTCGGCACCACTTGATGTAATTTCAGACACTACTAACTCACCTGTAGACGCATCTAAGGTGGCAGAAGCTCCTTGATCACCCGCTATGAAGGTAGAAAAAGCCGAAGAAACACTATCACCTGCAAAGTCTCCTCCGATTACCACTTCTTCACCATAGGATTTGTACTGAGCAGAAGCATCAAATACAAAACCAAAGGTTAGCAACAAAGCAAACATGCCTGTTACCATATTTTTGACTGTAGCTTTCATCATAAGTATAGAATGTTAATTAATGTT
>CAKZLH010000029.1 GCA_937125285.1 uncultured Balneolaceae bacterium | reverse complement strand
GAGTATATCTATTGGGGTGGGGAACAGGCCGCATGGTGGGGTCCTATGGCAATAGCGGTTATCGTGGGGCTTAGTTTTGCAACTTTCTTGACACTTATTTTAGTACCGGTATTATATAGTGTAATTGAACGTGCCAAAATGAGCTTGAACAGAATTTTCTTTGGATCAAAAACTACTTTGGACACGACGAATTCGTAAGACTATAGTTGATTATATTTCGTCCTAACTAACGACAGATAACATGTTACAGCGGATTCAAACACTCTATTTAATGGCTGCCGTATTACTAACGGCAGCTATGTTTTTCACGCCCCTGTTCCAACGAAGCATGGAAAGTCCACAAGGATGGATTTGGATATCCATGATTTTTTGCGCGGGTTTTTCAGCAGCTCTGAGTATTTGGGCTATTGTGTTGTACAGCCAGCGAAAAAAACAAATCAAGCTTATTCAAATAGGGATGATATTTCAGACCTTATTATTCGGCTCGGGCTTAGGAATAGTATTCTCTTTAGGAGGCATAGGGCGTTACCTGTGGGATGAAGCGCTTGGAACAGGTCTACTTTTACTGGCTTTAATTGCAATGTCCATGGCCATTAGAGGGATAAAAAAAGACGAAGAATTGGTCCGATCCATGGATCGCATTCGGTAGTTAAGCGAGTGAATACTCGAGTTAAGCCCATCCTCCAATGACCAATTCTGATCAACAAATAGAAACTTGGCGTGTATTTGTCATCATGGGGATAGGACTATCGGCTATTGGCTTTTCGCCAGTACTGGTCCGCTTTGCTACCGATAGTTCACCTTTCTTACTCGCTGCTATTCGTACCTTTACCGCCTACCTCATTTTACTACCTTTCTATTATTGGAATCGTAAAAAGCCTACACGGTCAACGGTTAGTAGGCGGGAGTTTTGGTGGATGGCCATTGCAGGAAGCAGCTTGGGGCTGCATTTAATTGCATGGATTAGTTCCATTTATTATACCTCTATTGCTTCGGCTTCGGTATTGGTCACCATCCATCCGATTCTTTTAATTCTGGTTGAAAGAAGCCTGTTCAAATATCGCTTTCCCTTGACCGTGTGGGCAGGAGTTCTAATTGCTTTTTCAGGCTCGGTTATCTTGGGTATAAGCGATGGATCAGCGGATTCTATGTATCCAAATCCAATGCTTGGAAATGCCTTAGCAGCTTTAGCAGCGGTTATTTTTGCGGTCTATTTTTTAGTAGGAAATAAAATACGACAGGAGAAAAGTTGGATAGAATATGTGGTGCCTGTCTATGGCTGGGCAGCAGCTACCGCAGGTGGAGTATTACTCATCATACTTATGCTCTACGGAGCTGGAATAATCACAGAACCTTCTTCCATTTTTGTTAAGGGTATGGTGGATGAGCAATCTGGAGACTGGTTAACTTTAGTCCAGGTTATGACACCAAGTCTTTTACTAGTGGGAATAGGCTTAGCCTTAGGCCCTCAGATTATAGGTCATGGTAGCTTAAATTATTCCGTGAAATTTGTTTCCCCAACCTTATTATCGACGCTCATCTTATTTGAGCCTGTAATGTCTTCTGTGGTTGCATACTTTTTATTTGGAGAGATTCCCTTGTTTTGGTCGATGGTAGGAATGGGTATAATCTTTATGGGAATTCTCTTAACCTGGTATCGAAGAGACCGATAAGTGAATATAAAACAACATTTAAAATAATTTCGTATATTTAACAATGCCTTAGAACTAAACGAAGTAAAAAATCGTACCAAGGCAGTCATAAATGTCATCTATCTACCCCATATCGAGGTTTTTTAAACAGACCCTTTTTCTTGGCTTTGGTGTGTCTGTACTGGTATCATGTGAGCCCGTTCAAGAACAAGAACTTGTGGCAAGTCACGTAGAGGCATTGTATTCCGATCCAGTAGAACGAGATTGGGAAGATATCAAAGGGGATGGGGTAATTCGCATGATTACCCGATATAGTTCGGGGAGTTATTTTCTAGATCACGGTATTCAAGCGGGCTTTGAATATGAAATGGTGCAGAATTTTGCGCGACAACATGGACTAGCCGTCGAAGTAGTGATACCTGCTCCTAACCAATCGGCAATTGAACTATTGCAATTAGG
>CAKZLH010000028.1 GCA_937125285.1 uncultured Balneolaceae bacterium | reverse complement strand
GCACGGCCATCAATTTCTGCACCATCTAAATCTTCAATAGCAGATTTTGCTTCGTTATCGTCATCCATCTCAACGAATCCAAAACCTTTGGATCGTCCAGAGAATTTGTCTGAAATAACTTTTGCGGAACTAACGGTCCCATAAGCTTCAAAGACTTCGCGTAGTTGGTCGTCAGAAACCCCATAGCTAAGATTTCCTACATAAATGTTCATATCAAAAAATAATTAAGTTATTAAAGTTATGGAGAGAAGTAGACAGCAACAGCTACAGGATTCTAAGAAACGTACATCTGGATATCGTACCCAATCCGAAAACAAATTACGGTATTAATCCACCAACACCAACAAAATTATGTATATGCGCTTATGGGCAAAGTTTTGTTAACAAAAGCTATGGGTAGAAAAGTTTTTAGAGTAAATTTTCTGTCTTTTTTATTGATTCATGAGCCATATTCAAATGAAAATCGTGTAACTTTTTTTGAATAGACTCAGCATTGATACCTAAAATTCGACAGGCGAGTAGGCCAGCGTTCTCAGCTTTTCCAATGGCAACGGTTGCCACTGGAATACCATTTGGCATCTGTACTATAGAATACAGACTATCTAAACCACCTAGAGCCGAGGTTTGAATGGGAACTCCAATTACTGGCAGAATGGTATGACTTGCAACCATGCCGGGTAGGTGAGCGGCTCCACCAGCACCTGCAATAATAACTTTAATGCCTCGGGAAGCAGCAGTTTTGGCATATTCAGCCATGATATCAGGGGTCCTATGGGCTGAAACAACTTTCTTTTCATATGAAATCTCAAAGGTGTCTAGGATGTTCGCCGCTTGTTTCATGGTAGGCCAATCACTGTCGCTACCCATGATTAATCCTACATCAAATACTGAAGCCATTTGTAAATTGATTGGTGGTGGTTGGATATCCGTTAAGATGTGTAAAATTACGCATATCTGAACGAAGTAAAAAACCTTCTGAAAACTTCTAAGTTCAAATGCATTTTATCAGAACCTACTAGTTCGAATGCAATCAGAGATGATGCAGAAACCTGGGTAAAAGGGTGTACAATTTGCTTAGATCAAATTTGTATGGGGTCTGTGAGTAAAAGAGCTGTTTCAAAAACCTTATCTGTATCTTCTCCCAAGAGAGTGAAATGCCCCATTTTGCGGCCTATTTTACTTTGCAACTTTCCATACATATGTAAATGGGCGTGTTCTGTTTCTAGGGTGCTTTTAGGGATTTCGGCGACAGCGTCCCTTGTATGAGTTCCAAGTAGATTAATCATCACAGCTGCTGGCTTAGTCAACTTAGTTGAACCGAGTTCAAGACCTAAAACGGCTCGTACATGATTCTCAAATTGCGAAGTAATACAACCCTCTATTGAGTAATGGCCCGAATTATGGGGTCTAGGAGCAGATTCATTTAACAGGAGCTTCCCATCCTTCGTCAGAAAAAACTCAAAGGCTACAATTCCTCTAGTATCTAGGGCATCCATAGCCATAAGGGCATAATTTTGAGCTTTTTGCTGAATATCACTAGATATACGAGCAGGGGTTATAACGGCTGTACAAATATGATTCTCTTGAATTGTTTCGCAACAAGGGTACACCACTTGTTCCTTTCCATTACTCGCCACCTGAATAGCCAATTCATGAGTGAAGGGTATGAAAGCTTCCGCAATAACCTCTCGATTATCCTTTGCTCCCAAACTCATGAATGCATCCCATGCGTTGTTAATATCATCTACTTTTGCATTTCCATAGCCATCGTAGCCACCTTTTGAAGACTTTAAGATGAATGGCCAACCATGTTCTTGACCGAAGGATAGCAGGTCCTCTTTTGATTGAATCAGTTTATAGGGAGTAACTGGAATTCCAGCCTGTTCAAAGGTCTTTTTTTCAATAGATTTATTTTCAATTTTAGCAAAACTTTCAGGGGATGGGTAGATAGGAGTACCGGATTCTTTTTGTACTTTTTGAAGGATATCAGAATCAATAAATTCATTTTCAAGTGTGATTAGATCACAGGTTTTGGCAAATTCAATCATGGCATCAACATCGTCGAAACTACCCGTAAACATATTTGGGCAAAGATGGTGCATAGGTTCGCTATCGGCGCGGTCACTATAACCTGCAACTTGGATTCCTAATTCATAAGCTTTCAGCGCACTCATTTTTGCTAGTTGGCCGGCCCCCAGGAACCCCATGCGAAAATGAGCAGGTAGATGACCGGATTCAGTAGATAAGGAGAAGTTTTTTTCCATTTTAAAGCGAGTAAAATTCGTAAATGAACAGCTTCGATGGCTAGTATGAATTGTAAAAGAAAGTATGTACAAGAAACTAATCTATTGCGTACCTTCAAACACAACTAATTTACGATGGATTTAGAAAAAAAATTACAACAACTCAAGGCTCGATACGAGGAACTAAATGCTGCGATGAGTGATCCTGGGGTATTTAACGACCCAGATCACTACACCAAATTAACCAAAGAACGCAGCGACCTAGAGAGCGTTGTCGAGGATTATGACCGATATGTAGAGGTCAAGCATCAAATAGAAGGGAATAAGGAGCTAATTGATCTCAATGAAGATCCTGAGATTACTGATATGGCAATTGCCGAGAATAAAGAGTTAAAGCAAGAATTAACGGCATTAGAAGACAGTCTGAAAATTAAATTAGTACCCAAAGATCCCGAAGACTCTAAGAATGCTATTGTTGAGATAAGAGCGGGTACAGGAGGCGATGAGGCCGCTATTTTTGCGGGGGATCTTTTTGATATGTACCGTCGCTATGCCGATGATTTATCTTGGAAGATGCACGTGTTAAGTGTGAATGAATCAGAGAAAGGCGGTTATAAAGAGGTTAGTTTTTCTTTGGAAGGACACGAGGTATTTGGGAAAATGAAATTTGAATCAGGTGTCCATAGAGTGCAGCGGGTTCCCGCAACAGAAAGTCAGGGTAGAGTTCATACCTCAGCGGCAACGGTTGCCGTTTTACCTGAAGTAGAGGAAGTCGACATTGACATAAATCCAAGTGATTTGCGAATTGATACCTTTCGTGCCAGTGGTGCGGGTGGGCAGCACGTTAACAAAACAGATTCGGCTATTCGTATCACTCACGAGCCTACGGGTATTGTGGTTGAGTGCCAGCAAGAACGATCTCAGCATCAGAACAAAGAAAAGGCTATGACGATGTTACGGGCTAAGATGTACGATATTGAATTAGAAAAGAAACAAAAGGCGCGAGCTGCCGACCGTAAAAGTCAGGTATCAACCGGTGATAGATCGGCTAAAATACGGACCTATAACTACCCGCAAGGCCGATTGACCGATCATAGAATTAATTTAACTCTATACAATTTAGATGCGATTATGAAGGGACAGATTCATGAGGTTATAGAGGCGCTACGTATACAGGATAATCTGGAAAAAATGCAGGA
>CAKZLH010000027.1 GCA_937125285.1 uncultured Balneolaceae bacterium | reverse complement strand
GGTTTAGAAATTCCAGAAGATGCCAATCCAGGTGATGGCTATTGCGACAATGGATATGGAAAGTGTTCGGTAATTACCGCGGTTACCGAGACCGAATCACGACCTTATTGGGTTGATTCATCGGTACCTTTAACTATTACTATTGGCCAATCGGCCCCTGATACCCTATTAGAAGATTATGTTTCTAGAATAACAAAAAGAACGCTAATAGATGGAAGTTCTCATGCTGGATATAGTGCTAATACATCTGATGTTACCGACGGTTGGAATGGTACTTATGGAGTTCATATCACTCCAGGTTTCAATTTTATGTCAGGTTCGGGACACACACTTAAAGGTATTGATGTAGCTTCTGTTTTGTTGGGTGGTGGTGAAGATGGCACAGAAACAACCTCAGTGGATATAACGGGCTCAAAAATTGGGTATCTAGAATTACATAATGCTCATAGCGATGGGGTGCTGGTTGGAGGTTCATCAGCCGATTCTGTAAATATCATTGAACAAGTTGTATTCAAGGGATCGGGTAATATTCTAAAAGGTAACCATATTGGTCATGATGGCACTCAAAGCCTTATTTCAAGCGATGAATCTATTATAGCCATGAATGCTGGCAATACCCTAGATGGAAATGTGATTGCTGGGAATGCAAATATACTCATGAATTTTGGATCCTCCGATGCCTCAGGTAACACGGTTATCAATAATCATTTTGGTTACCTACCCTGGAACAATAGTTCAATGGGATCAAGTAGTGCTGGTATCAAGCTAGTGGAAGCAGAAAACAATGAGTTTTCAGGAAATGTCATAAAATTCAGCAATACAAACGATCAAGAAGCAGCGATTTTTGTTCTTGATGCTAATGATAATACATTCTATTCCAATACCATAAGCAATAATACGGGGCATGGAATTCATTTTTCAGGCTCGAGTACTGGCAACCAATTTGGAGCAATCAATTCAGGTAATATCGTACATGACAATTCGGGTTGGGGAGTTAACTTTTTAGTGAATACCGCAACAGGTAACCCAGTTTCAAGTAATCAAATTTATAATAATACCCTAGGTTCGATTGGAAATTACACCAACATCACTCCTATCGACACCCCAACCTTATTAGCTGCCTATTTAAACTCGAGCAGTGATTCTATCATCATTAGGCATACCGATATTTCAGAAAATACATCGGCAAGTTACCTTGTTGATGTATTCTCCAATGATAGTGAACCCACCCTACCTCAGGGTCAAACCCTGCTAGCTTCTGGAATTACTGTGGATTCCTCGGCATTGTCCTTAGGTAGGATTGCTTTTCCCTACACGGATAATGCATCAGGGTATGTTTCAAGCACCTTCACAGATGATCGCCAAGTTACCTCCGAGTTTAGTAATACGGTCCCACTACTTCCTGCAAGTCAAAGTCCCGTTGCAGAGTTTAACTTAAATAGCATTAGTCGTGATCATACTGGTGATTGGTTCAGTGAAGTTACTCTAACTGTTACTAATTCTGGAGCCAGTAACCTAAATATTAGCTTAGAAGAATCACTAGAATGGTTAGTAATTGAACCTAATAACGCTACCATAAGTAGTGGAGATAGCGCTTCTTTTGTACTCACCTTAGATTCAAGGGAGCTATCTCCTGAAATTCTCTCCCACACTGGTTTTATACAGATTGTCTCAAATGAGTTGACTCCCACACTGAATCGAATACCGGTTGAAATTACCTTTACATCAGCCTCAGATGAATGGTTGCGCCTATCGGAGAGTTCGTTTGATCTAAGCTACAAGATTCCAACACAGGACTCTACCATCAGCCAAACACTACAACTAAGCAATGATGGGACAGATGCCGTTAATTGGAGAATGACAAAAAATCAAGGCTGGATAATGGGCTTGAGTCCTAACAACGGTACTATTCAACCTGGAAACACTACTGATGTTACGATTTCCTATGTACTAAAAGCAAATGATCCAGAAGGCACAAAATCCGCTATGCTCGTGCTATTTGCGGGAACTGTGCCGGAAAACGAGACGGTCACCGAGATTCCATTTGAGGTCACCATGCTAGCACAGAATGCCGCGAGCGTTATTGTGGAAACAGAGGCTATTAATTTACAAGTACCGCAGCCAAGTAGTAACACCCAAGTTTCATCGAGCATTAAAGTAATCAATACTGGGAATGCTGGACTAAACTGGTCATTATCGAAAAATCAGCCATGGATTACATTTCCACAAACCAACGGTACCATGGGGCAAGAGACAAAAGATCTTGCGGTTGCATTTCAAATCAACAGCACAGATCCAATAGGTCCGAAACAAGGTACCATTACCTTGACAACAGGCTATAATGGAGGTGCTCAACAGACCTTTGAAATACCTGTAAGCGTTCAAATTACCGCTTCTGCTCCCGAAATAAGTTTAAATATGGATAGCTTATTGGTTAGCTTTCAAAAACCTACTGAAAATACAACGGCTACCGCACGTTTTACCATTTACAGCCAACACTCGGATTCCGTGAATTGGATGGTGATAAAAAACCAACCTTGGATAGCTGGTTTTGAACCAGCTGGTGGGAAATTAAAGGATTCGGTAGAGGTTGAAGTGAGTTTTAATCTTCGTTCCAACGATCCTCTGGGATTTAAAGATGCCTCCATTACGGTCGTTGGTTTTTTTGATGATTCAGAAGATCAAACTCAGGTTATCTTACCCGTTCGTTTAACCCTAACCGAGGGTGAACAGGGAGAGCAACCGAAGGTTAGCTTCAACCCGAGTACCATTGCATTATTAGATTCCGTTGAATTAGGTGATTCATGGGAAACAACCATTGAATTAGATATATCAAACGATGGAAGCCCTGGTCTTAATTTTCAATTCCTTCAAACCGGGACTTCATTTGTAACTTCAAATCCATTTAATGGGCAAATTGATCAGAGTACGAAAGTTCAATTAGCGTTTAGTTTCACAGATATTCAGGAAGCTATTTCCATGGATACCACCATTACCTACCGAATGTTTTATCCGCAGCAGGAAGTGGTTGATGTGAGTATCCCCCTTAGTTTGGATATCGCAATTATTAAGGAAGTAGTTGAGCCACTGCCTCAAATTAAGGTCACCCTGAGTCCCGATAGTTTAGTGCTCAATGAGCAAATAAATTTAGGGGACACCCTTTTTATTGATGAGAAGCTCTCCATAAAGAATAGTGGAGATATGGGACTAAATTGGGAATTAAGCCTACCCCAAACACCCTCTTCTGCTCCTAAGTTAACGGGGGTTATCAATGATAGTTTGATTCTTCCGGTTCAATTGGAAATACCCGATATTTTAGAAAGTGCTCAATTTACCGAGGAACTGAGTTTGCTTCTTTGGTATGATGTGGAACGTAATGGTGAGAGTATTCGGGTAGACAGCATATTCAGTATACCGCTTATTGTACAAGTAGATGTGCTTTCCGTTAACACAGAGTGGTATGGTGATCAACCAAGTGAAATCGTATTGTACCAGAACTACCCCAACCCTTTTAACCCGAGTACTCAAATAAGTTTTGCATTACCCGCTAGTGAACATGTAGAGCTGAGTATATATAATGTATCGGGCCAAAAGGTAGCCGAACTGCTAAATCAGCGGATGAGTGCGGGGGTTCATCAAATCACCTTCGACGCACAGTCGCTATCGAGCGGCACCTATATTTACCAGTTGAAAACTTCGGATGGGGTATTGAGTAAGAAATTTATGCTCATCAAATAGAGGTAATTTATCTCTACTTTTTGTTGTGAAAAGCCACTAAATCATGGATGGGATGTTGTAAAACTTTTACTAAATCCCATCCATTTTTTGCTAAAATCTTGCGAATGCGCTCTTCATGGTAAAAAGCTACGGAGCCAACCATACCTACCTTCCTTTGGGATGAGGCCTGAAAATAACCTAATTGATACGTCAAAAACTCTTGAATAGCTCGTTCAATCAAGTCCACGATATAGTCCTCTTCTCTGAATGTTGCTAAAATCTGTGCGAAAGATGCGATATAGGCATTACCATGCTTTTGTCGGTATGTCCGATCCAAGGTATGGTTAATATCCATATTGAAATGAGTTTTCACATAATCTTCTATGTGGGTGGGCAAGCGTTTAAAATAAAAATCGCGTACAATCCATTTCCCAAAAAATCCTGCACTCCCCTCATCTCCCAAACTAAATCCAAGGGAGGGGGCACGATCAATAAAATCTATTCCATTATACAATCCACAATTGGATCCTGTTCCCATGATACAAGCAATTCCAGGTTCATTTCCAAAAAGGGCTCTTGCGGCTGCCAATAAATCGGTTTCAATTTGTACA
>CAKZLH010000026.1 GCA_937125285.1 uncultured Balneolaceae bacterium | reverse complement strand
TGCTAACTCTTTAGGTACGGCTATATGCAACATAATTCTCCAATATTAATTCGAGTAATAACTTAATGAAATGCAAGCTATAGACAAACTACAGTGGGAGCGCTTTTTTAGGCAGTTTCTATCTATCTATTTTTTTTGGGCATAATATGAGCGCATAGAAGCACTTATTTTATTTGAAAATACCAGCTGCTAACCCTATTATTCAATGGTATTAGAATTGCTTTATTATTGCATATGATAGAGGTCATGGTTCCATGAAAAAAAACCCATTTAACACGTCGGATCCTACACACAAGCGGACTAACTTTCGCTTATTATTAGGTATGTTTATTCTCGTTTTAGGCGTGCAATGTGATGCCGTAGATGTTACAGACCCAAATTTCAATGACCAGAATATAGGTATTTGGGAAGATTGGACCGGTGGCAATGATTACACCTATCTCGAGATTGGTTCTGATCAGGTTACCTTTTACTATTATAACGGACTTTATCGATGCAGTGATGTGAAACGATATAGCATCGCAAATATTCAGGCCAATGGGGTCTACACCTTATCCCCTTTAGATCAAAGTTCGGGTGATGAAAATAAAATTATGGCCTTTTCAAAAAATGATGTTTGGCTACATGTTCGTGATCTAAGCATCTCATCTGCTTCAGATAGTTCTGAGACGGTGCCCGCGGAAACGGCCATCTTCAACATGAGTTCAAAAAATCTATCAGATCTCGACAATCCCTGCGGAAGTTATCCTTTTATGGGAGTTTGGGAGCGACGTTTATCCGATGAGTTGACCGGGTATCTCCACATTACCGAAGAAATCATCGATGTAATCGCCTATGTGGCTCCTCAAAATTGTTATAGTACGGCTACATTAGAAATCGAATCCATAGCCGAGGTCCAAGATGCGTATGAGCTCTCGGTTAAAGAGATTGATGATACCACGGCTGCCACAAGAGAAACCCTAGAGTTTTT
Source organism: uncultured Balneolaceae bacterium (assembly GCA_937125285.1). GTDB lineage: Bacteria > Bacteroidota > Rhodothermia > Balneolales > Balneolaceae > UBA1275. The sequence continues at coordinate 48 of CAKZLH010000026.1, read as the reverse complement.
CGTATTCCCCAATTATCTGTTATTAAGACGGGTTGAAGATGGCTTTTT
>CAKZLH010000025.1 GCA_937125285.1 uncultured Balneolaceae bacterium | reverse complement strand
GGTTGCCAAGCCAAATTTTCTACGGCGTCGAACAAGCCGTCTATGACCAACCCACAGAGTACAGGGCATTCATAATAGAGGGGGTTTAAAATTACAGGCTTGCCTTGGTTGATTAAATCTCCAAGCCGAACACTATCCCCCTCGGCATTGGCAAACATAAGATCCTGAGGTATGGGATGTCCTAAGTGTTCGCTAACCCCAATATCCTGAATGAAGGCCGGTTCTTGGTTGTTGAGTTGCGCCTGTAGTCCGGGAGTCAACCACAACAGCCAAAGGAGGCTTAAACCATTGCGAATCTTTGCGAGTGAGTGCAAAAAGTACTTCATAGAACAACGTTATGCTAACCTGCAGTAAACGGGTTACCTCCTTGGTAGGAGTTGGTGAGTAGGCCCGAGGGCTTACTCGTTAGTAGTCATCTTCTCGATGGCTTGCTCTACGGGGATGTGATAGACTCCTTTTTCAGCGTCAATCACCCCATAGGATTGAATATGATTATTGGCATCTTCGGTAAGCTTTTCTACGGCATAATAGGTGCTGGTTGCTGTAGCGTTGGCTTTGGATTGCTCAAAAAACATTTGAGAAGCAAAAATCCATATCACAACAAAGGTAGTAACCAAGGTTACGCCTAAGCCTGACCAAAAGATTAATTTGTTAAAATCCATGGTGTCTTCATTGACACCTACGGTAATCGCTTTTGATAATTCGTGATCTGTGGTTTCAACGGATGCCTCATTGTTGGCATTGATGGAAACCTTAGCTCGTGAAATTTCGTGATGTTCGGCAGACATAGTCGTGAATATCTAAGATTACTGATGATAGCTTTTTTCCAAACACTCGCCCAACTTTGGGTCGTTTTCTGGAATCATACTGTTTTTTTGAAAGCGACGGAAAAAGAGTCCAAAGAATATACCGCCCAGTCCTAAGAAGGTACTTAGGTCGATCCAACTAAAGTGAATACCATGTGCGCTAAGCGTAGGCATGGCTATCCAATAAATTTCTAAAAAGTGCATCACCACTACCAGCACGCTTACATAGGCTAGAATGTTGCGTCGGTGCTTTTGCTCACGGTTTAGTAGCACTAGGAAGGGTAGGGCGAAACGAAGCAGCAATAAGCCATAGGCAATATACTTCCAGCTACCTTCTAAACGGTGATAAAACCAAAGGGTTTCCTCGGGTAGGTTGGCATAGTAAATAAGTAAAAACTGAGAGAAGGCGATGTACGCATAAAATACGGTGAAGGCAAAAAGCCAAGCACCCATGTCGTACACATGCGCTTGCCCAATGGTGTTTTTTAGGTAGCCATTTCGCTGAAGGAAAAAGACCATTAAGATCATCACGGCCCAAAAAGACTGAAACGAAATAGCAAAGAAATACACCCCGAACATGGTAGAGAACCAGTGCGGATCCAGCGACATTAACCAGTCAAAAGAAGCAAAAGCGATACTTAAACCAAAAAGTGGAATCGCAGGGGC
>CAKZLH010000024.1 GCA_937125285.1 uncultured Balneolaceae bacterium | reverse complement strand
GCCGATGTGTATTCAGGAAGTTCTTCCACCGCACAACGTATGACCATGCCAAAGCCATTTCCCACATTGATATTCTCAACTTTCTTAATCATCGAAGAGGCTAAATGCTCAGGACCAACCATTTTAAGCATGGTGGTTTGAACATGAGCATTTGAAACAATTATTGGAGCTTCATATTCTTCACCATTCTCGGAACGAACCCCTACCGCTTTACCTTGATGTACGAGGATTTTTTGAATTGGAGTATTGGTTAAAACCGTACCCCCGTAATCTTCGATAAGATTTTTCATGGCTTGAGTGAGCATACCACTGCCTCCCTTGGGATGCTTTGCCCCTGATTCATGAAGCATGGACTGCCAACCAGCAAAATCTCCCGTAGCACTTTGATCGGGCAGCGGTCCTGATTGAGCTGCGAACCAAACCAAGGCAGCTTTCAGATGAGGGCTATCGAATGCATCATCGACCACTTTTCCGTAGCTCGATAATATTTTTTGAAGTCCACTCATATGTTCGCCTTTTTTGAACATAGAGCCTTCACGGATTTGAGCTTTTATGATTTCACCCATCACTTTAGAACCTTTGGGTGGAGTCATAAATGAAGCCAACACACCTTTATTGATTTTTCCCCAGAAGTCAATGAAATCACGATAATTTTTAACATCCTTTGGGGCTACTTGAGCAATGGACTCCAATGTACGATCAACATCTTTCCAGAAGTGTATAACCCCTTTTGAAGTTGGGACTGGATAGGACATCACTGGATCCATATCAATATATTCCAATCCATACTTATGTAACTCAAGCTCTTCTATGATTCCGGTTTGATGAATCATGATATGAACCGAAGATCCTACATCCATCCGAAAACCATGTGGATTTTGATTGGATTCGAACATGGTTTCGGTTCGAACTGCTCCTCCTATGGTGTCATTTTTCTCGGTTACCAAAACCTTATAACCCGCTTTGGCCAAGTAGCAAGCCGTTACTAATCCATTGTGACCGGAGCCTACAATGATGGTATCATATTTATGGCTTGCACTACTCATTCCTATATACTATCAGGTGATTCTAGGCTAATTTTTAGCCAAGAGTGAATTATTGTTTATTCATCGAGACAAGAAAGTCCATATTATCACGAGTACCCTTAATTTTATCTAATATGAATTCCATGGCTTCGAAAGGATTCATATTGGTAAGATATCTTCGTAATAGCACTACTTTTTCACGCTCTGCTTCACTAACCAATAACTCTTCTCTACGCGTTCCGGATCGGAAAATATCTATTGCCGGATAAATGCGTCGATCCGAAATCCTACGATCTAAGACAATCTCACTGTTACCCGTACCCTTAAATTCCTCGAATATTACATCATCCATTCGAGATCCAGTATCCACAAGAGCAGTGGCAACAATAGTTAGTGAGCCACCTCCTTCAATGTTTCGAGCCGAACTGAATAGTTGACGAGGTACTTTTAAGGCTTCTGAATCTACCCCACCCGACATAGTTCGCCCTTTGTTGCCTGCGCAAACATTATAAGCTCTTGCCAATCGAGTAATCGAATCCAACAGTAATAACACATCATGACCACTTTCCACTAGTCGTTTTGCTTTTTCAAAAACGATTTCAGAAAGACCTACATGATTTTCGGGTTTTTCATCGAAGGTTGATGCCACCACTTCAGCACCCTCGACCGTACGTTCCATTTCAGTAACTTCTTCCGGACGCTCATCCACCAACAGAATCAGAATCTTAGCTTCTGGATGATTTTGACTAACCGCATTGGCAATATTTCTAAGAATAGTGGTTTTACCTGTTTTAGGTTGAGCTACGATTAAGCTTCGCTGCCCTTTACCAATAGGTGCAAATAAATCGATTAATCGAGTAGTATAGTCGCTAGGAGTATATTCAAGTTTATAGCGATTTTCGGGATGAACCGGAAGCAGCTCATCGAAATACCCTCTGTTATCCACATCTCTTGGAATGTGGCCATTTACACCTTCAACCCGTAATAGGGCAAAATACCGCTC
>CAKZLH010000023.1 GCA_937125285.1 uncultured Balneolaceae bacterium | reverse complement strand
ACCGAAAAACCAGCGAACCTACCACCAAATACTTAGGTGGTTCTTTCGGGTTGAAACTACCTTCTTCCTGCCAAGGACTCCTTTCAACCCGAGAAGAAAGATCAATGGCATCCCAGGCGGCTGGATGTTTAATTTCGTAATCGGGAAACCCTTCGTTATCCAGGCTTACCTCTACGACCCCGGTGGGTAACTCATTACGCTGAATCCCAGAAATAGGCATCTTTAGGTCAGCTAATACATGAAGCACCTCTTCACCCAGTTCGTCATTTCCCACAGCGCTTATCATATGCACGGGCACACCTAAGCGATGTAGATTCAAGGCCACGTTCAAAGGAGCCCCACCCAAAAAGCGACCGTTTGGGAGCAGGTCCCAAACGATTTCACCTATACACATGATTTGAGCTGCCTTTAACTCCTTCACATCTTTACCCTTTAGACGCGACTAGAAACCGACAGTTCGTCCTCTAGTTCCTCTAGGGTTTTGCCTTTGGTCTCAGGCATCATTCGGAGTACAAACACGAGCTGAAGCACCATCATGAAGGCGAAAAACGCAAATAGTGGCGCCGGATTATCACCCAATAGGTCCATGAAAAAGAGGGTGAATAGGGTAATCAAAGCCGCAAAAACCCAATGAACGCCCGTCCCAAACGACTGCCCACTTGCCCGAACATGATTAGGGAATATTTCGGAGATAAACACCCAAATGACCGCACCCTGACCGATGGCATGCGAAGCGATAAAACCGAATAAAAACAGCACCACAATGGTGCCACCAGCGCCGGTGTAGAAGGCCCATGAAACCACCGATAGAGTGGTAATATATCCTATGGAGCCATAGAGCATGAGCTGTTTACGCCCCCATTTATCGATAAGCGTAATACCCACCATGGTAAAGAGGAGATTTACCACTCCAATACCCACTGAAGATAACAAGGCCGTACTTGAGGCTAAGCCTGCCGACTCAAAAATACGCGGGGCATAATAGATCACGAAGTTAATTCCAGAGACCTGATTAAAAAATGCGACTAAGAAAGCCAAAAGAATGGAGAAATTGTATCGGCCCGAGAAGAAGGAATCTCCCTTTTGCGGAAGGTCAGACTCATGACCTTCAATGTCTTCTAAAATATGACTGCTTTGGCCCGAAGGATCCAAAAGCGCCAAGGTTTGCTGCGCCTTTTCGTGATCTTTTTTATAGACGGCCAACCAACGTGGACTGTTCGGTATGCCAAACACCATGAGCAGATAGATCAAAGCAGGAAGACTTTCAAGACCTAGCATCCATCGCCAAGAAAGGTCCCCAAAACTATCGCCCACCAACCAATTTGAAACAAAGGCTACCAGAATACCCAACACAATCATGAATTGATACAAAATCACCAACCGTCCACGCCGCTCGGCAGGGGCAATTTCAGAGATGTAGGT
>CAKZLH010000022.1 GCA_937125285.1 uncultured Balneolaceae bacterium | reverse complement strand
ACCGAAAAACCAGCGAACCTACCACCAAATACTTAGGTGGTTCTTTCGGGTTGAAACTACCTTCTTCCTGCCAAGGAGCCCCTTCAACCCGAGAAGAAAGATCAATGGCATCCCAGGCAGAAGGATGTTTAATTTCGTAGTCCGGTAACCCATGATCATCCAGGCTTACCTCTACGACCCCGGTGGGTAACTCATTACGCTGAATCCCAGAAATAGGCATATTCATGTCAGCTAATACATGAAGCACCTCATCACCCAGCTTGTCATTTCCCACAGCGCTTATCATATGCACGGGCACACCTAAGCGATGCAGATTCACGGCCACGTTCAAAGGAGCCCCACCCAAAAAGCGACCGTTTGGGAGCAAGTCCCAAACGATTTCGCCTATGCACATGATTTGAGCTGCCTTTAACTCCTTCACCTCTTTACCCTTTAGACGCCCCTCGAAACCGACAATTCGTCCTCTAGTTCCTCTAGGGTTTTACCTTTGGTCTCAGGCATCATTCGGAGTACAAACACGAGCTGAAGCACCATCATGAAGGCGAAGAACGCAAATAGTGGCGCGGGATTATCACCCAGTAGGTCCATGAAAAAGAGGGTGAATAGGGTAATCAAAGCTGCAAAAACCCAATGAACGCCCGTCCCAAACGACTGGCCACTAGCCCGAACATGATTGGGGAATATCTCGGAGATAAACACCCAAATGACCGCACCCTGACCGATGGCATGGGAAGCGATAAAACCGAATAAAAACAACACCACAATGGTGCCACCTGCGCCGGTGTAGAAGGCCCATGACACCACCGACAGAGTGGTAATATATCCTATGGAGCCATAGAGCATGAGTTGTTTACGGCCCCATTTGTCTATGAGTATAATTCCTAACATCGTAAAGAGAAGATTCACCACTCCAATACCTACCGAAGATAATAAGGCTGTACTGGAGGCCAAGCCGGCCGATTCAAAAATACGCGGGGCATAATAAATCACGAAGTTAATACCCGAGACCTGATTGAAAAATGCGACTAAGAAAGCCAGGAGAATGGAGAAGTTATATCGGCCCGAGAAGAACGAATCTCCCTTTTGCGGAAGGTCAGACTCATGACCTTCAATGTCTTCTAAAATATGACTGCTTTGCCCCGAAGGATCTAAAAGAGCTAAGGTTTGCTGTGCTTTTTCGTGATCCTTCTTATACACGGCCAACCAACGAGGACTGTTCGGTATGCCAAAAACCATGAGCAAATACACCAAAGCAGGTACACTTTCAAGACCTAGCATCCATCGCCAAGAAAGATCCCCAAAACTGTCGCCCACCAACCAATTGGAAACAAAGGCCACCAGAATTCCCAACACAATCATGAATTGATACAAAATCACCAACCGTCCACGCCGCTCGGCAGGGGCAATTTCAGAGATGTAGGT
>CAKZLH010000021.1 GCA_937125285.1 uncultured Balneolaceae bacterium | reverse complement strand
GATGCTTTTTTCAAAAAAATTAAACTATTAGGTAGACCATTCATGAGTATCGGTAGTTTCCTTACTGGTGATAGTGATTGAGTTTAAGTGAATCGGCTAAATATCCGTTTTGCTCGAAGAGCCCTTCGTAGAAAAAGTAAACCTCTCCTTCTACCCCAGCTTCACGATTCATTTGAAGGGCCTGCTTCACGTAGGAATAATCGTTAAACCTTTTGCCCGCTTTAATAATAATTCCCGAGGCAAATCTGACTGTTTTATCAGCTGGTTTATGTTGATCATATTCCGCTTTTATGACGTTCAGCGTGTTCTGGTAAGCGGTGATGTCCCATCGATAATTTTGAGGAATTAATTCATCCATACTTCCATCTCGTAACCATTGAGACCAATCTTGCAAATACTGTTCCTTGGACCATGGATAAACACTAGGAGCAAGAGATACGATGAGATGCTCATTATAAGCTTTAACAGTCCCGTAGAGATCTTGTGCAAACTGAGACAATTTATCCGCTTTCCACTCTAAAAAAGCAGGCGCTAAGGGGTCTTCAGGAACGGTATTTCCCGTTTCTTGAACGTATAATTCTTTTGTAAATCGACTATATCCCCCTTCAGAAGGCATGGCTGGCAGGCGATCATCTCCTTGAATACCATCTACATCGTAGGTGCTTATAACCTCTTGCACCATGTTTAAAAGGAACTGTTGCACTTCAGGATGTAGGGCGTTCATCCATTCAAAGCCATTTTTAGTAAGTATTCCACCCTCTTGATTTCTAGCGGCCCACTCTGGTTTTGATGCCAGTATATGCCCTCCTTGTTGATTGTAACTAGAGGAAAATCCGAATTCAAACCATGGAATCACCTTTAAGTTTAACGCTCGTGCATGGGTAATTACATTTTGAAGGGGATCAATTCCTAAAGAGGCAAATAACGTGTCTTGTTCAAAGGCTTCACCAAATTCACGTCTCATGAGCTCGCTTGGATACAAGGTGTAGCCATCGTTCCATACCACAGGATAAACGGTATTAAATCCCGAATTTTTGAGTTTGGTTAAAGCCTCTTTAGTGCGGTTAGAGTCAAAGAGAATCTCGCTGTCTATATTGGTCAACCATACCCCTCTTAAATCTTCTTGTAATACGGTATCTAAGGTGGGCACAGGTTGATTATTGTTTGTGCATGATAGAAAAAACAGCCCAATGACCAATATGTTGGCAACTATTTTCATGCCGAATCCCTAATGATAAGTTTAGGATCTAGTAAGGTGCGAGGGGGAACTTTGGAATGCCCATCTCTCATAAAGGTCCTGAGAATTTCGTATGCCTTTACACCGATCTCGTATCTTGGTACTTCAATGGTTGTTAGCGGTATTCGTGCCTCAGTACAGCGCTCTATATTATCAAATCCAATGACTCGAATATCTTGGGGTATAGAAATACCACGTTCAAGCATGGCTTTTTGGAATCCCATTGCAATAAGATCGTTGAACAAAAATATTCCACCAATGTTCAAATTCTTAACCGCGAGCGACATACCCAATTTATAGCCCTCGTCAAAAGCCGTATTTTCGGTACCAAAGGAATACCGAAACACATGACAGCGGTTTTCAATATCAATATCATGTTGCTTGAGCGTGTCTAAAAAACCTTCCAGTCGCAAATCATCGGCACGGAAGCCATGCTCACCTACAATAACCGATAAATTTCCCGTCACATGCTTGAGCAAATGCTCTGCTGCTAGAGCTCCTCCCAAATAATTATTCACATCAACAATGGGTAACTTAGCATCATAGACATCGTGTAGTAACACCGTTGGAATATGTTGTTCGTGAAGTAAGTCGTAAATACGACTACCAAATATTGATTTTCGGCGAGTGGTTAATAGAATACCATCCACTTCATGGGCCATCATCATTCGGAGTAGTGAATCTTCCTGCTGATGAAAATCTCGGCTAACCGTAAGCATTAACTGTTGATGTAAGGTATCGGCTTTGTCCGCCAAAGCTTTATAGATTCCAGAAAAATAGGGACCATCTATATCTCGAATCATCAGTCCTACTTTTCCCGTTTTATGACGCTCGGATCCATTCTTTTTAATGGAGTCACCGTTCAAACTACCTTCTAAAAATGCTTTATTCGCAAAGGTGCCTTTACCTACTCTACTCACCAAAACATGCTCGTCATTGAGTATTTTCATGGCCTTTTTAATCGTAGACATACTTACATCATACATTTCTGTAAGCTGTAAATAGTTGGGAATTTTACCTTCCTGACCGAAATAATACTCTCGGATCTTCTTTTTCAAATCCCGAGCTACTAAGTCATATAAATGTGCATCTGTATTATTCAAGTCTACCATATTCACTCACTAAAAATTTACACTCAATCCTATGGTGTTCACACTACCCAAATCTCCTCGTTCACTGTAGGAGAAATCGAATTGTAGTTTGTTTGAAATTTGAAGGCCAATACCGCTACGAAAGTGACCTTGCCCATAGTTGTCTGTTAAAAATAAATGGGCATAACCAGATCTTAGATACACCATATCTCGGTATCCATACTCCATACCCACATTTACATAGTTAGAATTATTGTTTGGATACACCGCATCCGTTGCTATTCTCAAAGAATGATCTAGGCTTTCGATGACCTCATAATCGAAACCTATTCTGAAGATGAGAGGCAGGTCCCATGTTTTCACATATAAGTTTGCAGGAATACCATCATTATCACCAGCCGTTTGCGGGTCTTGGTCGATACGAACAAAGGTATTATCACCTTCTAAACGCATTTCACTACCAAAATTAGTGATGCTAAACCCTAACTTTAATCGTTCCAAAGGGGTTTGATACTGAAAACCCAAATCAAGTGCCATACTACTAGCCCGCATTCTCCAAATTCGAGATTGAACCAGTTTTAGGGTTCCACCCATTGAAAATCTATCGGTTAAGGCCTGAGCATAGCTCAATCCTAGACTTATATCCTGAACTGAAAATTGTTCACCGGTTCCCTCGGGATAGTATAAGGTGGTTACATCCATCAGGCCACCATCAAATAGGTACATATGTGCACCTAGAAAACCATTTTTTAACCCAACAACCGCTGATGCATAAGATAATTGTGTATCTACAAACCATTCTGTGTACTGAAAACCAGCCTGATTACCCTTGACCTGAGTCATCCCTGCAGGATTCCAGTACAGTGCAGAATGATCATCAACAACAGCCACATAGGCCTCTCCCATTGCAATGGAGCGGGCCCCCGCAGGAATTTCTATGAATGATAAAGCTGTCGTCCCTTGATTTTGTGCATATAAAGATGCATTTGGAAGGACCCCCATCAACCCGAAAAATACGAGGGCTATTGAAAAGCAATGATGCAATTTGGATGCTAGCAAGCTCCGTAATGCACTCCAAAATTCAAGGATGATATGTAATGATTGCGTACTCATATCTAATTAATAATGGCAAATTTCCCCGTTTTCTCACCAACGCCTGGAGCAACGACATGATAGAAATACAAACCAAATGCTACTTCTAAGCCTTGCTCGGATTGAAGATCAAATACAGCAAGTCCATCATTCGCACGTAATTCTCGTATAAATACTCCACTAGCCGAATAGATGCGAAGAGTGGCGTTGTTGGGTAAATTTCTAAACTCGATCCGACGCTCTCCTCTCCCGCTTAAAAATGGTTTTGCTTCGGAAACATTGGCCGCTACATAAGGATTGGGAACCACCTGTATCTGATCCAAAATAGACTCTTCAGGGGCTTGATCTAGATAGGCCGCCTTGGCTTCTAACTGGAACCGATCTTGAGACCCAAATGGAATAGCGGTATTCAAGATGAAGACATCTCCAAGTTGTGGCATGATGTGTTCTGAACTTGGCAGTACGGCACCGCTCGCATCAACGGGGGGTTCAAAGGCAATATTCCAAGCGGGTGTTAGTCGATTGCGATCTTCCTGTTTTTTGAAGGCTAACTGAATGAGCTCACCCGCATCAATCATTCCATTTTCGGTGCTATCTACCTCATTAAAAATAAATGGGATTTGAACACCTGTTCCTGTTTCATACAGTCTAAAATATACCGGGAATGAGTTATTACCTGTACTTGAGGTAAATGCAGTACCTAATTCCTGTGTCCCATCACCTATCTCAATAGTAATTCGAATCGGCCAAACCACAGGATCAGGTTGGGCAAAGGTGGGGGGATGGAGTCGAACAGCTGGAATAAGATTTGTTTTACTTTCTGAACTCCAACCCGACTGTTGTTGCGTATCAATTTCATCGGCATTTTCATTCTGAAAATAAAATAGTAGCCCTTCGTCTAGTAACTCATAGGTCCACTCCGTTAGGTCCTTTCCTTCCAATGAGGTTGGAATGGCTACTCTTCGGGCAAGACTGTCACCAGCGGCGTTAGTAATGCTAAAGTGCGAAGTTCTATACTCGACTTTTGTGCTTAATTCTTCTTGATGGAATATCAAGCTATACTGATCATTCTTAAGGAGGGCATCATCCACGACTTCGGCTCTAATACTGCCCGTAGCCAAACCGTCGGTTTGATACACATAAGAACGTTCATCGGTATCTATGACACCCGAAACATAATCAGATGCTCGAGGATTTGGCCGCACCTGTACCGTATTACGATCGAAATTGGTGATTACCCCTTGAGTAACGGTTATACTCGCCGGTGATTCGGAAGGCGAAATAGGTAGTAAATTCTCTATTTCAGAGATACCGTCGGCAAAGTAACTGTTTATGTAACCGGCATCATAGGAAACAACGGCATAGTAATAGGTTCTACCATTTACCACATCCTCATCGATATAGGAGTGCTGAAGACCTGTATCATCGCCCATATAGTAGTGCACCCCGTTGGGAACACCAATTTCTTCTCCAAATTGAAGATCATGATAACCACTTAAACCATTACGCTTATCGAATTGAGCAATAGACCGCTTGTAGACAGCATTTCCAAAGGCATCGGTGATGTCTTCGGCATCGGTAAATTGTGGATCAGTAGACTTAATTATTCGATACCCTTCAAAATCTCTTCCGTAGATTGGATCTCTAGAAAATTCTGCTAGGTCATCCCAGACTAGGGTCACTTTACCGTCACCGGCGATCGCACGAAGATCGGGTTGACGCGGCGGCGTGGCAAAGCGATAATCGGAGTCAAAGATGCGCTGAGCAACTTGCGCTGAACGAAACATGGCAATCTCATTAGATCCATAGACAAAACATGTGGAAAAGCGCTGTGTTTTGTTTTGAGGAAGCGAAAAGGGACCCGAACCAAAGATCCAGATTTGGTTTTGACCTTGCAGTGGTATATCAAAAAAGTTAGGCTGAATATTAGGCCATATGGTCTCTTCATTATGGATGTTTACCGTACCAAAACTAGGACCATAAAACGAGGTTAAGCCCACCTGATCGGACTCATCATTGTCTAAGCGGCCGAAATTAGGTTCGCCTTGATCTGGCCGACCATTTCCTTCGGTACCATCGGGATCAGGGCCGGGATACCCTTCTTGATCAGGACCTATACCATCGGTTCCTACATCATCTAGCAGTGCATTCCAATCACAGTCTTCGTCACCAGACCATCGCATTTGTGGATCTGCATACACCCCACAGGTACCAAATTCATAGTTTCCAGCATCATTGTCTCTGGATTCATCCAACAAACCATCCCCATCATTATCCACAGCATCGGTATCAATACCTGGACTTTCTAGGAATTTCCATCCCACGTAGCCAGGGGCTATATCTCTGAACTGTGTCCAGGTACCCTGTCCTGTACTGGACCATCCATAAACGATATCATAATCCTTATCAAAGCCAGCCGCATCATCGGTTGCTCCTGAACCTGCAGGATTCACATCTGTATACCCACCAAAGATAATGGGTAATTCATTAAGGCGAGTGGTGTAGTCTCTGTCACTAATATTGGATACTTCATATTGCATGAAAAGAATATCCTTTGCTAAGGCTTGTGACCACTGAAAAAGTCGCACTCGTACCTGTAAGCCAAGCCCACCGTCGGTGGATCCATCGATTGGATAATAAGAATACTCCGTGTTGGACAAATCATCCATCACATAAAAGACCTCTTGATCGGCATTAAATTGGTTCAACCCGAAATAACCATTCCAAGCGCCGTCCCACTCCGAGGATTTATCTGGCCAAGAAGCAGGCCAAGAATTCGGGTTTCGAGCATTGGCAATCTCGGGTTGTTCCGCATCTTTGTTGAAATATCCAGGGAGCGGTTGGTATTTCCATCGGATATTCGTGTTGGGATCAATATCGGTGTCATCACTACTAGCCCCATATCCATCACTTACAATAGTGACATTATTTCCCTCGGCATCTTTAGTGCGCGTGACGATGATACCTGTCATTTCGTGGATATGTCCATGCCCCGTACCGCGTGGCCACACACCCGCCTGATTGATAGAACCGTTCCCATTTCCAACCGAACCCCAGTTAGTAATAATGGATTCGACCTGATTCCCTGTAAGGTTAAAATCGACGCGTTCATCCTGTTTTCCCTTATTGGTATCAATGAATACACCTGAGTCATTCACCTGTGCCAAACCTAGGTTTGTGGCGAGCAATATCATGGGCAAGCTAGCGATTATGACCAATCGCAAGGAATGGATAAGTGATATGTTCTTCCAATCTTTCATTAAAATCGTATTTGCATCCCTAGGTGAATACTTCTGGGTGGTTTTTGGAGTACAGGATTGGTTCTATATTCAATTAAGTCATTGATTACTGTATTTCCATTCGCTTCATGAGCTGCGATTTCTGAAGCGAAAATTTTGGGCTCTCGGTCTTGTCGGTAAAAATTCAACAGGTTTTCTCCCGTAAGAAATAATTGCCCCTCTGCCCCTGCGATGTTCAGCACATAAGCCGCTCGAAGGTCGAGGAGAAATTCGGCATTATAACGAGCTTGATTTCTAAGGAGTTCGATGCGGTTACGTTGAATGTCTTGCGGGGTGAAGGGATAGCCTGTGTAAAACACCGATATTAGCCCCATGCTTAATTTGTTTCTCACGTAGCTTAGGGTAGTAGAAACATTATGGGTTTGATCCCAATCTAGAGCCACTAAATTTCGAGAGGATTCGTTGTTTTGCTGAGCGTCATAAAATGCCTGTTTGGGATCACTAGCATTCCCTCTAGCTAGTTGATAGGTATAGCTAAATGAACCTAACAAACCAATATTGGTTCGAATTTCTGTGGCTAAAGAGATACCTCGAACTCGGCCGAAATCTGTGTTCTCATAACGTCCCCAGGTATCTCCACCAGTACGAGCTTCGTATAAAGTTGTACCAATCAGGGCCCGTAAATCGCGATAATAGGCCGTAACATCGACTCCAATAAACTCACCGAGCTGCTGTTGTAGACCAATCTCATAGGTTGTTGAGCTTTGAGGATTTAAATTTGGATTACCTAAATACTGGGTGAAATTACTGGATTGAACTTCAAACTCGGGGTTCTCATATAACCGGCTGTATTCGGGTATTTGAAAAAATTGCCCATACGAAGCGTGAATGACCCCATTTTCGGATATTGGAAAGGCGAATCCAATTCTAGGGCTTAACTGCCATTTACTATCAGCATCTTTATAGGCTTGGGCAAAGGGTAAAGCAGCGGTGTTATAGGGGTCTCTAAGGTCTATTGGCACCACTGATTGCGCGTCAAAATAATCGAATCGTAGGCCTACATTCACAATCAAATCGTCAATTTCAATTTTGTCTTGTAGAAATGCGGCGATTTCAATTGGATTTCGTACATAGGCGTTATGCAGACGGGAAGTAATGGGTGGTATGCTTCGTTGAAATCCTTCAACCCGTCGTGCCTGAATAAAAAATTCTTCGAAATCCATATCGTTATACCGGTATTCAACCCCACCCTTTACCATATGAGTCGTTCCAAATTGACGAGTGATGTCGAACCTAAGGGCGTAGGTAGTAGATGCTCGATCAAGTTGATAGTTGTTCACTCCACCGGTGTTAAATACATTACTAGGTTGACCTGATCGGCCTTCTATGATAGCATACCTTTCGTCATAAGGGTCCTCGTAGGCATATTGTTGAAATCGGGTGGAATAAGCAGACAGCCTTAGGTTGTAAAAGCTGCGCGGGCTCAATACATGATTTACAGCTACAAGGTGGTTGGTAGAATTGGAATATTGTGTGGGGAGATAATCGGGATTGTACCGGTAGAGATGTTGGTAGTAATTAGACTCAGATAAAGATTGGGTGATCGAGTAGTTCACCTTGATGTTTTGCGAGGCTTTCCAACTCAATTTGTTCATAAAGGTAAAACCTTTACGCTGGTTCATCGGCACTATGGCACTATCCCCGGAAGCTTCAATAACCCAATTAGTGAAATTGTTCGAGGAAAAATCAGATGAATCCGATGGCAAGAAAATTCGTTGTCCTTTCAACCATCCTTCTGAGGAGGTAGCTTTTAGGCTACTAAAAAAGAACAGCTTTTCTTTTTTTATTGGCCCAGATAAGGATGCCTCATAGCTCTGCTCACCTACCCAACTCGACTCATCTAAGCCAAAAAACACCTCAGAGTCTCCGGTTCTGTAGGTTCCCACACTAGCGATAAAAGTTCCCTCAAATTCATTGGAACCGTCTCGAGTAACAATGTTAATAATACCACTATTGGCTTGGCCATACTCGGCATTATAGGTACCACTAATGACTTCTACTTCCTGAACAGCCGTATTTTCAACTGGAACGGCAAGTGCATTTGAATAGGGATTGGAAACGGCGATGCCATCAACATAGTATTTGATTTCAGAGCTTCGCCCCCCTCGAATGTGTAATCCACCAGATTGACCTTCATTAACTCCCGCTTGAACAGATACGGTTTCTACAAAGCTTTGAACTGGTAGACTTAGTAATTCTTCACCGCTTACTTTCGCAGATGCGGAGGTTTGATCCTTTACTACTAGACTTTGTTGCGCAATAACAACGATCTCCTCTCCTTCTAGGAGCTCTTCCTCCATGGTAAAATCGAGACGGGTAGTTCGATCAACGCTTACTTGAACATCGGTTACACGAATGGTTTTAAACCCAATATACGATACGGTTACGGTATAGCTACCTGGTTTGATATTCAAAATGAAATACTCCCCTTCGATATTGGTGGCATTCCCTTGAAGCGTCTCATTAACCATAATATTAACACCTGGGAGCGACTCACCGGTAGCATCTGTAATCTTACCCGCTATTTTGCCCGTGGTTTGTGCCCATACTCCTGCCTGTTGTGTCCCTAGAAGTAAAACAGCAAAAAACAGTGCTCGTGGTATAAATGATAATTTTGATTTCAACTCTGTGATAACTGGGCAATTGATAAGTTATTAGGTCAAAAGAATACAAAGTGCCGGTAAGCGCCGACACCTTAGATTATTTGATCAAAGTGAATTTTCTTGAATGCATTTGTTGCCCACTTTTCAGAGTGTAAACATAAACACCTGAACTTAGTGCAGAGGCATCGAATGTGACCGAATGCATACCGGATGAATAGAATCCATTGGTAACCGTTGCCACTTTTTGTCCCAATAGATTATAAACCTCAAGACTCAACTCACCGGCGTTGGGCAAATAAAATTCTATTTGAGTGCTAGGGTTGAATGGATTGGGATAATTTTGACTTAAATACACATCATATGGACGTATATTTTGGGCTAAATCCTCATCGATAGATACCCCTACTTTGGCCCTAGTTTCTACGATATGGCCTCGCATTTTAAAACTTTTGGAATCTCTCCAAAGAGCGGGTAAATCCCCCATACGAAGAAATCGGTTCATACCACGCGCGCCATCTCTTTCATCCCTATCGGTTAAATCGGCATCAAATGAAATCGTGACTCCGTTTTCTGGTGAAAATAATGGCCACTCAATTCCTCTGTAATTCCCTGGCAACGGTTTTTGTCCCTTTGAAATTTCTCCAGCCAAACTCTCGAAAGGAACTTTCCACTCCATGATATAACCTTGTTCGTCTAAGGTATAATCCGCTGCAGCCTCCGTTCCCTTGTAGATGGTGGTATCGACATAGGCTCCACTGTATTCCTCTGGCTCAACAGGCTCTGGACCGTAGGGTAATGCTCGTAAAAGCATCTGGTAATCAGCACCGCGAGTTGAAGAGGTGTTATCTATTTCGGGTCGAATTCTATACGTTCTGTTCGAAATGATGGTATCGGTTCGAGCCGTATCGGTTCCTGCAAATCGTTCTCGAAACATGTAAAACTCTCCAGGACCTTCGACATGAGGATTAGATGCAATATCGCTGATATCATAGAGTCCCAAATAAACGCTCACGTGATCATAGTTGAACGCTAGATTAGGAGTATCCAATGTTTGTATCATCGGTGTACCTTCATCTCGAACTCTAACCGCCACATAAAGGTTTTGATCGTCCATTTTCATAGCAAAGTATCCAGAGAAATCTTCAGGAGATTGAGGAATTCCTTGAATTTCTGTAAACAGTGGGTGATCCTGATTCATACCCCAAAAGAAAGCGTCATTCCAATCGCTTAGATCCGCATCCAATTCAACATTCTGCTCTGTCTTATAATCGATTGGGTAAGTCCATCGAGGGGTATTCAATGGATTATTGCTCATATCCACGATCTTGGCTCTGAAGCCAAATCGTGAGGAGTAATTAGCTAAATTACTCGATGTACCTAGTCTTAGGTATTCAGTGTTCATTTCATCAGCGACTTCATCCGCGTCTCCTACTTCAACGTCGAAAGAGAAAATAAGACCCTCTTCAGGAGTAAAACTAGGCCATTCGAAATCAGAATAGTTGCCTGTTGGCGAGGCAATTTTTCCCGCTAATGAAGCGAACGGCACTTTCCATTCCAGATTATAGCCTTCCCCATCGCTCCATTGTTGAATACTCGCCGTAGTATTTGCAATAGCAGCATCTACATATCCAAAATTGTGCTGATTCACCTGATCTCCCGAAATAGACGCTCCATCATGTGCAGCTGCACGAATGCCCAGATGATAATCTGGCCCTAGTGTTTGATCGGAATTATCACTTGCCGAACTTATGCGATAAGTACTTCCGGTATACATAGCCTCAGAGGTTGATGGATGGATAAGGTGAGCGCCTGAGGTCATATTTAATCGATCCAAATGAGGACTTGAGTAGGCATCAGAACCAAGATCATACAAACCTAAAAAAACACTTAGATGATCGTAGGCATATAAAGCTGCACCCGTCGCATCACCTGCAAGCATTGGGACATCATCCCGAACTCTGAGTCCAAGATACACATGCTCACCATCCATTTTCATGGCAAACCAAGCGCTCCCATCCGATGGACTTGTGGGCATTTTTCCCTCAGCATCAGCGGCATCCAAATATCCTTGTAAAGGGTGGTCCACACTCAAATACACCCACTGTGCATCGGACCAATCCTCAAAGCTACCATCAACCGTAACCTCACTGCCATTCATTGCCACATGGTAAAGGTTATCAATAGCCGGAGAGTTCTGTTGAGCAACTACAATTGAGTCACTGTTCATATGGTGTATACTAAGCCCTGCCAAAACGCTCATTGCTAGCATGCGTAGTTTCATAATAATATCCTCTGATTCTTTGGTTACCAGCACCTGAATAATTCATGATGCTTTTTATGTTGAATATGTATTAACATTATATACATACGTACATAATATTTCAACAACTGACCAAAAAAATATAATGTGTGAATCAAAAGCTATTCACTAATAAAAGCGTTTTTTTAATATTATATAAGTATATATTGGTATTGACCCTAAAGGTTAAAATGCTAAATTTCACACGAACATAGAAGTATGAATAATTATGTACATTATGTACATAGCAGGAAGTTACAGGTATGAATCACTCAGATAAAGCAACTAAATCGGCTATTGTGGTTTCCCACACACATTGGGATCGAGCATGGTACTTGAGTTTTAATGAATTCCGTTTGCGTCTTGTGCGCATGATCGACCGAATTTTAGAAATGCTAGATAAGGATCCTGACTTTACCTGTTTTGTCTTGGATGGGCAAGTAGTACTCATCGAAGATTACTTGGAAATTCGACCCAACAAAAAAGATAAACTCAAAGAATTCATAAGTACTGGCAGATTAATCATAGGCCCTTGGTATGTACTTCCCGATCTTTTTTTAGTAAGCAGTGAATCCATCATAAGGAATCTTCAAATAGGAATGGCTATATCCAAAGACTGGGATTCTGGATTAGATGTAGGGTATGTGCCCGATCCCTTTGGTCATCCTGCCCAATTACCTCAAATTTTGCAGGGCTTTTCGATTGATAATTTCCTGTTCATGAGAGGGATGCCCGACTCCTTGAATAGATTGGGAACCTTGCACTTCAACTGGACCTCTCCGAATGGTTCAAAAGTTCGAGCCTATTACATAAAAGAAGGCTATTTCAATGCCGCAGCTCTGGGTTATGGGCATATAATTGGCCGATATGATGAATCTGAACCTGATTTTGATCTTGCCTTAGAACAGTTTGATAAAGCCATAAATGCATTAGAAAGCCTCGAACCCAAGCATCTTTTTTTACTGAACAACGGGGTTGATCATATGCCTGAGCAAAAGGAACTCCCTAAAATTCTGGATCATATTAGCGCACACAACCCCCATCCTGATGTATCGATAACTCAAGGTAGTTTTTCTGATTTCATGGACTCCTTATTAACCATTGACTGTAGTTACAACTATGAAGGTGACTTATTAGGAAATCCCGATCACCCTATTCTTTCGAGTGTCTATTCTACTCGAATGTATATCAAACAGCAAAATCACACCGCCCAATCACTACTTGAACATTACGTTGAGCCGTCGCAAGCGCTACTATTTTCCCTAACAAAAGCAGAACCAGATCATGCGTTTAGCTCATACATTTGGAAAAAATTATTGCAAAATCACCCACACGATGATATCTGTGGATGCAGCGTAGACGGAGTACACGAAGATAATGAATACCGATACCGTGAAGTGATTGAAACATCTAAGACAATGATCACGGAAATCGTTGAAGAATTGGCTAAAATTGGATTCTTAAAAGGGTATCAATCCGATTTGAGATACCGAGATGTTTGGTTATTCAACCCCCACCCATTTACTCATAAATATCGTGTTCAAACCGAGATAGTTTTTGCCAATGAAGATAAAGAGCAGGAAGAAAAACGAATTCCTCTGCAAAAATTACGTGGCTATGACAGTACAGGGAGATCTGTTGTATTTCAACTTATTGGCACCAAAGCACCTTATTTAGATGCGCAGTTTATTCAGCACACATGGGGTCGCGCCTATCATGTAGAATTCGAAATTGAACTCCCAGCACTTGGTTATCAAATAGTACGTTTTGTAGAGACCACCGATATCCTTGAGGAACCAGTCGATTTACTAAGCCCCATTCAGTGGAATCTTTTGCCCGAGAGTACGAATAAGCGCATATCGTCACTGGTCGAGCAGAAAGGCCTAATGAGAAATGCACACTATTCGATACAATTTTCAGATAAGAATTTCACCATTCGATGTAAACAAACGGGTTGTGAGCTAGATAATCCCATCCGGTTTGAATATGCCCAGGACCATGGAGACACCTATTCATTCTCCAGAGTCGAACAAAAAAATTACTATGGGAAAATCGAACAGATTGTAAAAGACCCTCTGCGTCAGAATTGCTTACACCTCTACTATAAAATAGAGGTGCCTATTGTTGAACTAGATCCAACTGGAAGACCAAGAGTAGGAACACATCCCGAGCTTAAAGAGCTAAACATTCATGTTGAACTACTATTGAATGGTTCAAAAGGGATTGATCTAAAGGTTAACTACCGTAATCATACCAATAATGGCCGCCTGAGAATCCTATTGGCCATTGGATTTGAAACATCCATTAGCTATGCCGAATCCCATTACCGCGAGGCTGAGCATAGTATGATAAATGAACAAAAACCAAAGGATTATCCGGATCGCTACAAGAAGTATCCTGGTGAACTTCTTTATACCACTCATCATCAAATAGATTATTGTTACGTTTCCCAAGGAGACCGATACAGTTGGGTCGCCAACAGAGGTTTGCCCGAGTATGAATTGATTAGTTACCAAGGTCATAATCATTTTGCAATAACATTGCATCGTGCTGTAGGCATGTTATCGGTGAGTAACGGTAGCATTCGAAGACCACAAGCCGGGCCTTCCATACCTACTCCCGGTGCACAGTGTTTGCGCGAAATTACCGCCGAACTTTCTTTTGGATCTATATTTGGCTCAAAAGAAGATTTGGTGAATGAAGCCAAAGCATTTTCTCACCCAGCCTATCTTCAACAAATTCCAATTCTGCATGACATTCCTACCATAGGTCCCCTACCGAGACATTATTCTTTGTTGGACATACAGAATCCGGTGGTTAAAATTTCTTCTTTTTATAGACACAACAATGGATATTATGTGCTAAGAGTATTTAATTCTTCAGATAAAGATCAAATGAGTAGGATTGATTTAGGCTTCGAGGTAAAAGAAGTTCAAAAAAGTAGCCTTACCGATAGCTGGGTAGAAAGTTTAACCGAAGAAATTGACCAGCAAACACTCTTTATCCCCTTAGAACCCTATGAAATAAGTACCTATTTATTTCGCTAATATCGATTAGTAGTTCCCTTCTATGGACTTTAAAGATTTCTTTTTATTCCGTGCACCTATACTAATAGGGCTGGTTCTTTTAACGGCACTAACGCAGTGTGAGAAAGTTGAAAAGGATTCGATTGTCGGTTTTGAAGATACGGATGCGTTTTTTCAAACACTGCCATTATGCGATAGGGAATATCAACTTATAGCCTACTCCGGTGATCTGTGTTTAGATGTCGAACTATTCAAAACACAGTATTTAGCTTATGCGTCGGTCGCCTCGGTAAGAGACTCTCAAAAATCACGACTCTTGTTTCTCGAGGAACTCATGAATCGAATGGCCATTGCTCAATGGGCCGAAGCCAATAACCTCCTCTCCGATGAAAGTATAAAAATGAATTTAGAAGGGCATCTTCGAGTTCAAACCGCAAAAAAATGGGTTCAAGATCAGGTGAGGCCACTGGTATCATCTGCGTCCAATGAGGATGTTCGAAATGCCTTTAGGAAAAAAAATACCCGGCTCGAATTGGCTCAAATTTTCTCGCCTAACGAGGTAGATATCATCAACTATCAGCGCCGATTACAAAATGGAGAGGATTTTGCATCACTAGCTATGGAATCAATGCTTAAGGTCGGGGAAGATAGCAGCCGTTATTACATGGGTTGGATTGGTTGGAAAGATATGGGTATTGGCCCTGAAAATGTGGCTTACTCGCTTGAAATAGGGGAAATAAGCGCGCCTACACCCTCCCTGAATGGTTGGCATATGTTCCTTTTAATGAACAAGGAAGAGCGATTTTTTGCCGATCTAAGCACCTTCGAAAATGAACGGCAAAGCCTAAGTGAGGCTATATTTGCTCGAAGAGTAGAAGAGCGTAGCCAAGCCTGGGTGGATTCGGTTCGCAAGCAATATCCCTTGGAATTATACAGCTCAGCATTTGGTGAGTTAGAGCAATGGCTAGGTGCCCAAAATCTACAACTCTCCCCTTACTTGATTCAAGAAAAAGCGAGATTAGAAATCCAAAATCGTGCTTTTGAGTTTAATGAAGAGACCATATTGGCAAGTATCGGTCCATTTAGCTTTACCACTAAGGATTTTCTAATCGCTTTACCTCACATTCCAAGCTACCTTTTATCGGGTAGCCTTAGAGGTGCTATTGAATTCGCGTTAACGGATTACTTGTTTTCACAAAAAGCACTCCAAGAGGGGTATTTCAATGATACAACTGTTCAAAATCTACTTCGGCTAGCGAAAATTAATGCCCTTAACACGCATGCCTTTCGAGAATACACTCAAACATTATTAACCTCAGAAGATGCCCCTAATGCTGTTATGGACGCGGAATGGATGATAAATGCAAGGATGCAACTGATTCAGCAGCTACAACCTAGTCTTAATGCTTTGACGGTAGACACAAACGCCTTAGACAACTCCCTTCCCTATTTCTTTTAGACATTGGAGGGTGTATAAAAGTCCTCTTGGCACATGAAAACATCCTTTATAGGGTCCACCTTTGAATCGATGGGTGCGTACTCCTTCCCGATTTAAATACCCATACCATTCCCCATGTACAGGATCGGAAAAATGCTTAAAACTATACTCAAGAGTAGTAGTGAAATGCTCCCAATCAGACTCTTTTCGACGGAGTTTATAATTTAAAGCCCATGCATATAAAGCTTCGGTATGAGGCCACCACAATTTCATATTCCATTCAAGTGGTGTTGGTGGACGGCCTTCCGAGTCCAAAAAGTAATACAAGCCGCCAAACTCTTGATCCCACCCCCTTTCAAATGACCAATCAACCATATCAAAGGCGATTTGTTGCAAACTTGGATCATTTAATTTCTGAGCCCAATGCTGTAAAAACCAACCAGCCTCAATAGCATGACCTGGATTTAACATCCGTCCATCTATGGTGTCAATAAATTCACCATTAGGCCCCACTGTTTCGAATACAATGTTACGATCGCTATCGATATGCTGAAGAATTTCGGTGATGCAAGTTGTAATTTCAGACTCATAATCGGACCAATTGGGCCCCGCTATTTCTTCGAATACATTTAATAAAATCATAGGAACGGCAAGACCTTGACTAGGTGGCACGCCAGGATAGGCCACTTGCCCTACCAAACTCAAGTCTTTGGACCAATTCCAGATATGCTCTAAAAGTTCTTTTGCTTCTTGCTCATAAACAGACTCCCCCGAAACCTTACCGAATTGATTCAAAGCCATCACATAAAAACACTCGGAAAAAATCTTGCGCTGAATCTGTATCCCCTTTCCCTCACGGTCCGTTGCAAAATAGACCCTATGATTTTCAGTTAGGGCATGTTGGCGTAAAAAATCGATTCCCATTCGCGATATATCTAACCACCGTTGTTCGGGTTGAACCGTCTCGTACAGTTTTGCAAACATCCAAGCCTGTCGACCTTGAAGCCAAATGTGTTTGGTGGTATCGTAAACAGAACCATCTTCATCCAGGCAATTGAAATAGCCACCATACGTAGAATCTAATGAATGACGCTCCCAGAAGGGAATAACTCGTTCAAATAACTCCTGCTCAAGTTGGCTTTGCACTTTTTGGAGTTCGCTATTGGGTACTGAAAACATAGTTATTGAATTACATGCGTTTCTAAAAAATAGACTATGGCTAATAGGCTTAAATGACGGTTAATTAGCCTGATCTTCTAACCATTGACGGTATTGTTTATACAAACCATGCGCCGATGGATAGATGGAATTAGGACTCATAAAATGGGAGAATTCAAAGGTAATCATTTGCTCTATCCCCGCTTTGGCTGCTTGTTCCATTTTATACCGTAAGTTTTTGAATGGAATAGGAGGAAATTTAATGGGCATATCACGATCGAAAGACTCCACGTTGCTCCAAGATTCAATACCAAATTCATCGGCTAAAGATTTGTGAATCTCTAAATAATTCGACAATTCATCATAGCCGACCTGACCATCCTGAAAGGCAACAATATCAATATTACCCTGTAAATGCTTGAATATTTCTCTCCACTCGCGAGCATGATCATCAATGGTAATAGACTCATAGGCAAATTGTTTTACCCCTTGGACATAGGGTGAAATGAGAACGGGTTGGCTTTTAAGTTTTTTTAAATGAGCCGCCATCTCCTCATACACGTCCATGACCCCTTTTTCGTATCGGCCAATTTCATGACTAAAATACCACCCTTTAAATGCTTTTTTGTGACCGTATCGCTGCACTACTTCATCGCAAAAATCCTTGTTTATATTTATTTCGGAACGATAATCCTTATTCACCCAATAGGTTCCTGAATCATAGAGTCCGAAATAAAAATCCATTTGGCACCGCTCTGCTTCATCCAAAAACAATTCCACCAAATCGGTATATACAGGCAGAATATTCATCGTCTTTTGTAATACCTTTGACTCAAAAGTAGCGTGTTTTCTATAGCCCGCTCGAATTAGAATAACCGTGTCGATACC
>CAKZLH010000020.1 GCA_937125285.1 uncultured Balneolaceae bacterium | reverse complement strand
TGTTTAAAATAGTTCTGAGCGGCTTCAAAGTCACCTTTAAAGTATGCATCCATACCCTGGTGATAAATTCCTATAGCATCTAACTTCCTCTGATCGGCATCTTCTCGTAAGCCGGCTATTTCATATACTTTTACCGGCTGTGTTCTACCTTTCACTACAATATTATCGAGTAAACGAAACAGGCAGGCATCCCCAATTTTTTCAGCCTCTACCTTAGTGGCCTCTGTGACCATGGTAAATACATGATATTGTTTCGCTCCACTTTCACAACGCGCGGCCAAGTTCACGTTATCACCCATCATGGTGTAATTAAATCGGCGTATGGAACCCATGTTACCCGTTACCATATCTCCTGTGTTAATACCCATACGATGTTGCATGACTGGAACAATATCAGGCCAATCCTCTGTAGCCCATTTCGCGCGTAATTCCATCAGCTTTCGATCCATCAACTGAGAAGTCAAACAGGCTTTATACGCGTGATCCTCCATAGGTACAGGAGCCCCAAAAAAGGCTACTATGGCATCGCCAATGAACTTATCTAAAGTACCCCCTTGATCATTTATAATATCGGTCATTGCGGTGAGGTATTCGTTAATCAGCAGTACCAATTTCTTGGGTTCAAGCTTCTCAGAAAAGCTAGAAAACGAAACAATATCAGAGAAAAAGGCTGAAATATAGCTGTCTTCACCCCCTAATTTTGGCTCTTCACCAGACTCAATCATCTGATTTACCAAAGTAGGTGACACATAAGATGAGAACATTCCTTGTATTCTTCGTTTCTCACGTTGCTCATTCACAAATTCATAAGCAACCGTTCCTACCTGTCCAATAAACACCGTAATCATAACTCCAGATACATACATAAAGACCTGTTGATGCAAAAACATTTGCAGAGCCAACACATAATAGCCAACCATTAAGACGACCATAAAAGGGAATCCCCATGCCGGCCCAAACTTTCTATTAAAGAATATCACCAACATCGTGAGTAACACCATAATCAGAATATTCAAGGTGTTGGACTGTCGGCTCAAATAATTTCCATCTAAAATGGTTTGCAATGCATGTGCATGAATTTCATACCCAGGCCTCGGTTGCTCTGCAGTAGAAAAAGGAGTCGGATGAAAATCCTGTAGAGTCGGCATAGTCGCCCCCACTATAACGATCTTATCTTTAAACACCTCATCGTACAACAACCCGGTACCCGTTAATGGATCCTCAAAGAGATTTAACTCAAAGGCCTCTGCCTCCATAACGGTAGTATAGGAGGTGTCATCTATGACCTGTTCGTAATTGATGACGGGAAACAACCCCTCTGGGCCATAATAATTGATTAGAAAATGTGTAGAACTGGACTTTTTAATGTCATAAGGGCCAACACGAAAATAGGGTGCCTCAGTGGCCACCAAAGGGTCTACATAAGCCGAATCCGTATATACTCTTACTCCTTCCAAAGCCAACGCATAGATGCTTTGATCTCTATAATTATTACCAAAGGTATAACTCCGGATGTAACCATCTAAATCAGGTGTAGTTTTAACTAAAGCAAATGGATTCGGATTATTATTACGCAGCAATGGTATGGGGAATATCGGGTTGAACTGTACGGCGTCGTTTCTCTGTATAAGCTCGATATCACCAGATAACACCACATTTCCGTAAGTATTCATGGCCTCTGCAAACAAGGAGTCATTGCGGGGATCATAGGTGTCGGATTGAGAAAAAATAACATCAAAGAGAATGGCCTTGGCACCGGCTCGATTTAAATTATGGATAAGACGAGCATGTAAATCCGATGGCCATGGCCACTTTTCTGGAATTTCAGAATCTGCTTTCTCACTAATGGCCACCATGACAATTGGTGAATCTTCTACAGAAAGGGGGCCTCTAATTTCAAAGAAACGATCTCTTAATGAAAGTTCAATCCGCTGTATAGCGGGCACCATAGAAACGCTGATTGAAACCACCAATGTGACCAATAAAATGACCACATATATCCATATCGGTTTCTTTTTTTTGTTGGATTCTGCCATACTCCAAATCTATTAGTTAGTGGCTAAAAATCAATTATACAAGATAATTGGTTCAGAACTAGAATCGAAACACATATCGAAGCTGAGCAAATCGATCACCAAAGCCATCTAAATTGCTCATACTAATCGCATTTGAATCAAACTTCAAACTGTGTTGATCCGTAATTTTATATTCAAAACCTCCCACCAATGCATAGGTCTGGAAGTTATTGATGGTTAGATCATCACTTAGCACATAGTAATCATCCAGCAAATTGTCTTCCACTCCCGATTCCACTTCAATGGTGCGGCTTTCCGAACGATTGTCGGAATAGGCTACTCTTGCGGTTAAACTAAATCGTCCATCAAACAGAAACACACTACCCCCAAAATAAAAACCCTGGATATTCAATTTTAACTGTCCGTCTCCACTAAGGGTTTCATTGTAATTAAATCCCAACTGAGTTTTCATGGGAATTCTAACAAACTGAGAGTTTATACTGGCTGAATAAGATTGATTCTCAATACCTCCAAAAGCAAATACCTCGTCAATGGTTTCAAGGGTTGAATAGGTAACGGTTGCATCCGAAATACCATCTCCCATTCGAAAACGCTGGGTGAGAGATGCGTTAATGTTCGTGGTGGTATTTAATCGAGGAATAGGACTTACAAGGGTATCTCCCTCCGAAATTTTCAAGTTCTGAACAGCAGCGGTTTCCAAACCCAAAGGTACTTCCGGATTAAATCTAGCAACACCATTATCCCTTGTTCGGAATCTATAACCAACGGTTACTTTTGGCAAAAATTGATTTACCGGATAATAACTAACACTGCCTTTATAAGACACGGTCTTTGTGGTCGCTTTTTTTGTTTGAGCGACATTGTCTTCTAACTCTTCATATCCCAAATTCAAGAAAACTTGCCGATCAAATAATTGAATTCGATCCGATACCGTGAATCCCATGATATCTTTCTGAATGGTAGAGTTGGCCAAAGAAACAAAATCCGGACCTACCCATCGATATCGAGCGGTTATCGAATTAAAGGGCAATTGAGCCGTTAGTTCAGAATTAGAACCTAAAATAGAGGTTGGGAAATAGGGCGTCACCTCCGCACTATCGGTTCCTACGTTTGTAAATCGAATGGGGAGTACACTAATATTCTCATTCACAATGATTATGGTGGCCAGTTGGTTTAATAAATCATAGGTTCCCCCATCGATTCCATCAAAGCCCAATTCTTCTGCCCGTGTCTGATTCAGAGGACCACCATAAATATCCTCATTTAATACAGAGGCAACCGTTTCAGTTTTAAATTTGACTTTGTTTTGAGCAAGGGCAAAGGCTAAATCAACTCCAACTACAAAATTTCCCTTAGGTCGAGGGCTCCCCCCATCCACCCGCAATAAAGAGGGCTCACTAGACAATCGTTGACGATCATAAGCCGTCAGAGAGCTGTATAAACCACTAGGACCTACAATTAAGTCATCAAAATCTAAAACGTTAAAAATCGAGGTGGTATCATCCTCAACTTTCATCGCTTGTATTCCAAGTTGTGCATATTTGGCATTACCCAAACCTACCCGAGCACCCATTACTTTTCTGGCAAAACCTCCCCTACCCGATGTTTCATAGGATAAAGTGTAGGTGGTGTCTTGAGGAATGCCCCCCGCTTTCACCGTATCCACCACGACTCCAGCGTATAGATTCGTCACTTTTCTATTAATTTCTCCATAGAGTAACTCAAGATTAATATTCTCCCAAAGCAAACTTATCTCAGAATGCACTCCAAACATTCTTCTTCCTGCTATGGTAAAATTTCCCATATTGGGATAAATATGCCCCGCATCTAAACTCCACCATTTTCCTAGCTCCAAATGCAAGCCATATCGATTTTGCGGTTGCAATCTTAGATCTTCCTGAGTGGTATAATATCCATTTAATGAATATTTGAGCAGATTATACTCTCCAGATATTGAAACTCTACCCGTATATGCCTCCGTAATATCTTCAGCAATTACCTGATTACGAGCCGATAGCTCCAAATTCGCATTAGGGCGATATGGACTTACGATCACATCAACCTGTTCGATTTCTGCCTCTTCCTGACTAATAATCTTAAACGACCATTCCGTAACTAATAGCGTATCCGAATCGGTAATATAGTTGAG
>CAKZLH010000019.1 GCA_937125285.1 uncultured Balneolaceae bacterium | reverse complement strand
GGTCCTATGGTTACCAGTGCTATTAAACAATTTATGAACGATGTGGAATGGGGCGAATTAGATTATATGATATTGGACATGCCTCCAGGAACGGGTGATATCCAACTAACCATTGTTCAGAGTGTTCCTCTATCAGGCGCCGTGATCGTTTCCACTCCTCAAAATGTTGCCTTAGATGATGTTCGAAAGGGAGTGGCCATGTTCAACAAGGTAAATGTTCCCGTGCTTGGAGTCATCGAAAACATGGCGTATTTCAGCCCTCCAGACGCGCCGGATAAAAAGTACTATATCTTCGGTCAAGGTGGAGCTACCCGATTAGCGGATGAATTAGCCGTTCCCGTGTTAGGTGAAATACCTCTCGAACAACCCATCAGAGAATCTGGTGATGCCGGAAAGCCCATTGTACTTGCCGATGAGCAATCAAGCGCAGCGGCAAGTTTTATGGCGTGTAGCGCCAATATGCAACAGCAATTGGCCATACGGGCAGCTCAAACACCGAAGGATTTATCTATTTCGTTTACGGGAAAATCCCCATCTGCTCATACATAATGCCAATTTTGTTGATGGCGTTTACAAAAGCAGCGGTACGTAAATCATCGAGATTATGCTCGTCCCGAAGAGCGGTTATTTGTTCATAGGCGGTGATCATACTCTCTTCGAGGCCCGAATCAACCAAATCGTATTCATCTGCGCCTCGAGTAAGTAGATTACGTTCCGCATCTCCAAATTTTTGCCCTGCAAGTTGCTCGATTTCATGAACAATACGCGTAAGAGATGCTTCATCGAATCGCTTATTCATTCGTCCATATCGCACATGTTGAATATCTTTCAGCCATTCGAAATAGGAAACAATAACCCCCCCGGCATTCAAATATGAATCCGGAATAATTAGAGCTCCTCGTTCTTTAAGAAAATCATGGGCATCGGAGGTGGTTGGTCCATTCGCAGCCTCGGCAATGATTTTGGCTTTGATTTTGGGTGCATTTTCGATGGTTATTTGGCTCTCTAAGGCAGCAGGGATGATAATATCACACTCCTGTTCAAAAATCGCTCGCTTACCTTTGATTTGCTGCGTGTTTCCAAAACCAATAATACTACCTGTTTCTTTTCTGAAATCTACTAAAGCCTGCAAATCGATTCCATTAGGGTCATAAATGGTCCCCTCCATCTCAGCTACACCAACCAACTTAGCTCCAGCCTGAGTCATGTATAAGGAGGAATGGTAGCCCACATTACCCAAGCCTTGAACCACAAATGTTTTTCCTTCTACTCCGGTTGAAAGGCCGAGTTTTTTCATATCAGAGGCATTATTACAGGCTTCCCGAATTCCAAAATAAACTCCTCGACCGGTCGCTTCGGTTCGCCCCCGAATTCCACCTTGTTGAATAGGTTTGCCGGTTACGCAAGCTTCCGCATTTAAATCTTCACTCATCTGCCGGTAGGTATCCAATATCCAACCCATTTCACGGGCTGAAGTACCGTAATCAGGTGCCGGAACATCTACGGCTGGCCCTATAAATCCTTTTTTAATTAGCTCAAAAGTATATCGCCGGGTAATTTTCTCAAGTTCATTAACCGAATAGTCCCGAGTACTAATTTTGACCCCGCCTTTTGCACCTCCAAATGGTACATCTACAATGGCGCATTTATAGGTCATTAAAGCGGCCAAGGCCATGGTTTCATCGGCATCTACCTTATGCGAATATCGGATACCTCCTTTGGTCGGCATCTTATGGTGGCTATGTTCAACTCGCCAACCTTCAATTACCTCAATACTCCCATCGTCTCGTTTAATCGGAAAGGTGACTTTATAAACCGTATTACAGACTTTTATTTGATTCAGAATACCCTTATCAAATCGGGTAAATGGAGCAGCTTTATCAAAATTTCGGTTTACCTGCTCGTAAAACTTGATATGTTTCATGTGGTAATGGTACTAGAGATCTGTAGAATCCTTTATTTGATTAGTGAGGCTATGAACAGCATGTGTTCAACCCCCATAATGGTCGGGAGAATTGAACACATTTACAACAAAAAAGCGCTTTTTTTCGCTGAACTTTCATACAAGTTCTTGATTTATTAAAGCTTGTATATCCATTTTCCAAAGCAGGTAATGTATCCTATATTAATTGGGTATTTCTGTTTACGTTTGAATAAACAAAACTCCAAATATTCCCCTTAATACCAATAGTTATACAGTCATGTTTAGATCTTATGTTCGCATTATTCTTCCCATTATTTTTATCGGCTTTATACAGTGTGGGCCAAACGATGAAGCCATCCTTGAACGAGCCCAGGCTTTACATGAACGCGTCATTAGTATCGACACGCACGTCGACATTAATACGA
>CAKZLH010000018.1 GCA_937125285.1 uncultured Balneolaceae bacterium | reverse complement strand
TATTACGTTGCTTCTCAAATAGGGGTCGAATTAATTCCTCAAATGAGTCAAGGTGAATATGTAGTTAATTTAAGCATGCCTACAGGCACTCCTATCGAGGAGACGGATCGGGTCATTCGAAATGTTCAGAATTATTTTGATAGCGATGATCAGGTGCGTTCTACTTTTGCCGTTGCAGGAACAGGCAATAAAATGGATGCCTCAACCGACCAAGGTGGGGATCAAGTGGGGGAGATAAGTGTGCGATTGATGGAAGGGACTACTTCAACCCGTGAAGAAGAGTCTATTGAAAAAGCACGTGTTTATTTGGCAAAAGTACCAGGACTTCGCTATGAAATAACTAAGCCCACTTTATTTAGTTTTTCCACACCTATAGAGATTGAGGTGAGAGGTTTTAATCTAGCAGATCTTAAAAAAGTAAGCGATCAACTCACCCAAAAGATGCTGGAGTCCGAGCAATTTGCCGATGTTAGGAATTCCATGGAAGTTGGAAATCCTGAAATACAGATTCAGTTCGACCGGGCAAAGGCGGCTAGCTACGGGTTACAGGTAAATGAAATTGCAGATCGTATTGTCGATTTGGTTAGGGGTGAAGTAGCCACTCAATACTCTTATCAAGATCGGAAGATTGATATTTTGGTGCGTTCAGAAGAGAATGATCGGCTTTCGGTAGAGGATATCGGTGGATTGTTTGTAAATCCTGAGGCGGAACGGCCCATCCCCTTAAATGCGGTAGCAACCTTAGAGAGCTCGGTAGGTCCTTCGGAAATAAGACGATCTTCTCAACAGCGGGTTGCCGTGATTTCGGCCAATATTCGACAGGGAGATTTAAGTTCAGCTGCGCGAGTGGTAAATGAAATGATACGCGCCACCCCATTGCCCACAGGAATCTATGCCGAGTTAGCAGGCCAAAACGAGGAGCTAGGGGATTCTTTTCAATCACTCCTATTTGCCCTTGCCTTAGCCGTATTCTTGGTCTATCTGGTTATGGCATCCCAATTTGAATCGCTTTTACATCCGTTTATCATCCTATTCACCATACCCCTTGCCTTGGTAGGTGCCGTATTGGCGCTCTATCTAAGCAACAGTACCCTAAGTGTGGTGGTATTTATCGGAGCTATCTTGTTGGCTGGAATTGTTGTTAATAATGCCATTGTTCTCATCGATTTGGTAAATCAGTTGCGTTATCAGGGTATGAGTAAAATGGAAGCTATACAAGAAGGAGCAAAGTCTCGTCTACGACCCATTTTGATGACCACCTTAACAACTACTTTGGGACTTCTTCCCTTGGCATTAGGATTTGGAGACGGCGCTGAATTACGTGCACCTATGGGTATTACGGTGATTGGTGGGTTGTTATTTTCAACCTTACTAACCCTCGTGGTTATTCCAGTTATGTATGCAATCATGGATCGTAAAAATTACGAGGTTATCGAAATTTAAATGAAAAGCATCACTGAAATAGCGATCAAACGACCCATTACTACTATTATGCTTTTTCTGAGCATGTTTGTGGTGGGGTCTATTGCCTGGCGAATGGTGCCCTTAGAATTTATGCCTGAGATTACTTTTCCCGGGGCCTTCATTCAGGTGCCTTATCCTAATGCCAGTCCTAAGGAGGTAGAAGAGCAGGTGGTGCGGCCTATTGAAGAAGCACTGGCTACGATTAGTAGTGTCGAACAAATCAATTCTTTTTCAAATGAGGGAAATGCCGGTATTGTGATTACCTTTTTACAAGGCAATGATATTAATCTGAAGGCTATTGAAATAAAAGAAAAAATTGAAAGTGTTCGCACTTTACTGCCCGATGATTTTCAGTATTACCAGATTAACAAGTTTGCCGATGGCAGTAGCAATACTCTTCAGTTGCGCATTTCAAGTGAGCGAGATTTATCCAATGCATATGATATCCTAAACCGGAATCTGAAACAAAGGATTGAGCGCGTACCGGGAGT
>CAKZLH010000017.1 GCA_937125285.1 uncultured Balneolaceae bacterium | reverse complement strand
GGTGGCGTGGCCAACAACTGGGCTTGGTGGGCATTTTTAATTACCGGAATGGTCACGGTCTTTGTGTATGCAAAATTATGGCGCCGCTCGGAGGTAGTCACGGATTTAGGTCTGTATGAAATGCGTTACGGCGGAAAGGCGGCTTCTTTTCTTAGAGGTTTTCGTGCGTTGTATTTGGGTATCCTGTTCAATTGCCTAATCATGGGTACGGTTATGTTAGCCGGGATTAAAATTGGTTCAATTATGTTGGGGTTAGAACCTTGGGTTATTGTAGCATCCATATCGGTAATAGTTGTGATCTATTCCTCACTTGGTGGTATTAAAGGCGTTATTTGGGCCGATT
This sequence comes from uncultured Balneolaceae bacterium, assembly GCA_937125285.1. Lineage (GTDB taxonomy): Bacteria > Bacteroidota > Rhodothermia > Balneolales > Balneolaceae > UBA1275. Next base: position 3,257 of record CAKZLH010000017.1, on the reverse strand, counting down.
TTTTCCAGTTTGGAATTGCCATGACCGGTGCCTTATATGCGGCCTATGTGGTTCTACAAGAACCTGAAATAGGAGGACTCCAAAACCTCATGTCTCATCCTATGGTTCAACCCAAATTGAATCTCATACCAGATATTAGTGATACCTCATTGCTGCTAAGTCTATTCATAATACCTATTGCCGTGCAATGGTGGGCCGTTTGGTACCCTGGATCCGAACCTGGTGGTGGGGGTTATATTGCACAACGTATGCTTGCGGCAAAAGACGAACAAAATGCGGTAGGAGCTAGCTTGTTGTTCAACATTGCACACTATGCCGTACGGCCTTGGCCATGGATTATAGTAGCACTGGCGTCTGTGATTTTATATCCCGATTTAGCTTCCATTCAGGCCGAATTTCCCAACATAAAAGCCCAATATCTGGGCGATGATATTGCCTATCCTGCCATGCTTACAAAGTTAGGACCTGGATGGTTGGGACTAGTCGTTGCTTCTCTTATTGCTGCCATCATGTCTACACTTAGCACGCACCTTAATTGGGGAGCCTCATACATTGTTAGTGATTTTTACAAACGTTTTGTTAAACCTGATGCATCGGAAGCTCATCTTGTATCGATGGGGCGTTATGCAACTGCAGGCCTCATGATATTATCGGCCATTATGGCGACGACTATCTTAGAGAATGCCACTCAGGCTTTTGATATTTTATTACTCTCGGGAGCCGGATCCGGAGCCATTTATCTCTTACGATGGTTTTGGTGGAGAATCAACGCTTGGACTGAAATAGCTGCTATGATATCCGCAACTTTGGTAGCGTTCGTGTTGGTACTTTTTGTGCCTAATGAAGCGGTTGCCACCCAACTTCTAGACGGTGCTTCGGTGAAGTTACTACTTGCTGTTAGTATTACTACCGTAGTATGGATAGTGGTTACCTATGCTACCCGACCAGAGAGTATGCAGGTTTTAATCACCTTTTATGAAAAGGTGCACCCTGGAGGACCAGGATGGATAAGAGTTATTGATGAAGCAGAAAAACAGGAGCTCTTCTTTTCTGAGGAGAAGAAGACTTGGGATCTACCGTTAAGTTTATTGAGTGTTGCGCTAGGAACCCTTGGCATATACTCTGCTCTCTTTTCGGTTGGAAATTTTATCTATGGGAAATGGATGCTAGGTTTTATACTTCTAACTGTTTGTATAGGCAGCAGCCTTCTGGTCATCCGATTATGGAATAAACTTAAAATGACGGACTAATTTTATGGATCGAAAGACTTTTATGAAACAGAGTTCCTTAGCGGGGCTTGCAGGAATTGTTGGCGGAAAAATTCCATCGAATGAACCTAAAAAATCGAGTCATTCCATGTTAAATGACCATATAAGAATTGGATTTATTGGAACAGGATTAAGAGGTAGAAATCATGTTAATAACATCCTAGACCACCCTAAGGTTCAATGTGTCGCTATCTGCGACATCGATCCAGATGCTATTGAAAGAGCCCAACAGATTATTGAATCCAAAGGCCAAAAAAAGCCTACCGTTTATCAGGAACATGAACAAAGTTACCTAGATATGCTGAACGACGAAAAACTAGATGCCGTCGTAATAGCCACCAACTGGCGGTGGCATACCCCTATATCGCTAGCGGCTATGGAGGCGGGCGTTTATGTTGGGGTTGAGGTATCAGGTGCTTTTTCAGTGGACGAGTGTTGGGAATTAGTTCGCTGTCATGAGCGTACAGGTACACACTTGATGTTTTTAGAAAATGTAAACTATAGACGCGATGTCATGGCCGTACTCAATATGGTCAAGGATAATGTGTTTGGGGAGCTTGTTCATTATAGAGGAGGGTATCAACATGATTTAAGAACCGTCAAATTCAATGACGGCTCTGGTGGTTTACTGTACGGTGAAGGGGCCTATGGTGAAGCTCGCTGGAGAACGGCTCACTCCTTGCATCGTAATGCCGAACTCTATCCCACTCACGGCTTGGGGCCCATTGGGGCTTGGATGGATATGAATCGTGGCAACCGTATTACATCGGTTGCTTCTCATGCCACAAAAGCACGCTCATTAAAGCACTTTGCTAAAAACCATCCAACAGGTGGACCCAATCATCCATATGCAACTACGGAGTGGGCATTAGGTGATATTGTAACATCTACCCTTACCACCGCACGTGGTGAAACCATTATTCTTACCCACGACACGAACTTGCCTCGCCCCTATTCCTTAGGATTCCGTATTCAGGGAGTACAAGGATTAGCTGAATTTGATTATCACACACAGCGAGTTCACATCGAGGGTATATCGGAAGGGCATCGTTGGGATGCCGGATCTGAGTGGTTCGCCAAATATGATCATCCATTATGGAAAGAGTTCGGTGAAGAAGCCGCTAATTCGGGACACGGCGGAATGGATTTCTTCTTGGACCGGGCGTTTATTGAAGGTGTGCGTCGTGAGCAAGCTCCCGTTATCGATGTCTATGATGGTGCCACATTACGGGTTATCACACCTCTTTCCGAGCGTTCTATAGCAGAAGGCGGTCATCCACAAGAAGTTCCCGATTTTACCCAAGGTGCTTGGATGCATCGTAAACCTATTTTTGGGATCGGTGACTTATAGTGCAAATGGCTTGTGCTCAAAGTGGTTTGCTCATGTATTCATACCCTAACTAAGCTTCGATGAATGCAAGCCTAATCATACTAGCGGCGGGTTTGGGAAGTCGTTACGGGGGCTCAAAACAGACCGACCCAATAGGCCCTCATGGAGAAAGTTTACTCGACTATGCCATCCATGACAGCATTCAACTAGGTTTTTCACAACTGATTTTTGTCATTAGCAAAGAAATGTCTGCAGACTTTCCAAGGCAAATACATGCTCGATGGGATGCCGTTCTCAAGCAAAGTGGACATACCCTCCGCATCGACTTTGTTATTCAGGATTCGAATGATATACCCCTACAACCAAAGGATGCTTTCAACCGGAAAAAACCTTGGGGAACCGCTCATGCCGTTTGGGTTTGCCGATCCGTCGTACAACACCCTTTTGCCATCATGAATGCCGATGATTTTTATGGCCGTTCGTCTCTTAAATTCATGCTTGAGCATCTTCAAACATTTGATAAATCACCTCAGGACGCTATATCTATGCCTTCTCCTGAAGCCTGCTTAGTCGTTTACCCAATAAGCCATACCCTATCCCATCATGGGTCAGTTTCAAGAGGAATTTGTCGCATTGAAGAAGGACGTTTAACACACATC
>CAKZLH010000016.1 GCA_937125285.1 uncultured Balneolaceae bacterium | reverse complement strand
CACTCTGGGAAAATCTGCGCCATATATATAAGGTGTTACTGGTTAGTCAAAAAACGTTTTTTGTGAACAAGTTGCCTACGATAGAAGGCGGTCAAATGTAGGACTATTTCGGATTCAAATTGTTTGAAACTGTGTAAAAGCCTAAAATTTGTACTCATTCTAAATAACAATACCCGATAGGTATTTAAATAATATAAGAACATTCCGAAAAAAATTTTGGTTAAAGCGTACAAAAGAATGCTAAATTCTTGAAAAATGTGCGAAACTTTCGCCCGCGTATTCGCAGGCGAATATCTGCTTTAATATTAAAATATCTTCTAGTATGAACCCCAAATTAGATGCTCAATTACCTTCTTCATTACAGGCCTTGGAAGGAGTAGATGCGAAGAAGGCACTGTATGTTATTATTACCATAAGCTTAGCCGCTTTGTTGTTTTTGGTGTGGCTCATTTATTTCAAGGCACCAGCCGCCACGGAAGTGGCTTGGGTGTCGAATCTTTCCGCCGTTAATGCCGCCTTGAATTCGCTAAGCACGGTTTTTTTACTCTTGGGCTTTCGTGAAATTCGTGCGCGAAATTATGCCAAGCATATGCGCTTCATGATTTCGGCCTTTGTGACCTCATCGCTCTTTTTGGTGAGTTATATCGTGTATCATCATTTTGTAGGGGATACTCCTTTTACGGGGCAAGGGTTTGTTCGACCCGTATATTTCTTCATTCTCATCACGCATATCGTGCTTTCCATCTTCGTGGTGCCACTGGTGCTGAGCTCGTTCCTTTTTGCCTTTATGGGTAAATTCAGTACCCATCGAAAGGTTTCGAAGTGGACCTTCCCCATTTGGCTCTACGTATCGGTGACGGGTGTATTGGTCTTCTTTATGCTTAAAACCTTTGGGTAGGTTTTGATGCCACCAACTTTTAAAGGGATGGTACTAGGCTTGTTTCTAGGGCTTTGTTTTCCGGTCGCGGAAGCTTTCGCCCAAGGAGATGGACAGCGTTATTTTCAGCGTTCGGATGCTTCGCAGTTTAGCTACACTCGGGCCGATAGCTTGCGGGGAGGGGTGACCGCTGAGCGCGCTTGGTGGGATTTGACCCATTACCATTTGCAGGTGGCGGTGGATATCGAGGCTCATGCTCTTTCCGGAGTCAATCGTATGCAGTACAGAGTGCGTGAGCGCTTGGAAGAACAAACCGCCAGGTTAATGCAGGTTAGTGGGGTTTCAGCCGCCGATGTGGTTTCGGCTCGTAATGCTGGCCGCTTGCAGATAGATCTTCAGGCTCCTATGCAATTGGTTTCAGCGCTTCAGCAGGGCCATTCGTTAGAGGTAGAGCAATACGGTTCGGCTTGGTTTATTTCTGGGGTGGATACCGATTTAGGTGTGCATGCTATCGATCTTGTATTCGAAGGCCAGCCCGTAGTAGCGGCCAACCCGCCGTGGGATGGAGGCATTACCTGGCAGAAAGATAGCGCTGGCCGACCTTTTGTGGCATCGGCTAATCAGGGCATTGGAGCCAGTATTTGGTGGCCCAATAAAGATCATCCCTGGGACGAGCCGGATTCTATGCGAATATCGGTCCGCTTGCCCGACAGCCTTATGAATGTGTCCAATGGGCGCCTGCTCCAAGTGGAACAACACGGCGATGGCACCCATACCACTCATTGGGCGGTAGTGAATCCGATCAATAATTACGGGGTCAACATCAACATCGCGGCCTATGAGCATTTTTCAGAGGTTTTTTACGGGCTCAATGGTCCGTTGAGCGTAGATTATTATGTGTTACCCGAAAACTTGGAAGCCGCGCGCCGACAGTTCGCCCAAGTACCCCGCACACTAGAAGCTTTTGAGTATTGGTTTGGAGCCTATCCTTTTTATGAGGATGGGTTTAAGATTGTAGAGGTGCCTTACTTGGGTATGGAGCATCAAAGCTCGGTGACTTATGGGAACGGTTACGCCAATGGATATCGTGGACGCGATCTGAGCGGTAGCGGATGGGGGATGGAATTTGACTTTATCATAGTGCACGAAGTAGCCCATGAATGGTTTGCGAACTCACTGACCAACGAGGACGTGGCCGACATGTGGATTCATGAGAGCTTTACCAATTATGCCGAATCCCTGTTTCTGGAATATCATTTTGGTTGGCAAGCCGCTCAAGAATATGTGCGTGGACTGAGGTTTGCGGTTTCTCATGACCGACCCGTGATCCCCGATTATGGGGTCAATGAACGGGGATCCGGGGATATGTACTATCGTGGGAGTAATTTCCTGCACACCCTGCGAGCTGTGGTGAAGGACGATACCCTTTGGCGCGCGGTTCTTCTCGGGTTGAACCAAGAGTTTTTTCAGCAAACCGTGGGCACTGAGGCCTTAGTAGATTATATGTCGGAGGTGCTAGGATTTGATGTGGCTCCCCTAGCTAAGCAGTATTTGATGGATACTCGATTACCGGTACTTGAATATGGGGTTCGAGGTGGAAAGTTACGCTACCGCTACGCACACGTTGAGGCAGATTTTGCCATGCCCTTGGATGTTAAGGTGGGAATATTGAGCAATGGGGGCTCGGATTCGGAGGTATTTTCGGAGCTTCGATTAGTGCCTAAGACTCATTGGCAAAGTCTGGATTTGTCTGAAGTCATGGACCTAGGAATGGCAGGCTTGGCTTTGATCGCTGCGGATAATGAAAGCGATTTTCTGAATTCTATAAGGTGGAATTTTAAAGTTCAGCCTAATTTCTATGTGGGTAGTTTGGAAGTGAATTCTGGGGAGAAAGGGGTGAAGTAGCAGAGGTGGTAATGGGTAAAGATGTCGACTAACAATCCCTTAGATACCATGTTAACAATTGTATAATCTTAAAAAAGTGTATGATTTCAGAAAAAAGCATATATTTATATTATATGCTTTAGTGAAGGACGGCATAGTTAAGACATAATATGCATTTATGGTATCAAATAAATCAAAATTGGAGTAATGGACTCATATATTGATATTGCACAAATTATTTTTTCTCTTATAGTTTCAGGGGTTATCGTTCATGTGACAGTTCCTTTGTTGCGATCTGTGGCTTTTAAACTTGATTTATATGACAAACCAGATGAAGAACGAAAGTTGCACACCGAATATATTCCAACGCTAGGTGGAATTGCACTTTTTTTGGCGTTCTTCGTAGGATTTTCGGTCAGTGGGTTTGCCAGCCAAATGCAAGGATATTCTTACTTTGCGGCAGCAATGCTGATGTTGTTCTTCACAGGAATGAAGGATGATTTGGTTGGTCTATCTCCATTGAAGAAACTTGCTGTTGAGGTTGCGGTGGGCATCATGCTCATTTTTGGGTCTGGTATTTATATTTCTAATTTTTATGGGGTACTGGGAATAGGTGAATTACCCTTCGCTGTTTCTGTGGTTATCACCCTTTTTACCATGATTGTTGTGGTAAATGCCTACAATCTTATCGACGGTGTTGATGGCTTAGCCGGCGGTATTGGTGTGATCGCTTCTCTTTTCTTTGGAATTGGATTCTTTGTTGCAGGGGACTATGCCATGGCTATGTTGTCTGCGGTTGTTGTAGCGGCACTAGCAGGTTATTTACTGCATAACTTCCATCCTGCAAGTATTTTCATGGGGGATACGGGCAGCTTAATTATCGGATTTTTGCTAGCGGTCCAAGCGATTCAATTTGTTAGTCTTAATGAAATTGCAGCTTTTGTACAGGTATTCGGTCCTATTTCATCGGTTATGCCTGTCGCTATTCTTATGATTCCTTTATATGATACTCTTCGGGTTTTCATCCTACGTGCCAAACGTGGCGATTCTCCTTTTGATCCAGGTCGTGATCACATTCATCACATTTTGATTGGGATGGGCATGGGACACCGCAAAACAAGCCTAACATTATACGCAATGAGCGTGTCTATCACTGTAACTACTTATTTGTTTTCCATGTGGAATGTGAATGTATTGGTTTTGTTTGCGGTAGTGTTAGCTATGGTGGTATTACCAGGGACGGGATTGAAGCGTAAGGTTAGAGGGTGGTTTTCTAAAGGCAGTGATAGAACTACAATTTTAGAGGCGAATTCCTTATCTTCTAAGATTAAATCGAAAACAAACAAAAAAATGAAGGCTGAGTATGATAAAGCATAAACAAGTAATGGTTTTAACTACGAGCAGTAGTTAAGTTCCAATTTCTATTTAGCTTATATCATATTTTGATACACAATCAGTTGGTGCTATGAGTTTGTCAAATTTTTAATCGACATGATATTTGATTCTATTGACAACATTAAGACTTATTTTAACTTCAAAGAATTCACCACGGTACTTAATAGTGTTGCGTCGATAAGCCTTAATTCTTTAGATAGTAAGATTGATTTAGGACAAGGCAACTACATCAAAGTGATGAGTGATGAAACTAGAAATCAATCTGAAATTATAGAGTCTCATAAAAGAGAGGTAGATATTCAAATACTCTTAAAAGGAAATGAGCTCATTAAAGTTTATGACTCAAAAGAAGTTGATGTCAAAACACCATACAATCCTGATAATGACTGTCAATTCTACACAAATGCTCGAACCCCACACACCCATGTTATCTTAAGTGAGGGATATTTTGCAGTTTTCTTTCCTCAAGACATTCATAATCCATTAAATGTTGTTGGGAGTCCAGAAGAGCTCAAAAAGATTGTTATAAAACTCAATTTAAATTGGCTTCAAGAGAAAATGCGTTATGATTCCTAATCTTTTTTCTCATGAGAATGAAATAATAGAGCCTATTCTAAATAGAATAGGAGAGGTTCTACAAACAAAAGATCGATTTAAGCTCTGCTTGTCAGGCGGTACTTCAATCCTAAAAACATTAGAGCTGTTTTCTAAAAAAAAAATACCCTGGGAAAAAATACAGATTTATCAAACCGATGAGAGAATTGTTTCTCTAAACAGTGAGGAGTCTAATTTCTATTGGATAAAAAAATTACTAGAAAACACTGGAACAACATTTAATCCTTTTTATAATGGATTTGATGTACAAGAGTCTATGCAATTTTACGTTCATTACCTTAAACAAAATTGTTATGATGAAAACTGTACCTTTGATCTTATCCTTTTAGGATTCGGGGAAGATGGCCATATTGCATCACTATTCCCAGGAAATGAAAACTTGAAGAGTGTAGATGAGATACTTTACATCCAAGAAAGACAAAATGGATACCAAAGACTAAGCTTAAGTTTATCGCAATTAAAGGCATCTAGTTGCACGTTCATAATTTCCTATGGAAAAAAAAAATATCGTGTGTTAATGGGTAAATCAGATTTAAACCTACCGATAAACCAATTTATTAAAGACCAAGCAAACGTTACTTGGTATCATAAAAGATGAAAAACAGCCAAAAAATAATCGCCCTTCTTCCTATGAAAGGTCACTCAGAAAGAGTGCCATTAAAAAACTTAAGAGATTTTCATGGAAAGCCATTATACCATGCCGTATTAAATACTTTGTTAAGTTCCGATAAAATCGATGAGATAATTATAAATACGGATTGTGAGAATATTACCAGAGACATTGAGGCTAATTTCAAAAAAAGGGTGACAATCAGAATCAGACCGGAAGAAATTAGAGGAGATTTTGTTTCAATGAATAAAATAATAGAGGATGATTTACATCATTCAGAAGGTACTATTTATTTGCAAACTCACTCAACCAATCCATTACTAGAGGTAAACTCTATCAATTACGCATTAGACAGAATGTTAGCTTTAAAGGGGGAGAGGGACTCTGTTTTTTCTGTTACCAAAATTCAAACGCGATTTTATGATCAAGAAGGAAAAGCTCTTAATCACAATCCCAAGGATCTAATACGAACTCAGGATCTTCCACCAATATTTGAGGAGAATTCTTGTTTTTATATTTTTACAAAAGATTCGTTTTATCGATCAAATAACCAAAGAATTGGAGAAAATCCTTTGATGTTTGAAATTGATAAAATTGAAGCTATTGATATAGATACCATGGAGGATTTTATCTTAGCTGAAACCATTTACAAGCAAAGACAACATGAATACAATTAATTACGCCCCCAATAGCCTTAAGGGCAAATTGTCTAAGAAATCCCTAACTATTGGTTCATGGGTTACAATTCCATCTACCGAGATCATAGAAATTCTATCAACTGCAGGTTTTGAATGGTTAGTAATTGATCTAGAACATACTTCTATAACCCTTAGCGAAGCAAAGAATTTGATTCAGACTATTCAAGCGAATGGAATGAATGCTTTGGTAAGGGTTTCGAGTAATAATGAGACAGAAATAAAAAAGGTATTGGATATCGGAGCTAATGGAATCATTGTACCTATGATAAAATCGAAAGAAGAGATTGAACAAGCTGTTTCTTTTACTCAATACCCGCCAAATGGAGTTCGTGGAGTCGGATTAAATAGAGTTCATAAATATGGAACTGGGTTCAAGGAGTACAAGGAAAGCTCCCAATCAGAAATAGTTGTAATAGCCCAAATTGAACATATTGATGCGGTAAATAAGTTAGAAGACATTCTTACTTGTCCAGGACTTGACGGTACAATAGTCGGGCCTTACGATTTATCAGCTTCAATGGGTCATCCAGGAGATTATAATCGAGATGACGTTCTTGAGGCCCTACAAAAAGTTGAAAGTGCAACTTTAGCATCGAATAAATCCTTAGGCTTCCATGTCATCGAATCAGATCACTCCTATACCCTTCAGAAAATTAATCAAGGTTACACATTCTTAGCTTTCAGTATGGACTTTTTTTTCTTAGGTGATCTTGCAAGGAATGAAATGAATAACCTGAAAAGAAAAATAAAATAGGGGCATGAACAAAATTTTAGTCACTGGAGGATTTGGATTCATAGGCAGTTACATAACTGAAGAATTACTTCGCAATAAGTATGAAGTAATTGTTGCAGATATCTCAGATGAACATGCCGTCGTAGGAGCTAAATACATTAAGTGTAATATTCTATCTAATAATGACTTAAATGAAGTTTTCAATGAAGATTTCGATACCATTATACATCTAGCTGGTTTTTCCAGCCTGCGCGAATCGGTTAAAAACCCTAGCTTAACTATATCACTGAACACGCTATCAACTACTAGCATCCTTGAACTGGCAATAAAAAAAGGAGTTAAAAAATTCATTTACGGCTCATCCGCATATGCTAATTCTAATAAAGGTTCTTTCTATGGTATTTCCAAATTAGCATCAGAAAAAATTGTTGAAGAATTTAACCGAAAATTCAACCTCAACTATCTCATTCTAAGGTATGGATCTGTTTATTCAGAAAAAGAATCTCAAAATAATTATATGTATAATCTCATAGCTAACGCTTTAGATAAAGGATCAATTTATCATCATTCTGACGGTCTTGAACTTAGAGAGTATATTCATGCACAAGATGTTGCAAGACTAACTGTACAGGTTATGGAGAATAAAGAATATTCAAACGAATCCTTCATTCTTACTGGAATAGAACAATATACTAGACTTCAACTATTTCAAATGATCAAAGAAATATCTGGGAAGGATATTATGATAAATACATCTAAACAGGAAGATAAAACTCAATATAAACTCTCACCATATAGCTTTCAGCCGAGTAGTGCACGAAAATTAATAGCAAATCCACAAATCGACTTAGGTCAAGGCCTATTAGATATAATTAGAAAAATTAACAGTGATGAGATTAAAGCCGACTTATAACAACCTAAAAAATTTCATATTTGATTTTGATGGGGTTATCCTAGACTCTTTGGATTGCAAAACGGATGCTTTTTACCAAATGTATCTTCCTTATGGAGAGGATATTGCGAATAAAGTAAAACAATATCACATTTTTAATGGTGGCGTCTCAAGATTCGAGAAGTTCAAAATCTGGCACAAAGAGTACTTGGATATAAATCTTTCAGATAAGGAAATCCAAGACTTGGCAAACCAGTTCTCAAGCTTAGTAATGGAAAATGTTATTAAATCTAATCCAATTCCAGGAGCGATAGAATTTATTAAAAGGTACTCAAAGGATTTTAACTTCTTTATTATTTCCGGAACTCCAGATCAAGAAATAAAAAAGATTTGTGATGCTATAGGAATAACTGACCATTTTAAAGAAATTTTGGGCTCACCAAAAAATAAAAAGACTTGGTGTTTAGAACTCAAATCCAAGTATGAAGAGTTAAGACATAATAATACAATTTTCCTGGGTGACGCCTTATCCGACTATGAAGCTGCTCAAGAAAACAACTTCTATTTCGCTTTAAGATCTGCGAATTATAGTGATTCTATTTTTTCAGATATTCAGGTGGATGTAAAATTTCAAAGCTTTACCTCTCTATCAAAAAGTCTAGAGTTTCCTAAAACCAAAATTTTAGTAACAACAACTTCTTTTCAGGATTCTCCAGGAGAACATCACAACCTCCTCAATGCTCAAGATTGGGATATTGATTATTTACGTGGTCCTTTAAAGGAATACGAATTATTGAAAATTATACATCAGTACGACGGAGTTTTATGTGGTGATGATGAGTACACAAGAAGAGTAATAAAAAATGGAGCAGAAGGAAAGCTTAAAGCATTAGCTAAATATGGTGTTGGCTTAGACAAAATAGATCTGGAGGCAGTTAAACAATACGGTATTGAAGTTTCAAATTGTCCAGGCATCAATCAGGTAAGCGTCGCTGAACATGTCCTAGCCTTACTACTGACGTTTGAGAAAAACATTCATACTCAATTTAATTCAGTTCAAAAAGGTAGCTGGAAAAGGCTAGTTGGACGTGAAATAAAAGGAAAAAAAATAGGTGTCATTGGTTTAGGCTCAATTGGTAAAGAATTGAGTATTATGATGGCCAATTTAGGTCTTGAGGTATTTGCTTATGATATTTCTCCCGATCAAAATTTTTTAGAAAAAAATTCCAAAATTAAACTTGTATCTTTAGATGAACTAGCGAAGATTTCGGATTACGTATCCCTTCATCTACCCTTAACCGATCTAACTAAAGAATTAATTAACGATAATTTGATAGCTAAATTTAAACAAGACGTCGTTATAATTAATACAGCTAGAGGGGGGCTAATAAACAAGAAAAGTATAATAAAGGCATTAAAGTATGATCAAATAAGAGGTTATCTCTGCGACGTTTTAGATGAAGAGCCTATAAAGGCTAACGAAGAGCTACTAGGAATTTCAGAAATTATAATTACACCTCATGTTGGTTCAAGAACTAAAGACAATATTGTTAATCAAGGAATCCAATCTGTAAAAAATCTAATAAAATCATTAAACCCATGAAAAAAGCAATTGTATTAGGCGGTGGTGGCTTCATAGGTGGCCATTTAGGAAAAAGACTTAAAAATGAAGGTTATCATGTTAGAATTGCTGACATAAAAAATCATGAATTTTGGAATCACCATGAAATATGTCATGAATTTATCAAGTGTGATCTTACTGACCCTAAGGCTGTCGAGTTAGTTATTACAGAAGGATGTGATGAAGTTTATCAGTTAGCTGCAGATATGGGGGGTGCTGGATATATATTCACTGGAGAGAACGATGCAAATGTTATGCATAATTCAGCATTGATTAATTTAAATGTTGCCAAGGAATGTGTTCTCAAAAAAGTAAAAAAAGTCTTTTATTCGTCATCCGCGTGTATGTATCCGGAACACAATCAACTTGACCCAGATAATCCTAATTGCTCTGAAGATTCTGCTTATCCGGCAAATCCGGATTCAGAATATGGTTGGGAAAAATTGTTTTCAGAAAGATTGTTTCTCTCTTTCAATAGAAATTACAAGCTGAATGTTCGAATTGCAAGATTTCATAACATTTTTGGCCCACAGGGAACATGGACAGGTGGAAAGGAAAAAGCTCCTGCAGCAATGATGAGAAAAGTTGCTGAGTCTAGCGAAGGATCAGAAATTGAAGTTTGGGGTGATGGACTACAGACAAGGAGTTTTCTTTATGTTGAGGAATGTGTTGAAGCAGTTCTACGATTGATGAAATCCGAGTTTAAAGAGCCTGTAAACATTGGATCAGAAGAAATGGTTACAATTAACCAATTAGCAAAATATGCAATTTCGATATCAGGAAAGGATTTAAACATTAAAAATATTCAAGGAGAAGAATTTAAAACAAAATATGGATTCTCTTGTCCTACTGGGGTCAGAGGAAGAAACTCTGATAATAAATTATACAGAGAAAAAATAGGATGGGAAGTTTCAGAACCTCTTTTAGAAGGAATGAAGAAAACATATAGTTGGATAGCTGATCAAGTAAATAAGTAAGTGTTCAAGGTAAATTTAAAATCGGGACAATCGTTTCAATCTGACTCAGCTATTAATCTTGTAGAAGCAGGAAAACAGCAGGGTATAATAATTCCACACAGCTGCATGTCAGGCAGATGTAATAGCTGTAAGATTAGAGTGCTAAAAGGGACTTCAACCAGAACCAGCTCTGAATTAAACCTATCTAAAGAGGAGATTAAAAATGGGTACATTCTAGCTTGTTGTAGGACAGCAACATCAGATCTCGATTTAGAATGTGAAGATCTTTCTGAATTTAAGTTAGAAGAGCCTAAAATACTCCCAGTAAAATTTATCGAAGTAATTAAGAATACGGAAGATATATCAACCTTCCTAATCCAGCATTCTCCTTTATCTAATTTTCAATTTCTTCCTGGTCAGTATATCAATTTAAGCTATAGAGGTGTCACAAGAAGTTATTCGATTGCTAATTATAATCCTGAAACTAAAATCATAGAATTAATTATTAAAAATTACTCAAAAGGAGAAATGAGTCAATTGCTTTTTAAGCATGACCTTGAGGGGAAACTAGCAACATTAAATGGACCTTTAGGTACATCATTTTTAAGAAATCCCAACAGAAATAAGAAACTTATTTTAATTGCTACCGGCACAGGTATTGCTCCAATTAAAGCTATTGTACAAGAGAGAAATGTAGTAAAGGAAATGGGATTTGAAGAGATTACTGTTTTTTGGGGTATGAGGAAAATTCAAGATTTGTTCTGGAAACCGAAAGGTCAGACAATCAAATTTAAAACAATTTTATCGAGAGAATACAGGAAAGAATACGTACAAAATTCCAAAGAGTTTTTATCATTGGATTTAAATAACACCTCGATTTATGCATGTGGCTCTAGCGAAATGATATCATCATTGTCGAATGTTTTAAAGAATCGGTCCTTTGACATGGCGAATTTAATTACAGATGAATTTATAAAATCTTAAACATGAAAGCAGTTATACTTGCGGGCGGTCTTGGCACGCGATTAAGTGAAGAAACGAGTACAAAACCAAAGCCAATGGTTGAAATTGGAGGAAAACCAATTATTTGGCACATAATGAAGATTTATTCACAGCATGGGATAAACGATTTCATCATATGTTGTGGCTACAAAGGTTATGTCATAAAGGAATATTTTAATAATTACTTTCTTCATCAATCTGATGTAACATTTGATTTTTCTAACAACCAAATTAATTTCCATGAAAAAAGAGCTGAAAATTGGAAAGTAACACTAGTAGATACAGGCGACTTAACCATGACCGGAGGGAGATTATTACGTGTTAAGGATTATTTGAAAGATGAAAATGAATTCTGTTTTACCTACGGTGATGGAGTTGGTGACATAGATATAACGGCCTTAATAAAATTTCATCAAAAAAATGGAAAATACGCTACAATGACGGCCACTTATCCTCCTGGAAGGTTTGGAGCAATTGATATAAATGAAGATAATCTTATCAACTCCTTTCAAGAAAAACCAAAAGGAGACGGAACACTCATAAATGGTGGATTCTTTATATTGAGCCCTGCCGTATTTGATTATATTCAAAAGGATTCGACAGTTTGGGAAAAAGAACCTCTCGAAAATCTTGCAAAAATTGGACAATTAATGGCCTTTAAACACGACGGGTTCTGGCAACCTATGGACACTTTGAGAGATAAGAATAATTTGGAGAAGTTATGGAGTGAAAATAAAGCACCATGGAAAAATTGGTAAAATCGAACATCCAATTCTGGAATGGAAAAAATGTGTTTATTACTGGAAACACTGGATTCAAAGGTTCTTGGTTGTCGCAACTATTAATAATGGAAGGAGCAAACGTAAGGGGATATTCTGACACCCCAACTTACACTCCAATACTTAGTAACATTTTAAAGCATCAAAATATATTTGAAACTGTCAGAGCAGATATAAAAGACTTTAACAAACTTAAAAGATCAGTAGTTGAATTTCAACCTGATATTATCTTTCATCTAGCAGCCCAACCCTTAGTGAGGGAATCCTACCAAAATCCTGTAGAAACTTATTCTACGAACGTCTTGGGAACATTATACCTTTTGGAATCGGCACGAGAATTAGAAAAGCCTGTTTCTATTGTTAATATCACGACGGATAAGTGCTATGAAAATAAGGAGTGGATTTGGAATTATCGAGAAAACGAACCATTGGGTGGATATGATCCTTATAGCAGCAGTAAAGCGTGTTCGGAATTAATTAGTTCAGCATATAGAAATTCCTTTTTTAAAAATTCGAACATAAAATTAGCAACGGTTCGTGCGGGAAATGTAATTGGTGGGGGTGACTGGTCAACAGATCGGTTAATACCAGATAGTGTGAGATCCTTTTCAAAAAATGAATCAGTTCTAATAAGAAATCCCATAGCAATCCGTCCATGGCAACATGTATTAGAACCGGTATACGGATATAAAGATTTAGCAGAAAAACTTCATATGAACTCGGGCTATGACGAAGCATTCAATTTTGGCCCATTAGATCAAGATTGCAGATCTGTCCAATGGATCATGGATTATCTAGTTGAAAGATGGGGTGATAATGCTAATTGGGTAATTGACAAATCAGCACATCCTCACGAAGCCCAACTACTAAAGTTGGATATTTCAAAGGTGAGAAAGTATTTAAATTGGAAACCTACACTAAGTTTAGAGGAAGCCTTGGATTATACAGTTGACTGGTATAAAGCATATAATTCTGGTGCCCATATGATAGATTTTACAATAGAACAAATAAAAACATTTAGAAAAAATGCTAAATAAAGATTGCAATAGAGAAGAAATTTTAAAAGAAGTAAAAAACTTTCTTGTTAAGAATAAACATTTAGAAAGATTCATACCTGGCCAAACCTACATACCTGCCTCTGGTAAACTAATTGATGAACAAGAGGTACTAAATATGATTGATGCCGCCATGGATGGATGGTTAACAACTGGAAGATTTAATGCATTATTTGAAAAAAAACTTGCCTCTTTTCTGGACGTAAAACATTTAATAACCGTAAATAGTGGATCTTCAGCCAATCTTGTAGCATTTAATACTTTAACTTCTCCAAAATTAGGTGATAAAAGAATTACTAAAGGAGATGAATTTATAACAGTAGCTGCTGGATTTCCTACAACAGTAAACCCTGCAATACAATATGGAGCTGTACCAGTTTTTGTGGATGTAAATCCTAAAACTCATAATATAGACGAAACTTTAATTGAAGCCGCAATTTCAGATAAAACCAAAGCAATAATACTTGCTCATACACTTGGAAATCCTTTTAATCTAGAAATAATTAGAAGTTTATGCGACAAGTATAATCTTTGGCTAATAGAAGATACATGTGATGCTCTTGGTGCCGAATATAACGGTAAGAAAGTAGGAACTTTTGGAGATATTGGAACGCTAAGTTTCTATCCTGCACACCATGTAACAATGGGTGAAGGTGGAGCAGTTTTTACGAACAACGACCAATTAAAAGTAATTGCTGAATCCTTTAGAGATTGGGGACGTGATTGTTATTGTCCACCTGGAAAGGATAATACCTGCGGCTGCCGTTTTTCACAACAATGCGGAAATTTACCATTTGGTTATGACCACAAATATGTTTACTCACACTTGGGATATAACTTGAAAATAACTGACATGCAGGCCGCATGTGGTTTAGCTCAGTTGGAAAAATTAGAATCTTTCATTTCAAAAAGGAGAGAAAATTTCAATCTTTTAAAGGAGAGATTATCTTCGTTAAATGAATATTTAAGCTTTGCTGAACCAACCGAAAATTCCACACCTTCTTGGTTTGGATTTCCAATAACTATCCGACCAGAAACTGGAGTATCAAGAGTTGATTTGACTCAATACCTAGAGCAAGCTAAGATTGGAACTAGGCTACTATTCGCCGGAAATTTAATAAAACAGCCCTACTTTAATGAACTAAAATATAAAGTCGTAGGAAGTTTAAATAATACTGAATTAACCATGACTAATACTTTTTGGATAGGAGTTCAACCTACAATAAACCCAGAAAAGATCGAATATATCGCTGAGAAGCTAGAGGAATTTTTTGGTTTAAACTTCTAATGAAAAAGAAAAAGGTATTAATCTCTGGCATTAATGGATACCTGGCAAGGAACTTAGCTAATGAATTAGTGTCATTAAACCACTTTGAAGTTATTGGCTTTGGACGAAATAGTTATAAACATGAACTATTGAAGGAAGATATTATAATCATTCCTTTTGATGAAATAGCTTCATATATCCAAGATGAGAATGTTGATATTATAATCCATGCTGCAACTAATTACGGCAGGTCTAGTGATTCCATCGAATCCATCTTATCTACAAACCTAATTCTTCCTATTCAACTCTATTCTATTGCTAGGAAAAATAATGTACCATACTTCCTAAATATTGATACAATTCTACCTAGAGAGTACTCTGAATATGCATTATCAAAAAAACAATTTGTTGATTGGGCTAAACAACTAAATAATTCCAGTAAATTCTCATCAAATAAAAAGAATAATAAGAAATTTAAATTTATCAATATTGAATTTGAACATTTCTATGGACCTGGGGCGCCATCTTCTAATTTTGTAAGTTGGTTAATTCATCATCTCCAAGAAAATACTCAGAAAATTAAATTGACAAAATGTAATCAGAAAAGAGAATTCCTCTATATCTCGGACGCTGTATCAGCATTGATGACCATAATAAAATGTTTAGAAGAGTTGAAATCTTTCGAATCTTTCACAGTTGGTTCTAGTAATCCAATACGTTTAAAAGAACTTATATTAAGAGCTAAAGATATTTTTGATTCAAAAGCAACATTTAATTTCGGGGCATTACCCTTAAAAGAAAATCAAGAAAATCTGACCTCTCATAGTCACTCTAGGATTAAAAAATTAGGATGGGAGGCCAGAACCTCAATTGAATTGGGTTTAAACAAAATAAAAAATCAAACATATGAGTAGAATCTTAATTACAGGAGGCTTTGGTTTCGTTGGCAGTAACATCGCTTTAAAAGGATTGCAATTAGGTCATGAAATTGTAATTATGGATAACTTATGCCGAGCAGGTAGTGAATTGAATTTTAATATTTTAAAAAACTCAGGTGAGTTTAAGTATTATATCAAGGATACTCGATTAATGAATGACGTGAAATATGTTATTAAAGAAGTAAAACCTGATTTCATATTTCACCTTGCAGGACAAGTTGCTATGACGACTTCGATAATCGATCCATTAAACGACTTTCAGACTAACGTATTAGGCACATTAAATATCTTAGAGGCAATACGGGAATACTCACCATACTCAACTATTATATATTCGTCAAGTAATAAAGTATACGGTGATCTTGAATATCTCACCTATAAAGAGAGTCAAACCCGATATTCATGTGTGGAACATCCGAATGGTTTTTCCGAAGAACTAAAACTAGATTTTCAATCACCTTATGGGTGCTCCAAAGGAGCAGCAGACCAATATCTTTTAGATTATCACAGAATGTTTGACGTACAATCAATTGTATTCAGACATTCTACTATGTATGGAGGTATGCAAAATGCCAATGAAGATCAAGGTTGGATAGGATGGTTTGTCGACCAAGCAAAGAAAACTAAAATTACGTCCAGTCATTCATTTACAATTTCTGGAGATGGAAAACAGGTAAGAGATGTTTTATACGTTGATGATGTTATCGACTTATATTTTAGTATTATATCCTTCTCAGATAAGGAAAATCTAAGTGGAAATGCCTTTAATATCGGAGGTGGATTTGATCAAAGTATTTCTCTTTTAGAGCTGTTTAATTTTTTAGAAAACGAGCTCGATGTAAAGTTAAATTTTAGAAAAAAAGACTGGAGAAAAAATGATCAGAAGATTTTTGTTTCAGATAACGTTAAAATCGAAAGATTACTGAACTGGAAACCAACAAATACCTTCGAACAAGGTATTAGAAGTATTCTGTAATCCAAAGATGAATAACTTTAATTCCATTCTTCGTAATAGTACGATATCGATTCTAATAATTAGAGCAATTACAATTGCTTTTGGATTTTTGCTAGTCCCTATTACATATAGCTATTTGGGTGATTACAGCTATGGTATTTGGGCTACGATTTTTTCATTCGCAAACTGGATTAATCTAATGGATGTTGGAATTTCCAATGGTCTACGTAATGATCTTACTAAAGCTATTAACAACAAGGATGAAAAGTTATCTAAAAGCCTTATATCTACAGGATATATAGTAATGGGGTTAATTACAACTTCTCTAATAATTGCTATTTTGATCATTCAGCGGTTTTTTAACATAGGTGTAATATTAGATAATGAATCTAGCCTGAACCTTTCAGGAATACTCACAGTTTCATTGATTCTAATGATATCAAATCTATATGTCAAACTTATCCACTCAGTCTTTTATGCAATTCATAAACCTGTATGGATTTATCTTCTCAATCTGATTTCAAATATTTTAATACTATTAATCTTAATCTATTACAGGCCTGATCAAGATATAATCGGATCATTAACTTTAATTTCAGTTGTTTTCTTAGGAATACCCATTATAGTATACCTGATAACTAGTCTACTTTTCTTAAGTAATCTCAATCTTCTGCCTAGACTAGAATACTATAGCCAACAGTATCTTAAAGGATTAGTAGGTCTAGGATCACAATTTTTTATAATTCAAATGGCAGTAGTTATTGTTAATACTTCAGACACCTTCATAATTAATACTTTATTTTCTCCTATTGAAACTGCTAATTTTTCAATACTTAATAAATATTCAAGCATAATTATTATAGGAACGACAACTTTTTTTACACCTCTATGGGCATTATACACTAAAGCTCAAGAAGAAAAAAAATATTCTTGGATCAAGAGTATTATTAAAAAACAACGTCTAGCAACACTTTTAATTATAGCCTTCTGTACTTTTTTAATACTTATGTCAAAGTATGTATTTAAGTATTGGATTGGAGAAAGTTTTGAATTTGCTTATACAACACTAATTATAATTTTCGGTATCGCACTTATTCATTATTGGTGCAACATTCATGCAATTTACCTTAATGGTATTGGAGACTTAAAGCTCCAAACTAAAACTGCCCTCATATCAATAATTCTAAATATTCCACTTTCGATATTCTTAGGTAAACATTCAGGAGTAAATGGAGTGCTTTTAGCAACAATTATATCTATTTCTGTTTTTGGAATTCTCGGAACAATAGAGGTTAACAAACGATTAAATGAATATAGATAATACCAGCACCCCCTTAGTAAGTATCGTAGTACCCGTTTATAACAGAGAAAATGTAATACTTGAGACAATTGACTCTGCATTATCTCAAGATTATCCTAATTTCGAGGTAGTTGTGGTAGATAATAATAGTACCGATAAAACCCTCGAAAAAATTAGTCTAAGAAAAGATGAAAGATTAAAGGTTTTTAGAAACAATAGAAATATAGGCCCGGTTAGGAATTGGGCAAAAGCTATTGAATATGCTAATGGGGAATTTGTGAAAATCCTATGGTCAGATGATTTGATGCATGAATCATTCTTATCGAAATCTTTAAAATTCTTTGGCTCGAATACTGCCTTCGTTCTTAGTAATATAAATTTCATAGGAGGAAGTCATGCTGGTTATAAAACTTTGGAAAAGGAAAGAATCGTTACAACAAAAGATTATATAAACGATGTAATTATGAAAAATAATTACCCTGTTTCCCCAGGTTGTGCGATTTTTAGAAAATCAGATCTAAAGCGATCCTTACTTATTAATATTCCAAATGAAATAGGAATTGATTTTAGCAGAATAGCAATAGGTAATGATCTAATTATCTTTCTAAAGATTGCGTTAGATTATAACGAGGTAAAAATTTTATCAGAGCCACTTAATGCTTTTAGGTTACATTCAGATTCTATTTCAGTAAAGTCTGGAAATCAGATTTTAGATTTCCACTATGATTTTGCAAAGTTGTTTTTTGTTACCAAGTACTATCCGGAATTATTGAGATATATAAGTACTAAGATTTATTTTACCTTTATTGTGAATCAAAAAAAAGAGCCTTACAAAAATTATCAAATAAACGATTTAATTGAGCTGAAAAATACAAGAATAGAAATTTTAGTAAAATTGATTTTGAAAAGATTATATGAAAAACTTAATTTGTTTCGGGGCTAATCGAACTTGTCATCATTATGATTACTTTCTTCTTTTAAAAAACCTATTACAAGAAACTGACATATGTGTCAAATACACAAAAGATAGATTCACAAAATTTAAACTACTTTTCAGGAAAGACCCGGTTGTTTTTATGGATATTGATAAATACGACCTTTTATTTCTTCCCATAATTCTAATTCGGAGTCTAACCACGAAAAAGAATTTTGCAATCTCAGTGAGAACTGAAAGGTTGCTTTCTCATCAAGTTAAATCTTTTTATGATTTAATTGTTTTAATAACAAAAAGAACATTGTTCTTCATTTTAAAAAATTTCACCAATACAATTCTAATAACAACCCACAATGATCAAAGAGGTAGGCTATTACTAGATTCGTATGTTAATGCGTTTATTTACGACATTCAATATTGGGATATTCCTTACCTGAATATTGATCGAATTAGGCCTAATAAGCCAGTTCTCAGCAACATTGACTTTAAGAATGTAATTCTAATACCAGGACGATTCAATGAACAAAAAAGTAAAAGTGAATTTCTAGATGCTCTAGAAACAAACAAGGATTTAACTTTTCTAATTGCAGGAAAGGTTGATTCAGATGCTATACCGAAACTCAAAAGTTATAAAAACATTCTAATAATTGATGAATATCTTTCAAACGAAGAGCTCCTTTTTCTAATTGAGAAATCAAATTATGTATACTGTTATTATCCTTTAAACTTTGACCGTCCAAGTGGATTCTTTGGAAGAGCAATTCAATATAACAGGAAGACTATCGTTCGCAAAAAATCATACTTGTCTAGGGAATTTAATGACTTTGAAAATGTAATATCTATTGATTCATTAATCTCCTTAAAATCCAAACTGAATTATAGCAAAGGGTACAAAAAATTAAACCTGAATAGTTCAGAATATTTAAAACAGCTGATTGAAGAATGAAAAAATTATATTATAGTTTAAGATATTTTTTGGGTTTACAGAAGAAAAAATTTTTGGAGCTTTTAGATTATATTTTTTTAAAATCAAAATTGAATAAAATACAATTCTTCAAAAAGAGATACAACAACAGAAGATGTTTCGTAATAGGTAATGGCCCCAGTCTTAACTCAATGGATTTAAATCTAATGAGAGATGATGTCCTTTTCTGTTCAAATTCTTTTTTTTTAAAATTTAAAGATTTAGAATTTAAGCCAACTTTTATAACCGTTGAAGATCATCTGGTTGCGGAAGACAACGTTAAAGAACTTAATAAACTTGACGGAATAACTAAAATATTTCCTATTGATTTAAGGCATATTTTGGCAAATACAGCAAACACATATTGGATTGAACTGAGAAGGGCATGGAATAATAAAACTCGAGAAAAAAAATTCAAATTTAACATTGAAAAGGAAACGTTTTATTGGGGTGGGACTGTCCTATATATGAATTTGCAGTTAGCTGCATATATGGGATTTAAAAGTATTTATCTAATTGGTGTAGACTTATCATATTCTATACCTAAAGATGCAGATGTTAGAGGAAGCGTAATAACTTCCAATTCAGATGATCCAAATCACTTTAATCCATCATATTTTGGAAAAGGAAAAAGATGGCATCTTCCCGAAACAGATAGAATGCAAGAGTCGTTTACCAACGCATACAAGGAACTGAAAAAATCTAATATTCATCTGTATAATGCAACTGTAGGTGGTAATTTAAAGGACGTACCACGTGTAGAGTATAATTCACTATTCGAGTAAAATGGAAAAACCAACCGTTTTATTTTTCTCAGAAGTAAACTGGGATTACCTAAGACAGCGGCATCATTTCTTAGCTGAATCTTACAAAAAGAAAGGTCATGAGGTAATATATATTGGAAAAATCGGACTTAGATACCCAAAAGCAAAAGAGATTTTTGATTTACTAAAATTCAAAAAGGGTCAAAAAAAACATAATGTTGTTACAACTAACGATATTAAACTCTACGATGGCTTTTTCTTACCTCCGATAAATTTTTTGTTTAATCTATTAAATAAAATTCTCTTTTTAGAAAAATTTATAAAATCCCTCTCAGAAGGTAAAGTAATTATTCATTTTTATCAGCCAACCAAATTAATTCTAGAATTAAATAAAAAACTCAATGATTTAAATTATGATGTTATCCTGATATATGATTGTGTCCAAGATTACAGATTTCATCCTTCCCGTTTAAAATGTTTATTGGAGAATGAAAAGAAATTAGTCTCTAAATGTAAAGTAACTCTAGCAGATTCAATAGTGAATTTTGACAGACTACCTTGCGCCAATAAATTACTCATACCACCAGGAGTTGATACTGATCATTTTAAAATTAGAGAACACGGAGCAACTTCGACTACTATTAGAAAAATTATATACTACGGAAATATTCGAAAAGACCTAGATATCGAATTAATTAACAAAATAGGATCATCAAGAAATATTGAATTAACTCTAATAGGACTTTTAAACATGGAAAGAACACACATCCACCCTAGTGTAGAGATTTTAGATTCAATAAACTATAATGAATTACCTTGTAAAATTAAAAACTATGACGCATTAATATTACCTTACGATATAAAAAACCAGTTTACCAAGGCAATTATTCCCGCGAAGTTTTTCGAGTGTATTTGTACAGGTCTTCCTGTTTTGAGTACTAAAATGGAGAGCACGAAAGAATACCATCAATATCTAACAATTGTTTCAAATGAAACAGATTTTGATAATTTAAAAATTAAAAAATTAGATATAGAGGCTATTCAAAGCATCGAAGCTTTAATTAACCAGAGTTCTTGGGAGAATAGATTTGAAAAATTTCATCGTGAGATTAAATAAAGAGTCACTTCTACTCTTAGCTTATTTAACCTTCAGTTTTCTAACTTTGGTAAAACCAGGTTACAATGGATTCCCAGTACAGCTGAACGACAATATTTCGTACCTCTTAACCCTATTGTTTGGATTTCTTTTAGCATTTGAAAGCAGTAAAAAGATTATTAAGCAAGAATTTATTAATCATTTTTCAAGATCACCTTATTATATCATCTTCTTATTTTTTGTATTCCTAAGCTTTTCAGTAAATACCATATTAGGTCTATACGAAATCTATACAGCTGCTAAAACACTTAGCTTTTTTACAATAGGAGTGTTAAATTTTTATATAATTCCTTTACGGTTTAGAAAATCCCAAGATGTAGAAATTTTATGGAGAAACGTAATCTTATTTCTTTCGGTATTCGTATCAATTGTTGCAATTTTAGGGGTTTTCGAATTTCCAATATTTTTTGGATGGAACTCATTCGATGAGGTTATAGCGGTAATAAAAATGCGTTCAACTGCTTCCATTTTATTCGAACCAAACATTTATGCTTTACTTCTCATGTTCGGAATTTTTTTTGCGCATGTTTCTCACTATACCAAGGAAATTAAAATCATCTTAATTCTGATTTTGATTATAGGGTTATTCTTTTCTTATAGTAGAGGAGCATGGTTGTGCATGATGATATATGTCGGATTAATCTTTTATCACAATTCAAAATTTAAAAAAATTTTACTTATAATTTTGATTATATTTTCAATAATAATCTTCCCAATATTATTGAATATAAAAGAAGTCTTTGAATTATTAAATTTGGATAACCCTTTAACAGGAAGGTTGGATTTATGGAAACTAACCATAAATAAATCACTAGAGCGTCCGATTACGGGAATTGGAATGAGTTCAGAAAGATTAAATGCATTATTTCTAACTCTAGGAAAGAACTATACTACATCTCACAACGTAACAATTGATTCATTATTAACTAATGGTTGGATTGCGACATTCTTTTATATTTTGACATTTATAGCGCCGCTTACAAGAGAAGGAAATAGTAATACAAAAAACAGTTATTTTAAATATTTTGGGATTTCTGTATTAATATTTCTTCAATTTTCTCCTCACAATATTGGCGGTGCTTCACTTATGGCAGTATCAACCGCACTATTATTTGGAAAATTATCATTGTATGGAAAATAAGATCTACGATTATGTGATTATTGGAACCGGTATTGGTGGAGGAACAATGGTTAAACTTTTAGCTGAGAAAGGAAAAAATATTGCTATTATTGAAAAAGGAGGAGACAAACATCAAGACTCCAATTATCTAAATAAAGGTCTAAAACTAGGTTTAAGAACTACAACATCGATTCAGCTAGGAGGAACATCCAATCTGTGGCACGGTGTTTTATCTTTTCTAGACCCAATTGACTTTAAGGCTCGGTCATGGATTAAAAAATCTGGATGGCCTATTCAATTTGAAGAACTAGTTCCCTTTTACAGATCGATAAGCCAATTATTTGGAATAAAAGACTTTGAATACTTTTTCACTGAAAATTTACCTAAAGAATTAAAAGATGAAATTGAATCTATACCATTTAATAGAGAAATTCTTGATAATAAAATTTTCCAACAACCCTTAAATGTCCTAAACTTCAAGAAAATTATACAACGACTGAAATCTCACAAGGATATTAGTTTGTTTGATAATACAACCGCTTGCCGTTTTGAGATTGAAAATAACAAAGTAAAATCATTAGTTATAGCTGATAGCGAAGGCATAAAACAAATCCAAGGAAAAAAATATATTCTTTGCGCGGGCACCCTTGAAAATCCAAGGATACTATTGAATTCTGGGATAAAAAATCAAAACATAGGTAAATACTTAATGGATCACCCTATGGGAAATCTTTGTCAAGTGAGATTTAGAAAAACCCAAAAAGCTCAATTATATTCTGCAAAAAAGTATGTGCCAAACATAGCTATAAAATCTGGGCTAACCTTTACTACCTTTCTTCAAGAAAAGGAAAAACTACCTAATCACTGTTTTTATTTGAGACCTTCTTTTTCAAAAGGAATTGATAATAAATCTGAAAGGGTAAAACTTTCATTACTCACATTTAAAGATGGGAAAATAAAAATAAAAGATATTTTATTTGTATTACGGAATATCAACATTGCACTGCAAATTTTAATCTACAAATTGAGTTATAATGCAACCTATAAGTATGCAGATTTATTTTTTGTTTCCGAGCAGACCCCAAACGACAAGAGCTTTGTTAAGCTAAGTGATACCGAAGTAGACGAATATGGATTCCCCTTAGCTGAGGTACATTGGCAAGTATCAGAGGAAGACATAACTAGCATTGAAAAGTGTTACCATGTCTTGAAGGAACAAGGCTTCTCAGAAGAAGAATATGAGTTTACACATTCTTTTAATGACTTAGATTGGGCTAATAACTTTACCTCAGCAGCACACCATGTTGGAACTTGCAGAATGGCAGAAAATTCTACTGATGGAGTTGTAGATAAAAACCTTAAGTCATTTGATGTTGACAATCTATTTATTTGCGATGGTTCCGTTTTTCCAACCGGAGGTAACGTAAATAATGGATTTACCATTGCCGCTTTAGCCGCGAGACTATTTGATTATCTCGAAATTAAAAAATAAACACCGTGAAAACTATTTTAATAACAGGATCAACAGGCTTTCTTGGTTCTAACTTCATAAAGCAAAATTCAAATAATTTCAAGCACATAATTGGTGTAACCAGAGGGAAGGAAAAGAAAGAAAATAATGTAACATTTATAAACTTAGAAATAGGAAATTGTCAAGAAAATGAGCGTGTTATCAGGAAATATGATCCAGATATAATCCTTCACTTTGCCTTTGATCATAGTTACAATAATAATATGCAATTTATCAAATCTCTAGTGCTAGCAGCAAATAAAGCCGATTTCGATGGGATTTTTGTTTTGATAAGTTCAATCTCTGTATTAAAAATTAATAGAGGTCGGTTAACCTATAATTATAATTCCTATTATGACCCATATTGTTCTACTAAGCGATCAATAGATAGATATTTCAGAAAAGCGAAATCCACATTTAATAAGCAAATTGTCTACCCGACAATTGTTTATGGGCCTGGAGGTAATTGGAATAGGTTTATACAGAATTGTGTATCTGCGGAATCTTTTTCATTACCGTTAAAAGGTGAAATAGAATGTAATTTTATAGAGGTTGATGAATTTTCAAAGAAATTATTTAGCATTATTGGAAAAGAATTTGAAACAATTTTAGGTGGGAAGAATGGGAAATGGATAGACCTCTATAGAGAGCTTCAAGGAAATAAAAAGTTAGATGTTGGAGAAACGAAGGGTTTATACCATGATAATCTACTAATAAATAGCATACTGTTGTTGTGGCACAAAACACCTTTAGGCATTTTATTTAACTTTCTACTTAGCAAGTATTATAGTCTGAGAGGTGGTTATAAAAAATCGGTCAGAGATTATAAAAAGCTAAAGCATATTTCGCCAACATTTTCAAATCGATTTATTCATTCATCAAACTTCAAAGTGTGACCAAGTTTTCTGTACTCCTTTCTGTGTACAGAAAGGAAAATATAATGTTTCTGCAAGAGGCAATTGAATCGGTTTCAATTGATCAGTCTATCAAACCAGAAGAAATCATTCTTATTAAAGATGGATTACTTACTCTAGAATTAGAAACAATTATTCTGGATTTAAAAAAAAGAATCCCATTTTTAAAAGTCTATGGATATAAACAGAATATGGGCTTAGGATATGCTTTAAACTATGGATTACATAAATGCTCCAATGAGTTAGTTTTTAGAATGGATACTGATGACATTTCTCTACCAATGAGATTTGAAAAGCAATTAAAATACTTGGAAAAAAACCCTGATTTAACCATAGTTGGAAGTACGATTAATGAATTCCTTCACAGACCTAATGATATCATTCAAATACGACAAGTCCCCTTAACCCCAGGAGATATTGAATCGACAAAACATATGCGAAACCCTTTTAATCATATGACTGTTCTATTTAAAAAGTCCATTATACTTAAAGTTGGTGGATATATCGATATGCCAGGTTATGAAGACTATTATCTTTGGATGCGCCTACTTCAAAAACATAAGGGAGCAAACATTAATGAGCCATTAGTTCATGCCAGAATAGGTAATAATATGATCCAACGAAGACAGGGAATCGGTTTTTTGAAAAAGGAGATTAAATTTCAAAGAAGATTACTTCAAAATGGTCTGATTGATTATTCGAAGTTTACTCGAAATATTTTAGTTAGAGGCTTTCCTAGAATTATTCCTCTATTTTTGTTAAAGTTTTTGTACTCCAAATTACTTAGAACATGATATCAATTGTTGGAGGATCAGGTTTCGTAGGTACTCGATTAATTTCATTACTAGGTAAGAGTAATTGTTTTAATTACGATAAAAATAGAAGTGCATTTTTTCCTAGTATTTCTTCATTTTGTGATATAAGGGAGAGAAATTCAATAGTAATAAGTGCCAAAACTTGTGCGGTAGTGCTCCTAGCGGCAGAGCATAGAGATGATGTTGCGCCAACTTCTCTCTATTATGACGTTAACGTGGAAGGTACAAAAAATGTTCTCTCCAAAATGGATGAGTTAGGTATAAAAAACCTAATTTTTACGAGTTCAGTTGCTGTTTATGGTCTGAATAAAATTAATCCCATAGAAGGGCATCCTATAGCCCCGTTCAACCATTACGGTAAAAGTAAATGGCAAGCAGAAAAATTAATTAAGGAATGGTATGAAAAAGATCCCGAGGGAAAGTCTGTAACTATCATTCGGCCGACAGTTATTTTTGGAGAAAGAAATAGAGGTAACGTTTTTAATTTGTTGAAACAAATTAGTTCGGGGAAATTTTTAATGATTGGTAAAGGCAAGAACAAGAAATCTATGGCTTATGTGGGCAATGTTGTAGCCTTCATCAAGGATCGAATAGAGAAGAACGAACCAGGTTATCATGTGTATAACTACGCCGACAAACCTGATTTCACAATGTCAGAATTATCGGCTATCATAGAAAATAAAATGAATCTTTCAATTCCTAAAACTAGAATTCCTTACCGGCTAGGCATGCTAGGAGGGTATGTATTTGATTTACTAGCCCTAGTAACTCGAAAAAAGCTTTCGATAAGTTCTGTTCGAGTCAAAAAATTCTGTGCTACTACTCAGTTTGATGCAACAAAAGCACATTCAATTTTTAATTCACCTTATACTCTTGAAGAAGGACTAAATAAAACTCTTGAGTTTGAATTCATAAATCCAAAAGAGGATGACGTGTTATTCTACTCAGAATAACGCCTAGTTTTAAATAATTGTTAAAAAAAACAACTTAAACGCTCTTTGCCTAAAGCGTTGATTGTCATAATTTTGATTTATGTCATTTAATTCCGAAACCACCCGTTTAGCAGGTCAAAAAAGCATGAGAGGTAAAGCAAAAAAGCTTGAACCTAATATCAAAGAGAAAATGGAACTTCTTTATGAAGAAGCTTTAGATCATCTGATCATGCACCAGGACGAACTTTCGAATGCAGACCGTGTACGTTTAGTTCAAAGCCTATCCAATTATCTGCTTCCAAAAACCAAATCGGTTCGTGATCAATACACACTAGAACTGCTTAAAGAAAGAGATCAGGAAAGCCTCATGCATCAAGGTCCAGACCCTACAAAGTAGCAGCCGCCCTCATAAATGCATCCGCATAGGCGTCCTTATTCACCTGAGCTCCAATATAACCTAAGAACGTACTTTCCTTTGAATGGCCAGTGATTTGCATTAGAATCGGAGTTGGTATTTTCCCAAAGAAATTCGTTGCAAAAGACCTCCTAAGATCATGTGAAGAGATAATACTGTACTTAGGGTACACTCCTAGCTTACGCCTTTTACTCACCTCGCATATTTTATACCCCTTTACCATTTGAGTAATTCCGGCTAATTGACAAATGGTCTTTAACTGCTTGTTGAACTCTTGCTGGGTAATGGTATAAGGAAAGTATTTAGTAAGAAATTCTATCACCTCCTTATCTACTACCCCAACTGTTACATACTTGTCGGTCTTTTGCTGTAAGAGATCAACGTAAATACCTACTTCAGCCTGTCTCACCTGATTGGGCTTTAACGCGAGTAGATCAGAAACACGCTGACCAATAAATAGTCCAATGAGCATCCAACGGCGAGTATTCTCTAAATTGGATGGCAGACCTCGTAGAGCTTTAATCTGATTGATCTCATCGAATGAAAGAGTCTGTAGTATACGATCCTTGGAACGCTGGGTAAACGATTCGATATGTCTAGTATAAGTATGAACATTAACTCCTTTACGCTCAGCATCTTTACAAACCATCTTAAGCAGTTTAATTTGAAGGCCAGCACTATTTACTGAATACTGTTTTACTGAAAGTAACCATTCTTGAAAAGAATGAACCAATCCGTGATCTAAAGCATTTAGATAAATGCTAGCATTTCTATATTCTTCAAACTCTTCAACTACCTCATAGAAACGCATAAGGTTTCCAATAGAGTTTTGAGAAAGACCTATCAACCCTGTGCGCTTCACTTTTCTATACGAAGCAGACTCAATATAGCTTTCTATATGGTAGAGAAGCGTTTCTGATTTATCTAGTTTAACACGATAAAAACACTGATTAACGTGATTCTCTAAGCTAGAATCAATTGAACCCAGACCCTTAGAGTCATTCTTATTTATCACCCTAAGAAGGTGTTGTTCTAAACGATCTAAAGCCTCGTTGAGTTCAAAGTCAGACAAACTCACACCGAAGCTTCGTTGTGATTCTGTATCCCAATTAACTAATTGTACAAACAGGCCAGTCTTCACTTCTTCCCTACCTCCATAAGGCCAGTATACATATACATAAACGGGTACCTGCCCTTCCCTAGATGATCTAATTCTAAAACCAATTTTTCCCATAATTGCAGTGTTACTTTATGTATAAAACCAGTGTCGGATTAAGTGTCCATTTTGTCCATTTTTGAGCTAAAAAAACATGCGCTAGGCATGTTTTAAAAATCCTCGAAAACACAAATTTTACATAAAAGTTTCGACTACGGACTGTAGTACAAAGCCCTCATTTACACTAAAGTAATGAAGCTCTACTCAAACACTATTGTCTTATTTTTGTGAACCAACACTCGACGCTGAAGATGTAGGCTGATAGCTCGAGATAAGACCATCTTTTCAATATCCTTTCCTTTGGTTTTTAAATCATCGACCGTGTCCTTGTGAGAAACTTTTGCGACAGATTGTTCAATGATGGGACCCTCATCTAAATCTTGGGTCACATAATGGCTGGTAGCTCCAATGATTTTAACTCCACGTTCAAAGGCGCGGTGATACGGTTTGGCACCTGCAAATGCCGGCAAGAAGGAGTGGTGAATGTTAATGATTTTATTTTCGAAGTTTGCCACGAATTCGGGGCTTAGTATCTGCATGTATCGAGCCAATACAATGTAATCGACCTTTAAATCCCCTAGCAACTGAAGTTGAAGAGCTTCTTGATCGGCTTTAGTGTCCGAACTCATTGGGAAGTGATAAAAGGGGATGTCATACTTTTGCGCTAATGTTTCATGGGTGCGATGATTGGATAGGATAGCGGGTATTTCTACAAACCACTCGTCTGAAAAGTACCTCGAAAAGATGTCGTAAATACAATGAGAGGACTCGGAAACAAAAACCGCCATACGGGGCTTTTCATCGGTGAAATATAACTGCCATTGCATCTCGTACTTCGAAAACAAAGCTTTCTCTAGTTCTTTAGCAAGTTCTGATTTGGGTATGGTGAAGTGCTCAAGTTCCCATTCAACCCGAAAAAAGAAACTATTGTCGGGCCTCTCGACATGTTCATTGAGCTGTACAATGTTGCCGTTATGACGGGAGAGAAATTCGGTTATGGTGTGGATGAGCCCGATTTGATCCGGGCAGCTGACCAGCAGGATGGCGGTTGATCTGCGCATGAGTTTTCGAGAGTGAATGAGTGAATAAGCGAGTGAAAAAGTGGATCCTTGAGTGAGAGGAAACCACTTTGAGTGTGCAGAGCTAAGATAGCTATTTAGACTTTCTTTGCAACAACCAAGCGAGGGGAGAGTTCGAGGGTGTTGAAACCACGCTGTTCGAGGATTAGGCGCATGCCTTCGGGGCTATAGAATAGGGTATGGGTTGGGTCGTTGATGTAGTACCAGCTGGGGAAGTCAATGTCGGTGGTGAGGAGTTCGGTTTTGATGACCAAGAGGCCGCCTGGGTGGAGTAATTGGCGGAAGCGGGCGAATTCGGTTTGGGGATCATGGAAATGCTCGGCCACTTCGCAGCATACGATAAAATCGTAGGAAGCGTTTAGAGCCTCGGAGTTTGGGATGAAAATAGGATCGTAGGTGGTCATGGAGTACCCTTTTTCGCGAAGAAGTTTGGTAATAACCGGGCCGGTTCCGGCGCCGTAGTCTAGGCCATGATGGTTGGTGTGGGTGCGGGTAGTTACGGCTTGGATGACGGGGCGAACGAACTTTTGGTAGCCTGGGTCGTTGACGTCGTTGTTATGGGTGAGGTAGCGGGCTTTTTCTTCTTCTCGCGTTAGGTAGTGCCGGGGATGCATAGAGATGCTAAGGCATTCAGGGCAGCGGAAGTACTGCTGATCGTCTCGTTCGGTATGGGTGTGATAAAGCTGGCTCGGGGTTGAGCATAGGGGGCAATTCATAGGTGGAGTATAGGGAAAGAGTGGGAGAATTGTTGGGGGGGGAGGTGGATTGGGAATGATTTAAATTTGAGGTGAAGATTCGGGTATAATTTGATGGAAAATATTGCTTAAATAGTGATAGTTTAATGATTGGTTTACTTATATTTATATGACAATATATTATCATATAAGTGCTATTTTTATATATAATGACTAAAATATGAGTATTACACTTCTTAATGTTATCAAGTCGCCTAAAGAAATTTCTCAGGACTTAGCAGATCGTGTAAAGCAAAATCGAATTAGAAGAAATTTTACTCAGCAAGAATTGGCCGAGCGCTCAGGGGTTAGTTTTGGTAGCGTTAAGCGGTTTGAGCAGACGGGAGAAATTTCGCTTAAGCATCTAATAATGATTTCGAAGGTTCTTAGATGCAGTCCAGAGTTTGATTTATTATTTCCTGTACATCAATATGAATCGGTGGAAGAACTTTTGAAAGCGAAAGAATTGAAAAAGAAAAAACGAAAGAGAGCCCGTAAGAAGAAAGAATAATCATGCCTAACGAATTAACCCTCCGTGTTTCCCCTGAAATAGCCGCTAAGACCGAACTCTTACGTAAAGAGGTGGAAAAGGTGTTGGGTAGATCTAAGGCGAATGTAACCGGGAGGAAAGGCTCGGTTCAACATGGAGGGAAAAGATCCGTTCAACCCGAGAAAAACAAGGAAGCAGAAACGATTCTGGGCATTCATGTGCGTAAGCGATCGATAGATGCTAGGGGTAGGACGCCAGTGATGCAGTTGCAAGTTCAGGTGTTTGGCGAGGGTGAGCAGGCCGAGTGGGAGGCCGTTCAACGGGC
>CAKZLH010000015.1 GCA_937125285.1 uncultured Balneolaceae bacterium | reverse complement strand
ATACCAAGAATACGATGGTCGGGAACAAAGGCCGCAATCATTACGGCATAAACAGGTAAGCGAGCAGAACAAGCCATAAATGGCAAAATCATAATGGTAATGAGTCGATCTCTCCAATTTTCAATAGTACGCGTAGCCATAATTCCTGGGATAGCACAGGCAAATCCAGACATTAATGGTACTACAGAACGACCATGCAGACCGACTTTTGTCATAAAACCATCCATCACAAAAGCAGCCCGGGCCATATATCCCGTACCCTCTAAAAAATAGATGAACAAGAAAAGGAAAATAATTTGAGGTAGGAATATAACCACACCTCCTAGTCCAGCAATAACCCCATCCACTATCAAGCTATTCAGTAAACCTTGAGGAAGTAGATTACCAACATACATACCCAACTCAACAAACAACAGGTCGATCATATCCATAAATGGAGTAGCCCAACTAAAAATAGACTGAAACATAACCAGTAAGACCAACAAAAATAAGATGGGACCTGCAACTCTATGAGTAAACACCGCGTCTAACCGATCGGTCCATGTACGCTCTTCACGAGATTCCTGCTCGACGATACCATGGGTAGCGTCCCCAATAAACTGATAACGCTGAATTACTTCAGCTGCCATTGGATTCTCTCCCCGCTCTTCCAATTGATTCTGAAGTTGAAGGATGAGTTTTCTTCCCAAAGACTCCTCTTGGTAGGAGTAATAAACCTCATCGAGGCTTCCCTCAGCTAACAATCGTAAGGCCTCGATGGGTCTAGCCCGTTCAGGCAGATCGGTAAAAGGGCTAAGCCATTGTTGAACAATGGAGTCTATTGCGTCTCGTAACGGCTCAGATGGATTCCATAAGAATGTTTTAGGTACCGCTACACCAAACTGTGTTAAGGCTTTTTTTATTCGGTCTGAAGTGTCCTTTGCTCTCGCATTAAGAGTTATAACAGGGATGCCTAACTGCTCAGATAAAAGTGTTGAATTTACATCTATACCTCTATCAGAGGCCACATCATTCATTGTAAGTATCATCATCATGGGAATCTGAAGATCCATGACTTGAGAGGCTAAAAATAAATTCCTATCCAAATTACTTGCATCCACAACCATGAGAAGTAGATCCGGGGTCTCTTCATGATCGTAACTCCCGATTAATGTCTCGTAGGTAATCCGCTCATCGGCTTTTTTGTGATTTAAACTATAAGCGCCTGGTAAATCGATGACTTTATGAAGTATACCATTGATAATGGTCGTACCCATTTTTCGCTCTACCGTAATGCCGGGGTAATTGGCAATCTTTTGACGTAGTCCCGTTAGGGCGTTAAAAATGGTAGATTTTCCTGTATTTGGATTTCCTACAAGAGCAATGGTGCTTGGTTTAGTTAACAAATCAGTGGAATGACTCATTTCAACTCTACCTCTATGGCTTCGCATTCTTCTTTACGGAGACTCAATAAATAGCCTCTAATTTTGATTTCGATAGGATAACCCAAAGGGGCTTTTCGGATAACCTGAAGCTCAGAATGAGGTGTAATACCCATCTCCATAATACGAACTAAATCTTTTCCATCTATCTTAATTACCCTATAAGTAGTCGTTGGAATAGCCTCAGATAATGTCATAGAGAAAATCTATTACGGTATAGTTGGTACTCGGTGAACCGGTTATTTTACATCAATAGGTTCAACAAGAATATTTTTTGCAAGTGGCGCCGTTATTGCTAAACGACATTCACCCACTTGAAAAATGATATTTTTTTTGTTCGATATTACAATACCCGAAACACCTTCTACACAACCAAGCTCATGCAGTCTACACGTATCCTCGGTCTGGCAGTTCAAACAACTGACCCGTACTTTTTCGCCTTCTTTGGTGGTGGTAAGTGGTAATATCATTCTTATTTAAATATAGTCTAAATAAGATAAATATTTATCCGGACAGTTTGCACAGAAAAATGTAATGAGTGTGCAAATTTAAAGTACCGACTCTGGGTAAACTTCCTCATATCCATGAGGGGGATTATGAAGCCTAGAAAATTCAAAATACAAAGCCTCTCTTGTATGCACTCGCTTTCCATTTATACTAAAAAAACGAAAAGCATCGGGTAGCAGTGACTGTATCGGATAGAAAAAGCTGATATAAGGGTTCGATCGGCTATAGAGTTCTAAATCATATCCATTGGCAGCCGGTATTTTTATGATTACCTGATATCCTTGCATAAGGATTGTATGTATTTGATCTGGACTTATTTCATAGCCCCAACTGCTATTACTATGCTCCGTTGCTTCTGAAAATAGCCCTCCATTTTCTAAAACCTTACTCGTAAGCTCAGCCTCTGCTTCTTTAGCTTCATCATTACTTTGTACAATGATAAAAGCATTTACTGGAGCATTCTCTATCCATTCACCCAAAGACATAGTGTCTGAGGTTTTAGAAGCCATCAGCGGTGAGTATAGTCGGTTAAAAATAGCAACCAATTCGTGATTGTGTTCTAAACAATTGAGACCAAATCGCTTGTCTGCTAATTCAGTCCCCATAAATAATAGTCTAGAATAGGTAGGGTCTGGCTGTGTAAATAATGCCAAAGGATCTAATTCCGTTTGATTTGAAACGGCTTTAGAACTGGAAAGTTCTTCCATGCGTTGATCATGGAAGAACACCAGTTTTAATAGATTGGAATCACTCATCAATCG
This sequence comes from uncultured Balneolaceae bacterium, assembly GCA_937125285.1. GTDB lineage: Bacteria > Bacteroidota > Rhodothermia > Balneolales > Balneolaceae > UBA1275. The sequence goes on along the minus strand of CAKZLH010000015.1, from coordinate 282 downwards.
AGTCTTTTCGAATGATGATAATTATATCATTGTCGCGATTACCAAGGCAACCACTGACATTAGTTTTAATAGGATATTAAGTGAAGGCCCAGAAGTATCTTTAAAAGGGTCACCTACGGTATCACCTACCACCGCTGCTTTATGCGGCTCGCTACCTTTTTTATAATCCACACCTTCGATGGTAACTCCTTCCTCAATCATCTTCTTGGCGTTATCCCATGCTCCACCTGCATTCGACTGAAATAATGCCATAAGTACACCCGCAGATGTTACACCCGCTAA
>CAKZLH010000014.1 GCA_937125285.1 uncultured Balneolaceae bacterium | reverse complement strand
TTAATGGGCTCAGAAGCGATTGATGAAGCGTTTGGAGTTGACTTATCTCGGCAATTTTTTATTCATCGAACACGACAGAATTTCCCAAATAACGGCTTGGATACCTTTGCCAATATGGGTTTAAACGGGTTGAAAGTACTCGAGCTGGTTCAGCAAATGGAAGACAGGAATAGAGACCTTTGAACTTGCTTATCGTGTGGGATTAGAAGTATTCACCTGGCCAACTACTACACCTTATCAACTACCAGATGGTAGGTCGGGTCTTCCATTACATTTACATCGATAATTTTATCCGCATTTTTTAAAAGGGTTCTGCAATCTGGACTCAAATGCTTAAGGTGCACCGTTTTGCCTACCTTCAAATAGCGTTCTGTAATTTTGTTTAAGGCTTCGATGGCCGACATATCCACCACTCTACTTTCCTTAAAGTCGATAATTACTTCGTCAGGGTCGTTAAGTACATCAAATTTTTCGTTAAAAACCGTCACCGACCCAAAGAACAGTGGCCCATAAATTTCATAATGTTTTGCCCCATTTTCGTCTATGTGCTTACGGGCTCGGATTCTTTTTGCATTGTCCCATGCAAACACCAAAGCCGCAATAATGACCCCAACAAGCACGGCAACCGCTAAGTTATGCAGGACTGCCGTTATCAAGGTAACCACCACCATAACAAATAAATCGGAAGTTGGCATTCTGTTGAATGTGCGAAGACTGGCCCATTCAAATGTACCTATGGAAACCATAATCATAAGTCCTGTGAGTGCAGCCATCGGCATTTGTTCTATCAGACCCGCTCCAAACATGATAAAAACGAGTAACATGACCGAGGCTACAATTCCAGAAAGCCTTGCACGGGCACCGGCCGAGATGTTGATCAGACTCTGACCAATCATAGCGCACCCTCCCATACCAGAAAAAAGCCCGGAAAGCATATTCGCTATTCCTTGTGCTGCTGCTTCTTTATTCCCTCGCCCTCTAGTCTCGGTTATTTCATCGATTATATTTAAGGTGAGTAAACTTTCAATAAGTCCTACACCTGCCATGATCGCGGCATAGGGGAAGATGATTACCAAGGTTTCTATACTAAAAGGAACACTAGGAATATGAAAGGGAGGGAAACCACCTGCGATTGAAGCAATATCTCCAACTGTTCTGGTTTCTATACCAAAGGCAGCAACAATGCCGAATACACTAAGAATGGCCATGAGTGAAGCAGGTACAGCCTTGGTCATTTTAGGCAGTCCCCAGATAATAACCATCGTCAGTAGAACAAATCCAAGAAAAATGAACATTTCAGATCCAGTTAACCAAGCGCCTGTCGGGTCTTTGAACTGCGCTAATTGCGACATAAAAATGATAACCGCTAATCCATTCACGAATCCAAAAATCACCGGATGAGGCACTAGCCGCATAAGTTTCCCGAGCTTTAAAGCTCCTGTTATTACCTGAAGTACCCCTGCTAATATCACAGCTGCAAACACATACTCGACACCATATTGTTGGGCTAATGCCACCAAAACTACGGCAACCGCACCGGTGGCTCCGGAAATCATACCTGGCCGACCACCTAAAATAGATGTCACTAAACCCATCATAAATGCCGCATACAATCCGGTTAAAGGAGATAAGCCCGCAATGAGCGCAAAAGCTACTGCCTCAGGTATTAAGGCCATGGCTACCGTTAAACCCGAGAGAATTTCTGTTTTATAGTTAATGTCACTACTTCCCTCGAAGAGGTTTAAAATCTTTTGCATGCTAAATAATTGATTTGTCTTAAAGCCTTATAAGTTACGGTTTATATATGGCAGTAAGTATTTTCGAATTATTCTGAAATTCTCTTCAACAAGCTAGTTTGTAAGCGGTTTTCTTTTGCTTATGAGAGGTATTATTGGCAAATACTAAATAGAAAAGATACTTGAGGGATAAAAAATTTCACCTCAAGTCACTCTCTTGTGCGAATCAGTGGCTAGTAATTCCTAATTCTAATTTTTAGAAGTAGGTCTGAACCAAAACAATATTTGATGCCGCATTTTGTTTAGCAGTTAGTATTTTGATAAGAAAATGTTCCGAATTCTATTCATTCAATTCTTTGGCTTTGGAAATTACCACATAAAGAGTGTGCTTTATTTGATACCACAGCACCCATTTGGTTAGTCGATATGGAACCAGAAGAGTTTTTGTAACAGAGTTTTCTAGATTTATAAACATAAAATGAAAGCGATTGCTATTCTCAATAGTAATTATTAATGTTCTTTTAATAAATCTATTATAAAAATATTGGTATCATGTTAAAAAAAATACAAGTAAGATGGGTTATACTTTACACATTAATTACCCTACCATTTATATTAATTAATTGTAATCAAAATTCAAATATATGCGCCGAATGTGAAGAGGATTTTGAAAGTTTTGAACAACAAAAATTACCATCTAAACTCAGTAATGTTCAGCTTGCTGAATTAGTTATTCCGGAGGGTACAGAAGCTACCTACCTAAATCCAAATGAAGTCTCTTTTTCACTTCCAGATGGGTATTATGTGGTGACCAAGCATGACGAGAATTATGTCCTAAAGAGCGGTGAAATGAGGTATCAATGCACATGTACTGGGTCAGGATGTAACGTTGTATTGTTTCCTGGGGGAGATAGCCAACCGGATCAAGTAGGTTGTTCTGCATGCACATCTGCATGTACAGGAAAATGGGTTGAACCAGAAAAAAATAAGGTAGATTCCTCGAGTATAGAATATGTAGATATTATTAATATGAACCTTGATATATCCATCATCGAAACTTTAAATAAACCTATACCTTGTGGTGAAAAATTTGATGCAAATTGGTTGTTTATTATAAAAGATCTAAACAAGAAATTGAATGATTTTTTTGCAAAAAATAATTTAGAAATTTGGGACGGAGTTTCAGAAAATTATGCATCTTTACCAATACAGGCATTTGGGAAATCCATCGTTTTACGATTTAATGACAATAACAGTGAGGCGTTGAAGAATGCATATTCAGAATTAAATATCTTACCTACTTGCAATTGTGATTCTGGAAATGAGGGATGTGAATATCAAGCCATTACACATAAGCCCTGCAATATATGTCCCCCAATAACGATTGGACATCAATGTAATTCTGGTGCATGTATATCATGTTCAATGATTATACCTGAATAAGGCTCAATACCCACATAAATTCCGCATACAAAACGGTTAAACCCGATAATATTTCCGTTTTATAATTGATATCTCGAGTTCCGACAAAAAAACTGCGGGCTAGAGTACTTTCAGTGCGAGGTAGAAATTATCGTTGGACTTAGTATTTTAAACAGAAAAACTATGCGTAGCCTTTTATTAGCCATTTTTTTGGTAAGTAATCTATCCGCACAATCTTCCGTAACCGATGAAATAGTTGCTTTTTGGGTTGAGGCCGAACGTCAAGTGGCCGAAGGTGATTACAACGAGTATTCGGCATCTTTCCACAAAGAAGCTATACTAATAAATGGCATGAATGATAGCAGTATCCCTATTCAAACAGCTCTAAATGACTGGAAACAAGGTTTTGAGGACACTAAAAAAGGAACCATGAACGCTTCCGTACAATTTAGATTTTCCGATTGGGTTTTTGGAGAGACCACTGCTCATCTTACCGGAATATTTTTGTATGCATGGGGAATGCACAATGAACCAAATCAACAAGTCTATATTCATTTTGAGGCTTTACTCACACGCTCGAATGGTCACTGGCAAATGCTAATGGAGTATCAAAAAGCACTGGCGACGATAGAAGAATGGGAGATGTTAGTGCCGTTCCAAGAAGCTCTTATTGAAGGACGCTAACTAATCGAAAGGCTCGTAAATCTGGGGCCCCCTCCTGTATATGAAATCGAATTTTATGCTCCCCTGCAGGTAGTTCAATACCTTGTACGGTAGTGCTCGACCACTCTGTCGGTGTAATATCAGGATCTGTGTTTATAGCAATTTCATCGAGTTGTATTTCATCAACAATTTCCAATTTAATTATACTAGCGATTCCTTTGGTCTCAAGTTCTAATGCATACTCAGAAGCCTTCGGCACTTGAATGGTAAACTGTAGCCATTCACCGGGTTCCGTCCAACTCACATAATACCGATCGGGCACACCCCCTATATCTACTCCATCGTTTCGATACTGCCACCCTTCATTCCATACCTTCCACTGCCCCTTTTCATCATGAATATTTTGAGACAATCGATCTTTATAGGCATAGCCATCTCGACCCAAATCGTAATGAACAAAGGATATCCACTCATCAACACCGTGTAATTGATACGCTTTGGTAGCCGTAGTGTCTTGGTTATGAATAAGTGCATGTATAACATCCGGAGCAACGGTTGTATTTTCGTGACGGTGTGCCTTAGAGTATTCCATTACCGCCTGAAAGGTCTGCTCGGCCGATAGTGATTCTCCATTCTCCCATACTCTTAAGAGTTGGTAATAAGACTCTGGAGTAGTCACTTTAAAGATATTATTGGTTCGACTTTTCTTCACCGGCCAC
>CAKZLH010000013.1 GCA_937125285.1 uncultured Balneolaceae bacterium | reverse complement strand
TCCTTTGTGATGAGTAATTCCTTTGCGAACCAAACGCTCGCACAAATTGCGCTTTGGAATCGCCCCGAGGAATTTGAGTCTGGAAAAGTGCATACCCTTCCTAAATCTTTAGATGAAAAAGTAGCTCGACTACACTTATCTAAAATAGGTGCGGAACTTGAGGAATTAACCGAAGAACAAGCCGCTTATATTGGAGTTCCAATCACTGGTCCCTATAAGTCTGACGAGTATCGGTACTAAGCCTAAGGAAAACTGCACACTCCTATGAAATTTCGAGTATTCTTGCTTCCCATTGTTCTAGTTTTGTTAGCCCAATGTGGAGGCAAGAATCACTATGGAATTGATAATCCTTCTAACGCTTCTTTCCAACGCCTAGGACTTGAAGAGATAAGTATAGAAGAACTACAACAAGGATATGAAACAGGTCTTTTTACGGTAACCGAGGTCGTTGAGGCCTATCTTGGTAGAATTGAAGCTCTCGACAAAGACCCCAATGGTCCTGCTTTAAATTCTGTTCTTCACCTGAACCCTGAGGCACTAGCCATTGCTAAACAATTAGATGCCGCTCTGAATAGCGGAGACACGCGAGGAGTACTTTTTGGAGTACCCGTCATTTTAAAAGACAATATCGATACTCGCGAAGGCATGCCCAACACCGCCGGATCTCGTGTACTGAAAGAATCCATCCCTTATCGTGATGCCTATATCGTAGAACGATTACGTGAGTCAGGTGCTGTAATTTTAGGTAAAGCCAATTTAAGTGAGTGGGCTAATTTTCATTCTAGCTTTTCTTCTTCTGGATGGAGTGGCCTAGGGGGGCAGACCAAAAATCCATATGATATCACCCGAAGCCCATGCGGTTCAAGTGCCGGATCAGGAGTAGCCGCATCCGCTAATCTATCGATGTTTACCATTGGTACCGAAACCAACGGATCTATTACTTGCCCTGCAAATGCCAATGGGTTGGTGGGGGTCAAACCTACCGTAGGTTTGCTCAGCAGAAGCGGAATAATTCCAATTTCCTATACTCAGGATACTCCTGGGCCTATGACCAGAAGTGTTAGAGATGCGGCTATCGCCCTAACGGCTATGGTCGGTGTAGACTCTACCGACCTTAAAACCCTTGCTAGCGTAGATTACCTTGGAACTGATTATGCGGCTAATTTATCCAAAGAATCACTCAAGGGTGCCAGAATTGGTGTATATAATGGCCCTAGGGGAAGACACTTTCGAGTAGACACTCTCTTCAATCAAAGACTCAGAGAACTCGAAGCTGCTGGAGCAACGCTCATTGAACTCGATCAAATCTCAAGCCAGAATCCTGGTGGCGACTCCTATCAAGTAATGCTCTATGAGTTCAAAAATGGAATAAACGAGTACCTGACATCTCTTGGCAATCAAGCACCGGTTAAAAACTTAGAAGAGATTATTGAACGGACCTTAGCTGATCCAATTGAGATGCGATTCTTTGATCATGAACTCCTTAGTACTGCTCAAGCCAAAGGAAGTTTAAACGACACTGATTACATCAAGGCCTTAGAAAATTTGCAGCGTAAAACACAAGCCGAAGGAATCGACCGAGTGATGGATGAATTTGAACTTGATGCCATGGTCTCAATTACAGGCGGCCCCGCATGGAAAATTGATTTAGTGAATGGCGATAATTTTGGACTATCCTCCAGTTCACCAGCTGCACGAGCGGGTTACCCCAACATTACCGTGCCAATGGGTAGCATAGAAGGCTTACCGGTAGGAATGTCTTTCTTCGGCCGAGCGTGGGACGAAGCACGTTTACTAAGTTTTGCCTACGCTTTTGAGCAAATGACCCAGGCGCGTAGAGCACCTAGGTTTTTGGCAGGATTGAATGAAAGGTGACTTACTGCATAGCAGATAGCTACACTAACTAGGAACGGCGGGATTTACCACCACTGGATGAGCCTTTACCCTTATAGCCTCCACCCTCAGATTTTCGGCGTGATCCTCCACCGCCCCCTGACTTCCGACGCGATCCTCCACCTCTAGAGTCATTTCGTCGCCCAGAACGACCTCCCCCTTCTTCGGAATTGGATCGTCCTCCACCCGATCTACTGTCGCCTCTTCGGCTCGAGGAACGTCGTTTACCACGATCTCCT
>CAKZLH010000012.1 GCA_937125285.1 uncultured Balneolaceae bacterium | reverse complement strand
TACTATGTCTATGGTTGAAAAAGTATAATAATCAATAAAAAACGACATAAGGGTATTCTTTTGAAATAGAAGTAGATGCTATTGTACAGAAACGAAATGGTGATTATGCTGCTTTTGAAATAAAATTAGGGGTAGGATATATTGATGAAGCGGCAGAAAATTTAAAAAAATTCTCAGCCAATATTGATACTGCCAAAATGGAGGCTCCAAAATCGCTTACTATAATTACTGGTACAGGAATGAGCTACCGTCGCTCGGATTCAAAATCTGGTTGATTAGACTCATAAATTGCTTGAGACCATTCTGGACAATCTAAGTGTGGTTTTGCATAATAGTTTCCACGTTGTTCCACTAAGATAAAATCCCTATCATCAAGGTACTTGTAGTAGTTCATATACTGCGCAGACGGCATAGTTGTGGAACCTGGCCCTCCAACAGTGTAAATGATTGGGTCTTTTTTTGGATTGTGACTCCGGCTTTTGAAAATATAAATTGGAATTTCAATCGTTCTACTATCCGGATCATTTCTGTTTTCCAGTACTTCAAGATAACCAAAGGTAAATTCCTGACCTTTCTTAATCTTGTGAGTGGTTTTATTAGACTTTTTGAACTTTGGTTCAAAGCCTTTATTTGGTTGACCAAAACTATTAAGGTAAATCAAAAAGAAAATTGAAACAAGTAATTGATTTATAGGCATTCTCATCGTTATCTGATCAATTTGCAGATGATTATAAGTTGTAAAGTTTGGAAATATTAATTAATGAAAACCATTTACAATTCAACTTTGAATAATTAAGAAAGAGAATGAAATGATTAAACGGTAATACTATTTTAGTGTGACCGTTTTTTATTTATTGTCAATATATCTCATCCCTTGTACACCCTTGCTGAGGATTACATCAACCTCCACATCTATCCCATTTTCATTTTCAAAATAGACGGTTTCATTTTTGCTGATATAAACTTTAGTTCTTCCTTTTGGTGCTAATCCGAAACTTTGAGTTACTTCGCCTGACTTTTTACCTACAGCCTTAACTATAACTGTCAAATTTGATTTGTTGACTAACTCCGCAGTATAGTTTTTATCATTGAATTCGCCTAACAAGAATGTTTGATTGGCAGGAATAGTTAATCCTGATTTAAAAGTCGAACAAGAGTTAAGAGTTAGAAGGATTGTAAATACAAAAAGTAATTTTCTCATATCGTTTTATTTAAAGACAACTTTTCTTGTTTATTGTTACAATCTAACGAAATAAAAACACATTTTGTTTTATTCGAGCTGCATCTTTGAATAATAGGGGGAGCCATATTAGACAAGCCATCGAAAATCGATGGCTTTTTCTTTATCTACAAAGTCTTAACGCGGTTGCAACTCAATAAAAAAGGTCTCGCTTAATTTTGAAACAAAGATTTAAAGCTCGACCAATTAAAGTACATTAATAGAATATTGAATGTGGCAACCAGTAGAGCCAATTCGATACCTGTTGAATCTAACATGGAACGATACAGAACAATATTTACCGAGATTATTGCCGAAAAAATCAAGGCTAAACCTTTCCATTTATTGATTAATAGCAAAATACCGGCGACAACTTCAGTGATTCCAACTAATTCCCACATATAGCCAGTATTGATTAAGGCTTTGATGAAATCGTCTGGAGGTGGTGTCGGTAAAAAATAAAAAAACTTGTTGAGGCCTATTACAAAGAGTATGAGCCCAAGAAAAATTCTCGAAAATATTTCAATTTTTGAAAGCATGGCAGTATGGTTTTTACACTTTCAATTTAACCCCTTGAGGTGAAATTCCTTTTGACAAATGTCAAATTCTACTTTCTAATTCGACTCAATGTTTCTTGAGTAACGCCAAGATATGATGCAATCATACTTAAAGGCACTTTTAGGATGAGATCTGGGCGCTCTTGCATTAAAATATCATAGCGCTCTTTGGCCGTATAAAACATCATGTCGTCAAATCTTTTTTCCATAACGGAAATCCCATAATTCGTGAATATTCTTCCAATTCTACTCAATTCTTGATTCGATTCAAAAAGCGATTCCAGCCTATGGTATTCTAATTCCCATAATACCGATTCCTCTATGGTTTCCACAATCTTATTGCTTGGCTTTTGCATGAAGAAGCTGGACATAGAACCAGCAAAATCGTTTTGAGTGGCAATTGAATAAGTAACATCTTTACCGTCTTTATAATAAAAGGTTCGAACGATGCCCTTTTCTACGATATATATTTTATCTGAAACCTTACCTTGCTTTTGAAGAACAACTTTAGGCGGGAAGGTGATTTTGTGGATAGAACTTATTAGGATTTGCTCATTTTCTGATGAGAGCCCTCCTACTTGTTTGAAAACATTAATTATGTTTTGCATGATTTCAATTACCTACAAAAAAAGAAAAAATAATCATGTACGTCATTTAAACAGAAACGAAATTATGTAGAGATCGATCCAATTTGGATTTGTATTGCTGCATCTTTGAATAATAGGGGGAGCAACTTATAATGATAAAACGGTTATACTATTATAGTGTAGCCGTTTTTTTATTTTTGTTTCCTAAGTTCTTAAAATCTTCTTAAATCTTGATATGAGAATGTATCATTAAATAGAATAACTTAACAAGATAGCAGTGAAAAAAAATATTATTTCGGGACTTTTAGGGGCACTTTTAAGCTTAGGAGTTTTTGCGCTAACCTATTTCTTCTTAGACCAATCACATTTAGACAAATTTCTTCCACGGAATAAAACTGAAGCTATCATTTATTATCCAATGATCTTGCTTGCTCCTTTGGCAGCAATAACCATTCATGAGTTAGGACATTTAATTACCGGTCTCTTTTTTGGACATAAACTTAAACTCTTTGTGATCGGATTCCTTGGAATTAAAGATGAAAATGGAGAGCTACGATTCTTTTTTAATAAAAATCTTTCCTATTTCGGAGGAGTTGCCGCAACAGTCCCTAAAACCGAAAAGGACATTAATCCTAAACATTATTCTAATATACTAATTGCGGGTCCGATTAGTTCGTTTGTTTACTTCATCGTATGCCTCATTGTATTTATTCTATTCGATAGTTACCTAAACTCATTCTTTGGATTATCCGCATTGACTTCTCTTGGATTATTTCTGGCTACAACTCTGCCCGAAAAATCAGGGATTATGTTTACAGATAGAAAAAGATTTCAGCGTTTAAATAAAAAGGGAGTCACTCAAGATGCTGAAACAGCTATGTACGAGTTAATTTCGAAGAGTATTATAGACAATTCATTTAAGAATATCGATATCGATAAGACCTATATAATGGAACAAGATAAAGATTCAACAATACAGTTTTGGACCGTCTATTTACGTTATATGTTTTATAAAGAGAATAATCAGTTAGAGAAAGAAATTAATTATTCAAAACAGCTCATCAATTTTAAGAATGATATTCCGAAAGCTATTTGGAACTCTCTTAAAATAGAAACCTAATGTCTTAAGCATATGTTCAAACTAAAAAACGAACATTTCTGGCTACTAATATTCGCGGTAAACTTCGTTTCATTTCAATTAGTCCAAGATTATATCCGACCACAATCCGCAGGCTATCATACGGCTACCTTTGATGCTTCAGGATTATCAAGTGGGGTGTATCTGTATAAGCTGACAACTCCTTCGTTTACCCAGACTAAGAAGATGCTTTTGATTAAGTAGATTAGCTTCTAGTCAGTCTTTATGCGCCCTACTAGCATATAGTTAGTGGGGGTTTTTGTTTACTCACTCCACTCCATGTACTATATATAGTGGCGGAGTGAGTGGCTTTATTCCGTGTACTTTACTTTCTTTTTAGGGAGTGCAATAGCGGGATAAACCTAACTCCCACCCACCTTGACTTTGGCCCTTAGGGGCCAAATTTAGTTGAAATAAATTTGAACAAATCTTGATAGATCAATGAAAAATAAACTGATGAAACTAAATGGACTAGTAGGTCTTTTGATAACCACACTTTTAACCTACAGTGCATGGAGAGATGGTCAAGATCTCACATTCTATATTGTTCTTTGGGGAGTTGTGATTATTCTTTTCCCAACTCTTATATACATTCGTAATAAGAGAAATACAGAATCGAATTAAACTGTACTTGACTTGATTTGTAGCTAAAACACTCTTAACTATAGATAAGTTGTACAAAACTTGTACAGTTCCTACAAAATAAAAAAGCTAAATAACTGTAATTATGTTACTTAGCTTAAATTAATTGTACACCCGAGAAGATTCGAACTTCTAACCGCCTGATTCGTAGTCAGGTACTCTATCCAGTTGAGCTACGGGTGCATATAGTTTTTTATGGTTTTCTAAATTTTGTACCCTCAAATGTACCCACTATATGGGAACAAAGGGAATTTTGGGAATTCCACAGTCAATAAGTCAAAACTCAGATAATTTCCTGAGAAGACTCCAAAGATACGAAATATTTTTTTTGATGACATAATGAAATCTTAGTAAAAATAGCTTCTGGGAAAGTTCAATAGCATTATTACTGAAATACAAAATCCGATAAACTTTACACATGAAAGTGTAAGGTTTGCATTCCCATTAGCCTTATTCTTATTTTGTAATTATCAAACGGATGTATTCAAAAAGAATTCAAATAGCGAAAAGATTCATCTCCGCAGTGTTGCTGTTGGGGATTGGTTGGCACACCCTAAGTATACATGGTTTAGGTGAATCACTTATTTATTGCTATGAGTCAGATGGTTCGGTTAATATTGAAACCAAATGTGATCTTCCAGTTAGCATTTCAAGTGAGCACATCATTCATGCCGATAAAAACCATCATGTACATGATGGAACTGAATATCATCAAGACTCAGACGATCATTATGATGTTGAAATTGCTGAAACCTGTATAAAAGATAATCGCACTAATCGGTTTGATCAGGATTCAGCCTTAGACTTCTTAGCATTTGAAAACAAACGCATTGATGCTTTTCTCTCAAAGTCAGCATTAAATCAAATCCATTCGTTTACACCTTCCAATGCAGAATATCAATCTGCTCTTTCTTTAAAAACAGTAGTACTACGGAATTAGCTCTCTCTCTTTTCTTCGAGCTAACAAGCATCGTCCTGATGCATATTTAAAAACCTAACAAAGTTTCCTGTTTTCTTTGCAGGCGTTACCGCAAAGCGTAGGACAGAAGGCTTTGTGTAAGAAGTATTACACCCTTATGATTGATAAGATTATTTCATTTTCCGTTAGGAACAAGTTTATCATCAGCTTGTTTGTCCTAACCTTAATTGGTGTTGGCATTTATTCTATGCTGACTATTAACCTCGGTTCCGTACCCGATATAACAAATAATCAGGTTCAGGTAATTACAGTATCTGAAAACCTGGGTACCGAAGACATCGAGCAATTTGTGACGTATCCCGTTGAACTTGCAATGGGAAACTTACCGGGGGTCACTGAAATACGTTCTATTTCCCGTTTCGGCCTTTCTGTAGTTACCATTGTTTTTGAAGATGATATGGGAACCTATCTACCCCGACAGCTTGTGCAAGAAAAACTAAACGAACTGGGTGAAACCATTCCCGATAAGTTTGGAAGCCCCGAAATGGGTCCTATTTCCAGTGGATTGGGTCAAATCTATGAGTATTCAATAAAAGTAGACCCAGAATACGAGTCGGAATATACCCCAAACGAGCTCAGAACCATCCAGGACTGGATCATAAAAAGACAAATGGTGATGCTGGAAGGAGTCGTAGAAGTAAACTCATTTGGGGGAGGCATTAAGCAGTACGAGGTCTCACTCAATCCAGAAAAACTCAATGCAATGGGTATTACGATCTCGGAAGTGTATGAAGCTCTTGCAAAGAATAACACAAATACTGGCGGCGCATACATTGAGAAAAATCGTATGGCTAATTTTATTCGTGGAGAAGGGCTGATACGAACACTCGATGACATACGGTCAATTGTGATTAAGAATGAAGGGGGCTTACCCATTACAATTAATGATGTTGTTGCCGAAGTTAAATTTGGAACCCAAACCCGCTATGGAGCCTTTACACAAGATGGAGAAGAAGCGGTCGGTGGAATCATCATGATGCTGAAGAGTTCAAACCCAAATGCTACCGTGAACAGGGTTCGTGATCGTATTGCTGAGATACAAAACTCATTACCCGAAGGATTACATATAGAACCAATTATCGACCGAAGTGCATTGATTGGACGAACTACGAGTACGGTTTCTAAAAACCTGATCGAGGGTGCATTAATAGTTGTATTCGTATTAGTATTACTGCTTGGTAGTCTGAGAGGGGGATTAATAACAGCTTCCTTGATCCCCTTATCTCTGTTATTCGCGTTTATTTTGATGAAGGCTACCGGAGTTTGGGCAAATCTTATGAGCCTTGGAGCCATCGACTTTGGTATTATCGTAGATGGTGCAGTGATCATTGTGGAGGGCATAGTTCATGAAATCCAAAAGAGGGTAAAATCTGGAAAGTCCACGTTCAATAAAGTGCAGATGGACGAAATCTCTTATAAAGCCAGTAGCACAATGATGAACGCAGCGTTCTTTGGGCAATTAATTATTCTCATTGTATTTACTCCCATTCTTTTTCTTGAAGGAGTGGAAGGAAAAATGTTTCGCCCAATGGCCTTTACCTTTGGATTTGCAGTGCTCGGTGCCATTATTCTCTGCCTTACCTATGTACCTATGATCTCGGCAGTAGTTATGCGGCCATCAAATAATAAATCGAATTGGTTTATAAGATTAGAAAATGTTCTGGATCGATTCAGTAATACAATTATTGAGAAGATTCAAAGTGTTTACCGTCCGCTACTTATACAATCACTGAATCGAAAAGCATTGGTTATTGGGCTGGCAGTGATCCTTTTTGCAGCTGCTATTTTTACTTTTACAAGAATGGGTGGAGAGTTCATTCCACAACTAGATGAAGGAGATATTGCCATGCAGGCCCTGATAAGGCCTGGGAGCGGTCTTACAGAATCGATTGAAGTATCCAAAAAAATTGAGCGAATACTTCTTAATGAGTTTCCGGAAGTAGAAACCGTTACTGCTCGTATTGGTGTTGCAGATATCCCTACTGACCCAATGCCATTTGATATTGCAGATATGTATGTGATATTAAATAAAAACAAAGACAGCTGGGTTTCGGCTAATTCTAAAGATGAGCTTATTGATAAAATCAAAGCTACACTTGATGAATCTCTGGTAGGAGTGAATCTGGTATTTACTCAACCAGTTGAACTTCGGTTTAATGAGCTATTGGAAGGCGTGAGGGAAGATATTGCGGTAAAACTGTATGGGGAAGACTTAGAAATACTTTCCCAAAAAGTAAATGAAATGGCTTCGATCATCCAAACGGTTCCCGGAGTTGGGGATGTAAGTCCCGAAAGAATATCCGGGCTGCCTCAGATGACGGTTCAGTATAATCGTAATAAAGTAGCACAATACGGTCTTACTATTCAAAAACTAAACGAATACGTGAGTACTGCTTTTGCCGGGGGTGTTGCCGGAGTTGTGTTTGAAGGAGAAAAACGGTTCGATCTGGTGGTTCGTTTTGATGAAACGTTCAGAACCGGAATTGAAGATCTTCAAAACCTATACATCGACCTTGAGAATGGTACTCAAGTTCCTATCAAAGAAGTTGCTGATATAAGTTACCAGCCCGGACCAATGCAGATATCTCGGGATAATACGTTTCGTAGAACCTATGTTGGTGTAAATGCCCGGGGTCGTGATGTTGAGTCTTTGGTTTCTGAAATTCAGGACAGGCTTGATGCCGAACTCTCATTGCCACCTGGATATTATATCACCTACGGTGGAGAATTCGAAAATCTGCAACGGGCAAAAAGTCGGCTTGGCATCGTCGTTCCAATTGCCCTCTTTCTGATCTTTGTACTGCTTTATTTTGCACTCAACTCTTTCGCACAATCGGTCATGATCTACCTGGCCATTCCACTAGCAGCTATTGGAGGAGTTTTCTTTCTGGAGCTGAGGGGAATGTCGTTCAGCATCTCTGCCGGAGTTGGGTTCATCGTACTTTTTGGAGTAGCAGTGCTTAATGGGCTTGTGCTTATAAGCAGGTTTAATTCATTAAAAGAAGAAGGGGTTACAGACTTGAAAGATCGAATTTTAGCAGGTACACAAGAGCGGCTAAGGCCTATTTTACTTACAGCAACAGCTGCAATCATGGGCTTTACTCCAATGGCTTTTTCAGCATCAGCCGGAGCCGAAGTACAACGACCGTTAGCAACTGTGGTAATCGGCGGACTTATTTCTGCTACGTTACTTTCACTAGTTGTACTTCCCGTTCTTTATGCCATTGAAGAAAAATGGCAGGAGAAACGACGGAATAGAAAAGCAGTAACTGTAAGTTCTATTCTACTGATTTTAGGTAGTTCCTTTTTATTATCTGGAAGTCTGCAAGCTCAGGAGTTTAATACTCGAAGTTTAATACCATTAACCGTCGAACAAGCCGTTAGTAAGGCGCTGGAAAACTATCCGGCCATCATAGCTGCGGAACTAAGTATTGAGAGCGAACGAGCCCTAAAAAAATCTGCTTGGGACTTTGGAGATACCGGGATTTTTACTGGAAAAGAAGAAGTAGGAAATGGCTCTGATGGAATTAATACAAGGTTCGGAATTTCTCAGGAATTTGACCTATTTCGGATTCCATCTAGGATAAACTTACAAAGAGCTAAGCAGCAATTGGCTGAGGACAACCTGGAACTTGCCAAAGCTCAAATCCAGCTACAGGTTCAACGAAGCTGGGCGGAAGTATATACAGCTCTGCAAAAATTTGAGTTGTTGGATAAGCTATATGCTCAATATTCAGAGATTACAAGAGCCGCAGAACTACGTTTGGAAACAGAGGCCAGTTCAAAACTGGAGTATTTGTCTCTGGTCAATCAAGCGAATGATCTGAAAATCCAGACAGACCAAGCGAGGCAAGATTATCGCGCTGCTATGTCAGCATTTAATCAATGGTTTGGCGGAGACTCACTCTACACAACGGAAGCGCTGAGTAGAGAGCTACTTGATATACCAGTAAGCCAATTCAATAGTTCTAGTACACACCCTTTGTTGATGAAAGCAGAGCAAAATATCGAGGTTTCAGAAGCAGAATCAAAGAGCACTAAAAGTGCCTTTCTACCTCGTCTTGAAGCAAGTTATTCTGCACAGGAAATTTCTGGTCAAACTGGATTTTATAGCTATGAAGTTGGTATCCGGGTTCCATTGTTTTTTTGGTCACAACTTGGAAAAACTCAATCGTCGCAGATTCAAACTAAGATTACGCGAAATCAATTTGAAGAAGCTGAAAGAACTTTTTGGAGTATGTACTCTCAGGCAAAAGAGAATTATATCAAATGGAATAACTCTTGGACCTATTACAAGCAAGAGGCATTACCTCTGGCAGAGGAACAACAAAGTGCAGCTATTACCGCATACCAAGAAGGAGCCGTCGATTATATCATGTTTTTGCAGAATCTAAGAGACGCTCTCAATATTGAACTAAAAGCCTGGGATGCCTTCGGTGACTTATTGGATAGTCGCTATATCCTTCAATACTACTCACAATCATCAAGAAATTAATTAATCAGGAATAATCATTATGAAAACAGAGCACATTTATTTATCACTTTTTAGCGTGTTTTTTTTAATTACAGCGGCGTGTGCACAAGGAGAATTAGAAGAGCATACAGATATACCATTCGAACATACCTCTGAGGTAGTAAGCGAGGAAGAATCCACTGTTCATCTTTCAGAATTAAAGTTTAATGCACTGGGAATTAAATTAGATACCCTTCGAAAAAGATCATTATCAAATACAGTAAGAGTAAATGGACAACTCGAGGTTCCTCCTCAACACGAAGCGACCGTAACTTCGGTATTAGGAGCCAACATAGTTTCGATTGAGGTAATTGAAGGTGATTTCGTAACCAAGAACCAGATAGTAGCCTACCTCTCTCACCCTAATCTTATTCAGGTACAAACGGAATATGTACGCAGTTGGAGACAGATGAATTATTTAGAAAGAGAATACCAACGGCAAAAAAGATTATACGACGAAGAAATAGGGTCTGGGCAGCAGTTCCAACAAACAGAAGCCGAATATGAAGCCACTCGAGCTGAAGTGAAGGGGTCTGAAGCTCGTTTAAGGCAGTTAAATTTGAATGCTGAGGAAGTTCGGAGTGGTACGATCTATGAAAGAATCCCTGTTGTATCTCCTATCGAAGGTTATGTTGAAGATGTAGGAATTCAGATCGGACAATATGTAGACCCGCAGGCTACCTTATTTGAGATAATAAACGTTGAGCATATACATGCCGATTTTATGGTTTATGAAAAAGATGTGCGTCAATTAAAAAAAGGACAACAAATTTTGTTTACTGTAGAGTCGGGATATGATGAAGAACTAGTAGCTAGTATTTATTCAATTGGAAAAAAGTTTGAACAAGAACCGAAAGCGGTTCATGTACATGCCGAAATTGATGATCCTCAAGAATATCTGATTCCCGGAATGTATATCAGGGGGAGTATTCAAACTTCCTCAGAAAAAGTATGGGCGATTCCAGAAGATGCGATAGTAACTGAAGATGGTAAATCGTTGATGTTTTTAGCTGAAAAGGAAATAGAAAATGGGGAGGTAGAGTGGAAATTTATCCCTCTGGAAATTAGCACTGGAATACAGCATGGAAACTGGGTGGAAGTTAAATTGTTCGAGCCACTTCCGGAAGGTGCGCAAGTGGTTATGAATAACGCTTATTACTTGATCTCCGAAATGAAGAAAAGTGAAACTGGAGATGATGATTAATAGTACTAAATGAAAAATCAAGAATACTTTCACATAAAAAACATGGTATGTAGCCACTGTGCGGAGGTTTTGGAAGAAAAACTTTCCGCGGCAGATTTTGCAGTGAAGCATATTGAATTGGGTGAACTCACTCTTAACGAACCTATCTCTGATGAGGAATACCGAAGGCTGATTAAAATAGTTCAAAAAAATGGATTCGAGATCATCAATGATCAGGGAAGTAAGACGGTAGAACAAATCAAACAACTTATCATACAGTTAGTACGAACCAATAAGGAGCTTTCAGGAAAGCTTTCAGACTATCTTGCTAAAAGTTTGAGTAAGGACTACCAATATCTTAGCCGTTTGTTCTCAAATGTTGAAGGGAAATCCATTGAACGATACTACATTCTTCAGAAGATTGAGCGGGCAAAAGAACTCATTGTATATGGTGAGCTTAACCTGACAGAGATTGCCTATGAATTAGGCTACAGCAGTCAGCAGCATTTTTCCCGTCAGTTCAAAGCTGAAACCGGACTATCCCCGTCTCATTTTAGGGAAATAAAGGAAAATAAAAGGGTGTCGATTGATCAGATATAACAAAATACTACACGAGAATTACATAAATCTGCAATCTAATGGAGAGTTATAACGCTATTATGAAATAAAAAAGGAATCCCATGATAGCATTTATAAAAAAGTACAAAGAAGCGATTATCAGTGCAGTTACACTTGTAGCTGCATTGATTGTAGAATATGTAGTTTCATTCGAGGGCAGCCATTATGTATATCTCTCACTGTATGGTATTTCCTACATAGCTGTTGGAGGACCAGTCTGGATCAAAGCGATTAAATTCATTCGAAGCGGAACTCTTTTTAGTGAATTCTTTCTGATGGGAATTGCAACTGTTGGTGCATTTGCATTGGGAGAATATGCTGAAGGAGTTGCGGTAATGCTTTTTTACATGGTTGGAGAATATGCCCAGCATGGAGCAGTACATAAAGCCAGGAACTCAATAAAAAAACTCATAGATCAGCAACCGGATATAGCTATCGTGGAACGCCATGGAGAATCGGTTGAGGTACACCCTTCAAAGATTCAAACAGGAGAGGTAATTATAGTGAAACCGGGAGGAAAGGTACCATTAGATGGTATATTATTAAGCAAAAAAGCTTCGGTTAATGCCGCAGCTCTTACAGGAGAATCGAAGCCCGTTCAGCGGTATGAAGGAGAAGAAGTCTGGGCAGGATCAATTAATGAGACTGTTCCAATTAAAATGGAGGTGATAAGCAGTTATAAAGATTCTAAGCTGGCAAATATCCTGAATATGGTTCAGGAGGCTACCCAAAGGAAAGCACCAACGCAACGGTTCATGACTAAATTTGCAAGAGTCTATACTCCTGTGGTTGTATGGCTCGCAGTAGCGTTGACCTTTCTTCCATACTTCTTTGTTGATGAGTATGTATTTCAGGACTGGTTTTATAAAGCGCTTATTTTTCTGGTGGTTTCATGTCCGTGTGGATTGGTAATATCCATTCCATTAGGGTATTTCGGAGGTATAGGAGCAGCTTCACAGAATGGAATTCTTCTGAAAGGGTCAGATTATCTGGATCAGCTCAGAAAAATGAAAACCCTGTTTATGGATAAAACAGGCACCCTGACCGAAGGCACTTTTGAAGTAAGACAAGTCATAGCGCATAATGGACTAAGTGAAGATGAAATTATAGCATATGCTGCCTCCCTAGAGAAACACTCCACACATCCTATTGGTAAAGCAATTCTTGAATTTAAGAATGGCAAGGAATTGTATGAAAGTGAACAGCAAGAAGAAATTTCAGGAAAGGGATTAAAAGGGTTGGTTGCTAAGAGACGGGTATTGGTGGGTAATCAGGAATTATTCAAGAGTAACCAGGTTGCTATTCAATCCATCGACTATTCAAACCCTGATACATTGGTTCATGTAGCGGTAGATGGGGAGCATGAAGGTACAATAATTATCGCCGATAAGATCAAAGAAGATAGCAGACAAGCTATTTCACTACTCCGGGCAAAAGGGGTAGAACGATTAGTTATGTTATCAGGAGATAATGAACGGGTTGCAACTTCTGTAGGAAAGCAACTTAATCTGGACGAGGCTTATGGAGGATTACTCCCGGATGAAAAATATAAATATCTGGAACAGGCTCTTGGGAAAGGAAAAGTTGTTGGATTTGTAGGAGATGGAGTAAATGATGCTCCAGTCATTACCTTAGCTGATGTGGGTATTGCAATGGGTGGGATTGGTTCAGATGCTACGGTAGAAACAGCTGATGTGGTTATCCAGACTGACCAACCTTCAAAAATACCGATGGCTATAGATATAGCTAAGTTTACTCACCAGATTGTTTGGCAAAACATAGCTTTTGCAATGGGAATTAAACTACTTGTAATGGCTCTTGCAGCATTTGGTATTGCAACTATGTGGGAAGCAATTTTTGCCGATGTAGGCGTAGCTTTAATTGCCATCGGTAATGCTATACGAATTCAGAGTAAATATTCAGGGGGTGAAGTGATGCGTTTATTTTTTGGAAAACCCACGAGGGGGAAGGAAGAGGTTTCACCCGCAGTTAGTTGTGATCATTGCTAAGTATATGAACCTAAAATGTTTGTAAGGAGTATCTCGTTAGGTTGTTCGGAGCTTATAACATTTAATCATTTGCTTAAATGATTAAGTTAAGATAACTTCGTATTGTTATGAACAATGAACAAATACTATGAATAAACAAAGCTGTATTCGAGACGTTGCAGATTTGGCTCAGATTAAAAGATGCAGAGATGTACTTTCGAGTATCCAACCCTCCACAGAAAAGTTATCTGATGTTCTTAAGCTGGCAGGAAACGATGCTCGGCTTAAAATTCTCTATCTCCTTAATCAAGAAGCTCAACTTTGTCCGTGTGATTTGAGCGATATCTTAGATATGAGCATTCCAGCCGTTTCCCAGCACCTAAGAAAATTGAAAGACGGTGGTTTAGTAGTGACCCAAAGAGAGGGGAAGGTGATTTTTTATTCACTCAATCAGGAAATTATCCCGGTACTGCTACCTTGCTTTGGGCAACTTGAAAATAATAACATCCTTAAAGTGGTAGCCGCATGAGAAAATCTAACTTCAAAAAGGACAAGGCGCTAATGAGCGGTGGAATTGTGACAGCATTTGTGGCTTCACTTTGTTGTATAACCCCGGTAGCCGCCTCCGTAGCTGGAATTGGAGGCATCGCTTCCACTTTTTCCTGGGTGGAACCCGTTCGTCCCTATATTATAGTGCTGACTCATTTGATTTTAGGGTTTGCTTGGTTTCAAAAATTAAAACCCAAAGCACAGGAAGAGATTGATTGTGCTTGTGAAGAGGAAGCAAAAACTTTCCAATCAAAGGGGTTTTTAGGAATTGTTACTTTATTTGCTATAGTACTGATGGCGTTCCCCTATTACTCGGATATCTTTTTCTCTGATAAGAGCACTGAAGTCGTTTATGTTCAAGAGGCGAATGTTCAAACGATCACCTACGATATTGTAGGAATGACCTGCACCGGGTGCGAAGCAACTGTCCGCAATGCAGCCCAGGAAGTCGAAGGGGTGTTGGAGGTCACAGCTTCCTACGATACCCAAACAGCAACCATTTCATTTGATAAAACCAAAGTTCAACCGGAATGCATAAAACAGGCGATCAACAGTACCGGTTTTACAGTAAAGGAGGATTCTGAACAATGAGTGTAACTGTGAAGAAAGAATCAATACTGACCTGTCCTGAATGCGGTCACCAATCCAAAGAAGAAATGCCCACAGATTCCTGTCAGTTTTTTTGGGAGTGCCCCAATTGCACTACAGTACTTAAGCCTCTAAAAGGCGATTGCTGTGTTTATTGTTCCTATGGCGATGTTGCTTGTCCTCCAATTCAAATGACTAAAGATTGTTGTTAGATCATGACCAATGCAGCGCAATAATCTTCCATTCGCCATTTTCTTTTTTTAGTACAGCAAGTTCGAGACTGGTTCGGTCAATTTCCCTTCCATTATAGGTTCCAGTCATTTTTGTTAAAGAAGTAACCCATGCAACATTACCTTCGATTGTTATCTTCTCCGATACTAATTCACGGGTCATGGCACTCAAAAATCGCCCGTCTGAATGAAAATGATGGGAAAGATATTCTTCTTTGGTTTCGCTCCCAGAGCCTTCCAGTATATTTACATCATCATGAAGAACTTCTGAAGCAACTGCTGAATTATTTTCAACGATAGCGGTTTCGAATTCTGACAACGTTTTACTGATTGCGAGCTGTTCAGGTGTTTGAGCAAGAGTTAAGGCAGTAGAGCTTAGTATTAAAAAGCTAAGTGTGAGTACTTTTTTCATATTCTTGAGGTTAGTTAGAGTTGTTAATTTTCAGCCATTTAGCATAGGTTTCATCATCCCAAAGATTTTGAAAAAAAGCGATTGCTGCTAGTTTTTCTTCATCGGATAGAACTTCTTTAAATGCTGGCATATTTCCACCTATTGGAATTCCTCCATTATTTATCGTTTCGAGCAAAACTTCGGTAGAATGGTGCCAACTATGTGCTGTTCCATTTAGAGGTGGAGGAGGAAATGTTCCGTCTGGGTTTGGTGTTTTCCAATCATCAACCAATCCTTGTCCGGCATTGCCATGGCATTGAGCACAGTTTGATGCAAAGACAGTTTTGCCGACAGAAAATTGATATTCAGTGTACCACCTTCCTTTTTTGTACAGAAAAGGATCAGGTATTTCTTTTGCATCAGGGCTACAGCCATACAGAAATACGGTTAATAGTAACAAATGTATAAGTTTTGATGTGCTCAAAGGCATTGCTTAATTACTAGTAGCCCGTGATGAGCCATGGTTTTGAATAATCCTCCAAGTTCCGTCAAAGTTTTTAAGCACGGAAGTGGCAACACCCTGACGTTCGACAACTCGTGGTTCTTCTCCATCAATAACTATTCGATAAGTATAGGTTTCATGCGCGACAGCAATATCACCTTCAAGACGCACAGTAACGGTGTAATCGTTGAATTCGAATTCTTTGAAATGCCCGAGTTCTGGTCGGATATGATGATCAAGATAGTCCTGATAAGAGCCTTCGTACTTTCCATTTTCAAATACTGTTGCATTTTCTGCGAATAAGTATTGTGTGTCACTTACATCCAGATTCTCAAGGGCAGATTTATAGGCTTTAAGTACTTCCTTTACGGCATTCTCTTTCATCATTGCATCATGGTCATGATTCATTCCCTGACCGTAAATAGTCATTGAACACATCAAAATTACCAGTGTGTTAATAATCTTTTTCATTGTTATTGTATTTAAGTTAGTTGAGTTGTGTTAGTTCAAACTTGTCAATTAGTATATCTCCGCTTCCTTGAATCCTGATCCCAGCAGCTCCGCTAGACGGAGCGTCTCCATGACCATGCACGACCATTTGCTGGTTAATATACCCCCGAAAGTGAGTACCATTTCCAACTACCCGAATAAATAACATACCAGCTTCCGAATCTGTAGCTTCTTCGAATTTAGTATCGGAGCCTCCGGATATTCTACCCTGAATCACAGTACCGTCCGAGTTAAGACTAACATAGTCATAGTTTTCTGTATCCAAAAAATGATGTACAAGTTCAATTTCACCATTGAAATCACTCATACTCAGATAAATATCTACCTGAACATTCTGATACCTATCGTGACTAACAAAGAAATTAGGAGTATTAGCGGCTGTTAGTTTTAAAAGGAAATTATCCTCCGATTGAACTGTTGCTGGAGACAACTCATTGACTGAACCTGAAACCCAATGAAAGTTTTGCAGTAGTTCTGTAACAGCATTAGGCCCCATTGCCCACCGCCAATTTCCATTTTCATTTGTTACAAATGAAGAGGTCGATTCATTTAGTAAACTCTCGGAATAAACAGGCTCAGATGGCTCTTCTGTTAAAAGCTGCCCAGTGCCAGCCCCATACCCATAAACCATTTCTCCTCCATGTTCACCGGTTTCATAGAGAAGAAAGATTCCAGGTGCTGCTAATGCAAAGAGCAAAACCCGCATTATTTTCCGGTCCAGGAGTTTCAGCCAATGAGATGCTATTCTGAGAACAGCATATATCCCAAAAAACCAAACTGTATATAATGCCCAGTCAGCATGATTGTTTAACACAGACTGAGCCTCGGTTGGTAGAAATATTGAGTCTGCGGCAGCCTTTCCGGTGTAGTACACCGCTATAGCTGAGACTGCCCCAATTAGATAAAGAAAGGTATTTTTTAATTCGTCCCACCATTTATCTGAGACAAAGAAGGTGATAAGGTTTGCCCCAAATGCAAGAATCAGAAATGCAATTGGGAAGTGAATCACCAATGGATGAATATTGGGAGCCCATTCAGGTATAAGTTCCATAATAGTTGATTTTATTTTGTGAGTTTTAAAAGTCTGGCATTTATTGCTACGATTACTGTGCTTACTGACATTAGACCGGCTCCTACCGCAGGATTCAGGATAATTCCAAACGAATATAGTGCACCAGCGGCAAGTGGAATGGCAAGAGCATTGTATCCAGTAGCCCACCATAAATTTTGAACCATTTTTTTATAGGTGGCCTTAGCCAATCCGATGAGTGCCGCGACATCTTTAGGATTGCTTTGTGTGAGTATGATATCACCTGTCTCAACAGCAACATCTGATCCTGCTCCAATTGCTATCCCTACATCAGCCTGGGCAAGGGCAGGGGCATCATTTACCCCGTCGCCGGTCATAGCAACTTTAAGACCACGGGATTGTACTTCCTTAATTTTATCGGCCTTTTGGTTAGGAAGTACCTCAGCAAAATAGTCATCAAGGCCCAATTGCTCGGCTACATAAGCCGCAGTTTGCTTATTGTCACCAGTGAGCATAATGCATTGGATTCCCATTTCATGAAGCTGGTTAATAGCTCCTTTAGAGTCATCCCGAATAGTATCCCCTAAAGCGATAGCAGCATGTAATTCATCATCAATTAAAACAAAAACCACAGTTTTTCCCTGTTCAGATAAATTCTGATACTGTTGGTTGGGCTGTTCAATGCCCTGATCTTTTAAATAACCGGGACTGACTACTTTTACTGGAAGACCATCAATTTTCCCTTCTATCCCTTTACCTGTAATTGAATTAAAAGCCTCAATTTCAAGTAAGTTATCTGATGCTTTTATGATTCCCTGAGCTATGGGGTGCTCAGAGTTTTGCTCAAGGGAGGCGGCTAATTGAAGAATTCGATTATCTTCAAAATCTCCTGAATAATTTACTACCTCGGTAACCTCGAATACTCCTTTGGTTAGTGTCCCGGTTTTGTCAAAGATCACCGCACCTAAGTTCCTCGCTTCTTCAAAAGCAGTTCGATTACGAATAAGAAATCCATTTTGAGCAGCGAGGTTGGTGGAGACTGCAACCACGAGTGGTACGGCTAAGCCAAGAGCATGTGGACAAGCTATAACCATGACGGTTACAGTACGTTCGAGAGCAAATACAAAATCCTGTGTTGTAAAAAACGTCCAAATAAAGAAAGTGATAAAACCTGCTCCGAGGGCAATCAGTGTTAACCAGAAAGCAGCCCTGTTTGCAAGATCCTGAGTTCTGGATTTACTGTCTTGAGCCTGTTTTACAAGATCGATGACTTGCGATAAGAAAGAATCTTTACCTGTTCGATTAATTTCTATAGTCAGGGAGCCTTCCCCATTAAGTGAACCTCCAATTACTTCATCTTCTTCAGATTTAGTAACAGGTTTTGATTCACCAGTCATCAGAGATTCATTTACCGAACTGTTTCCTTTTAAAACCACTCCGTCAGCAGGTATTTTTTCACCGGGCTTAATAACTACTCTGTCTCCGGTTGACAGCTCTTCAAGGGCAACATCTTTAAGGCTTCCATCCTCTAATACTAAATGAGCTTCAGAGGGCATAAGTTTAGCTAGCTCTTCCAAGGCTTTGGAGGCACTCATTACGGATTTCATTTCGATATAGTGACCAATGAGCATGATATCTACCAAAGTCACGAGTTCCCAAAAGAAGATCTTTCCTTCTACCGCAAACACGACCAAGGTGCTGTATACATATGCTGTTATGATGGCGATGGCAATAAGGGTCATCATCCCAGGCTGCTTTTTCTTCAGCTCTGAAACTAGTCCGGAGAGGAATGGCCACCCACCGTAAAAGAATACCAGACTGGAAAGCACAAAAGAAACAAACAAATCGCCAGGAAAAGAAAGGGTCTCACGGAGTCCCAGGAAGCCCTGAATCATTGGAGAAAGCAGAATAATTGGAATACTTAGTCCTGTGGAAATCCAAAAGCGCTTTAAAAAATCCTGTGCCATATGAGCATGGTGATCATGGTGGTTATGCCCAGTATGATCCTCTTGGGCAACATGTTGATGCTTATGATCAGTATGGTGTTCATTCTTCATATGCTGATCATGAGAAGATTGTTTGTGATGGTCGTGTCTGTGTTCCATGGTTATTGAGTTATTCTATTTTATCTAAATTGCTACCACATTTAAGCATTTGGGCGCCGAAATAAGGATTCATAATGTTTTCCTCTCGGCTAATCCATTTAGCTCCTTTGCCATCATTTTGCATTGGGCAAAACTGAACATATAAGGTTCCTTCGCTATAGCCCTGATTTTCGATAGCCTTTAATAGTTCATTCGTTATTTCATCAAACGATCCCCGGAGTTGCGCGATGTTTTCTGCACTCGTAGCTGATGTTACAGCTTCTTTCATCATATCGTGATGGGCATCATGCTGTTGTGCATGTGAGGGATGAATGTTCATTTCAGAACTGGAATTGACTTCTTCTTCAAAAAGGGAAAGCGATCTATTAGCACTTTGAAAATTGTCACTCACCAGAGCATCTTTTATATCAAAATAAACCCCAAGTAACTTTCCTATGTGATCGTTATGGCTATGCGGTTGACCTTGAGCCAAGATTGGACTTGCTGTTATAAATGCAAATAAAATCAGAGAATAAATAGTTTTCATTTCCAGGTATAGGTTAGATTAAAATTCAATTTTAGTTATAGTCTCGCCACAATTGTGCATTTGCTCACCGAAATAAGGATTAGCAATTTCTTCTTTTTTACTCAGCCAGTATGCCCCTTCCCCATTATTACTCATTGGGCAAAATTGTTGGTAATACACACCTGGAACTTCAAAGTGTTTGACCACCTCTATCAGTTTTGTTGAAAGGGTCATAAACGAAGTTCTTTGTTCTTCAAGGCCAGATGAATTCAAGATTGATTCAGTTTCCGAAGTTAAGGTGGCTAACAACCGCATCCATTCCATATGGTTTTCACCTTCCAACAAACTCATGTCAGCAGTATTTATGGCTTCTAGAACTGAACCAGCTGCTATAGAAGCCTCACTATTATTGGATTGAATCAGGGCGTTTTTCAACGTTAGATATTCTTCAATTACAACTCGGAGCTGAGCCTTAAAAGCTGCGGGGGTAGATTCCATTTCCATATTTTGATGATTTGCATGATCCTCACCACTAGTTTAAGAAGTCTGGCTATTTCCGGTAGCATTATTATCCATCGTGTGTCCTTCGTGCCCCGTTCGATTAGCTCCGGAGCCGGGATTTCGATTCATCATACTCAGCTTGTCTGCAAGCTGGGCAGCGCTGTCTAGTTTGAATGTTCCATTGGTAACAACCTCTTCTCCTTCTTCAAGACCTTCCAGAACTACATATTGATCTCCCACTCGTTCTCCTAACACTATTTCACGAGCGGAAAATGTCGGCTCTGTAGAATCATTTTTTTTAACAAAAACCACAGACCGGATTCCCGTCCAGAGAATGGCTGATCTTGGAATTAAGAGTAGGCTTTCTTCACTGACTGAAGCATTAAGTACTCCTTCAACCAACATATTTGGTTTCAATCGGTTCTGTGGGTTTTCAGCTTCCACCCGAATCTTAAGCGAGCGGGAATTATTCTGAAGGGAAGGGTCGATGTAATCTACAATGCCGGTAAAAACTTGTCCCGGATATGAAGTTGTACTAAAGTGAATTTGCTGACCTGTTTTAAGAACGGACACATTTGATTCATAGGCATCAAACATCACCCAAACCGAAGATAAGTCTGCCACCTTATACATTACGGAACCGGCCATTACATGCTGTTGGCGTTGAACGTTAATTTGCTGGACAAATCCAGAGACGGGAGAAACGATATCCACGCTCTCCATGACTGTATTCCCATTTTCGATTTCGTTAATAGTGGACAAAGGCAGCTCCCAGAGTTCCAGTTTCTTTCTTGCTGCCTGATACAGTACAGGATTTTGTTCCTTATACTTAGCAGTCTCAAATAATTCCTGTTGGGCGGCAATAAGCTCAGGAGAATAAACAGAAGCCACTCGCTCACCGGCTTCTACAAAGTCTCCTTCAAAATCAATGTATAGTTCAGTAATTCGTCCTGAAATATGTGATGTGATAGCGGAACTTTTGTTTTGATTCACAGCCACTTTTCCTGGTAGTCGAATCGAAGAAATGGGTTTATTTTTTAATACAGGTGTAGTTTCAATCTCTGCAAGTTTCATAGCCGCTTGAGTCATAACAAGATCATTAGGACTAGCCTGTGAAGATGGATTATCAACAGGAACAAGCTGCATTCCACAAATTGGGCAGTTTCCAGGTTCTTTTTGACGGATTTGGGGATGCATACTACAGGTGTATATAATTTCGCCTTGCTCATTAGTATGAGCTTCCAAAATATGTTCATTCAGGGTTTGCGGTTTTGAATCTCCACGGAATAGAAATGCACCAATGAGTATTCCTATTATTCCAACGGAAATGTAAATGAGGATTGTTCTTAAGTTTTTCATGAATCTGGGATTAGTATTTAATGTCTTCTGGAGTTGTATTTTGTTCACCACTCAAGTAGTGGATGTAGCTTATTACCTGAAATTCATCTGCCTTGGCTTTCACTCGTTCAAGCTCATAGGCGAATAATTTTCGTTCTAGTCTCAGGATCTCCTCGAACTGCGAATTGTCAGATGCATAGGATTGAAGGAGAATATTTACAGCTTGATTTACTCGTTGTATTTGTTGCTCATCATAGAGTTTAAAGCGTAGGTGAGCATCTTCAAGATCACGTAAAGCAGAATAGAAACTTGTTTCAAGTTGGTTTTCACTGGCCACGATTCTATCCTGAGCAGCAGATCGGAGTAGTATTGCCTCCTCAGCTTGTGCTCTATACTTTCTTCTGAATAAGGGAACTTTTACACTTAATCGAGCAATAAAGACATCCTTACCATTGTCAGTTAATGATGTGATATCATTCCGCTCACCAGTAGCGATATAATCCAATCCAATTCCGAAAGAAGGGTTTCCATTATTTTCCGCAATTTGAATAGCTCTTTCAGCTGCTTCTTCTTTATATCGCAGCTGATTCAAATTAGGATTACGAGCGTTAACTTTAATTAACAACTCTTGTTCATCGACTGTCGATACCGAATTTTTTGGCAGGGTGTCTGGCAGAAGAATCGTTTCATCAGGTTCTATGTTTCTAAGCTCATTAAACTGCTTTATCAGAAGTTCTTTATTGTCTTCCAGCAACTGGATTTTTGTTTTTAGATCCTCTTGTTCAATTTGGGCTCGTAATACATCTACTTGCGGAACAAGTCCGGTTTCATACTTACGTAGACTGGTGTTAACAAGGGTGTTTACAATCTCTAGGTTTTTATTTGCGAGAAGGATCTGCTCCTGAATCTCATACAGCTCGGCCCAAAGTTGTTCCATATTATAAAACAGACGATTCCTGTGTTCTTGGAACTGCTCAAATTTAGCTTTTGCATTAAGATTGCTTTCTGCCTCACGATCATCCAGGGAGCCAAACCAAGGAAACATTTGGGTGGCAGAGAGTCTTGCTCTTTGAGGTCCCAGCCGGGTTTCTATCGGGCTGATGAAGTATGCAAATGCAACTTCCGGATCGGGAAGTGCGCTAACCTGAGGAGCTTTTTGGAGTGATGCCAGATACTCAAAATAAACAGCACGTAACTGTGGGTTATTTTGCGCAGCTTGAGTCTGATACTCTTCCAGTGTTTGGCTTACAGCGTTTGCTGATAGAGAAACAGTAAGTAGAATGAGTAGATAGTAAAATTTATAAATTTGTCTCATTTTAAGCTCCTTTTGAGGTTGAATTCTTTCCAAATTGCATAAAGAACAGGCACGACGAACAGGGTTATGACCTGAAGGAGCATTCCACCCACACTTGGAATTGCCATGGGAACCATAATATCAGCTCCACGCCCTGTTGAGGTGAGTACTGGTATTAAAGCCAGAATGGTAGTGGCTGTGGTCATGAGGGTGGGTCGAATTCTTCGGGTACTTGCTTCTATTACCGCAGCCCTAATCTCTTCATTGCTTGAAGGCTTCTTGCGATCAAATAATTGATCGAGGTAGGTTGCCATTACCACACCTCCATCAGAAGCCACACCGAAGAGAGCTATAAACCCGACCCAAACGGCTACGCTCAGATTTATTTTGCCCATTTGAAAAAGATCCCGGAGATTCTGTCCAAACAGGTCGAAATCCAAAAACCAAGGTTGTCCATAGAGCCATACGAGAAGGAACCCTCCTGCCCAAGCCACGAAAATGCTGGTGAAAATCATACCTGTTGTAGCAACAGATTTGAACTGGAAATACATAATCAGGAAAATGGCGATGAGTGCGATAGGTAGGATGATCCCCAATCGCTTTTCAGCCCGAACCTGATTTTCATAACTCCCGGCAAATTCAAAACTGATACCGGCAGGTATATTCAAAGAACCATCCGCTATTTTTTGCTGAATTGTTTGTTGTGCGTTTTCAATAACCTCAACCTCGGCATAGTCGTCGGTTTTATCAAAAATCACGTATCCAATCAGGAAGGTATCCTCACTTTTGATGGCTTGAGGTCCTCTGCGAAATTCAATACTTGCAAGTTGAGAGAGGGGTATCTGGGCACCTGATTCTGTGGGAACTAGTAAACCAGAGATAGCTTCAGGGCTATCCCGGAATTCTCTTGCATATCGTACTCGGATAGGATATCGCTCGCGACCTTCTACTGAAGTTGATGCGGGCATACCGCCAATTCCAATGGTTACAAATCGCTGTACGTCCTGCACAGAAAGTCCATACCGAGCCAGTTGGGTTCGATCCCAGTTTATTTCGAGGTAAGGCTTTCCAACGATACGGTCAGCAAATACGGAAGAAGGGTTTACACCAGGAGTCTGTTTTAATACTTCCTCCAGCTGAAGTCCGAAAGCTTCAATCGTTTCCAGATTGGGGCCTTTTACTTTCACACCCATTGGTGCTCTCATACCAGATTGCAACATAACTAACCGGGTCTGAATAGGCTGGAGTTTAGGAGCTGAGGTTGTTCCTGGAATTTTGGCTGCGGCTACAATTTCATTCCAGATGTCATCGGGTGTTTGAATATGATCACGCCATTGACGAAAGTATTTTCCATTTTGGTCGGGAATTAACTCTCCTGATTCATCTCGAACAAACTCTCCATAACTATCTATTTTAAATTGGATTCGACGTCCATCCTCACCGGTTTTATACTCGGATTTGTATTCAATAAGGTTTTCATACATAGAAATGGGAGCAGGATCGAGCGCAGAAGTTGTACGCCCCATTTTACCAACTACATTTTCTACTTCCGGTATTGCTGCAACTGCCATATCAATTTTCTGCATAACATCAAGTGCTTCTTCAACTCCGGCATGAGGCATTGTAGTGGGCATAAGTAGAAAGGCACCTTCATCTAAGGCTGGCATGAATTCTTTACCCAATCCGGGGAAGGTTTCTTCTGCTGCTGACCAGAGTCGCGTATGTTCAAGACCTGTTTTGCCAATGAATCCGAAAACAGTCCCGAATCCCAACCAAATAACCATTCCGAGTATCATGAAGAAGGAAGGAATAGAAAGAAATGTGAGTTTGTGATCCAGGCACCAGGCTATTAGAACCCCGTAATAATGAATGACCAGCCAAAAACTCAATAGGATCATACCAATTAGTAAAATCACAAAGAATAAATTCCAAGTGAATGCAGTTGACGGACCGAGTGGGAGCCAGTATTGTGTGAGTAGCCAGGTCACAATAACTACACTTAATCCATTGTTGAGAAATTTTGTTCTATTTGCAAATTTATCAGAAAGAAATAGTGTAGAACCATTAATGAACCCAAATCCAATTAATGCCAAGCCTGCCCAGATAGGACCTATAATAAGAATGATTACTCCAACGGTTACTAATGCTAGGTTCCAGAACAGTTTTATTATCCGTTTATTAATCCTGATTGAAAACAGCCAATGAGCAAAGGGTGGGATAAGAGTAATGGAAATGATTATGGAAGCTACTAAAGCAAAAGTTTTGGTGTAAGCCAATGGTTTGAACAGTTTCCCTTCTGCTGCAATCATTGTGAACACAGGTAGGAAACTTACGATAGTAGTAGAAACTGCTGTAACAACAGCTGAAGCGACTTCAGTGGTCGCATTGTAAATAACTTCAAGTAAAGGCTCATCCTCACTTTTATTCTCAATATGGCGCAGCATATTTTCAGAGAGGATTACTCCCATATCTACAATGGTTCCGATAGCAATAGCTATTCCAGAAAGGGCAACAATATTTGCGTCAACCCCTCCGTATTTCATGGCTATAAAGGTCATTAGCACGGCCACCGGTAACATAGCTGAAATGAGGAAGGAGGTGCGCAAATTCATAACCATGATTACAATGACAATAATCGTAATCAGGATTTCGAGGGTGAGAGCTTCTTCTAAAGTACCTAATGTTTCAGAAATTAACTCCGAACGATCATAAAACGGGACGATGGTTACTTTTGATGATGTACCATCAGCGAGGGTTTTAATGGGCAGTCCGGGGCTTAGTTCTTTGATTTTAGCTTTTACATTATCAATCACTTCTTGCGGGTTTGCTCCCTGGCGGGCAACGACAACAGCTCCCACTGCTTCCGCTCCCGCCTTATCCAAGGCACCGCGCCGCATGGCGGGTCCCATCGTTACAAAGGCTACGTCCTTTACCCGAACTGGAGTATTGTCTACCACTTTAACTACCGATTCCTCCAGATCTTCAAGACCGCGTATATAGCCTAATCCACGAATCAGGTATTCTGCATTATTAAGCTCAATGGTTCTGGCAGCTACCTCTGCATTACTTTTGCGAACGGCATTAAATACATCAGTGAGGCTTATATTATACACCTGAAGTAAGTTTGGGTTCACATCTACCTGATATTCTTTTATGTAACCTCCTATTGGTGATACTTCAGCTACACCTTCAGCCCCGGAAAGTGCATATCCCACATAATAATCCTGAATACTACGAAGCTCCTGAAGATCCCAACCTCCGGCCGGATTCCCTTCTTCATCGCGACCTTCTAGAGTGTACCAAAAAACCTGACCAAGCCCCGTGGCATCGGGACCAAGTGCTGGTGTTACATCTTCAGGGAGGGTTCCGCCAGGTAGGGAATTCAGTTTTTCGAGGATGCGTGATCGGCTCCAGTAAAAATCCACCTCTTCGTTGAAAATGACATATATGCTGGAAAAGCCAATGATAGAGGTGCTGCGAACTGTTTTTACACCAGGAACTGTAAGTAACTGAGTTGTTAGTGGATAGGTAATTTGGTCTTCTACATCCTGTGGGGATTGACCTGCCCAAGGAGTGTAAACGATTTGTTGATTCTCGCCCAGATCAGGGATGGCATCAACTGGGACTGGGTCGCTTGGTAAGGAAGCAAAACTCCAACCAAAAGGAGATACGATGATTCCCCAGCCTATTAATAGTAGCAACAGAAGTATTGCTATCAACTTGTTTTCAAGAAAAAAACGTATGGTTTTATTTAACATGATTTCGGATTTAGAGAGATAGGCTGAGTAATCACTCAGCATTTGAAATAGTGGGAAAAGACGAAGAACCTGTGTGTGAAGCGTACCTTTTCCATGGCTTAAGTAAGCCAGAGACTATTTTATCCCTAAATCAAAAAAGACTCATTCGCCAAGAAAAGATCAGGAGGCGAATATGAGGCGAAGCTCCAAATGGGTGGAGGGGTTTGAACTTTTAGAGAATACTGAGTATCAGAGATATTAAGAATAGAAGTAGGTACTGGTATTTGAACGCCTACGGTTGAAGAACCTAAAACTGCATAATCATTAGTACCATTTTGAACAGATACACAGTTACAATCAACTTTTACTTCGCAAATAATATCAGATGGTGTTTCTGTTGAACCAAAATCCGATACATTACAATGCTTCGCATTTTGCGAATGTGTGCTGTCCACTTGCATAGTCATGGCCTCATGATGTTCGGTCATATCCATTTCCATCATATCACACCAAAGCATGAGTTCTTGAGCTGGCACAAGCATTGTAACGCTAAGGAGAAAGCTTAGGATTACATAAGAAATACTATGTGATCTAATTTTTTTCACATTTTAATAGTACAAAATGAGAGCCTAATAAGAAAGGGAGTATAAAATCTTACACACTTTTGTGAAAATTTTATAAGTGGTTGGTAGAACCCAGAACCTTCTACTTGCGAGCGAGTAATGATCTAGTTAATAATTTGTTGGGCAATTTTTTTAGTCAAAATTGGCTTTTGAGTCTGAGGAGTTGACGATCGAGCTACAGAGACTGAGATGAATCCAGTTTGAGACAAAGGAGCATCAGTCGTTTGCACAATTTCTACAAATATAAGTCCAACATCTTTATGTAGCTCATCTCGATTGGGGAAGTCA
This sequence comes from uncultured Balneolaceae bacterium, assembly GCA_937125285.1. Classification (GTDB taxonomy): domain Bacteria; phylum Bacteroidota; class Rhodothermia; order Balneolales; family Balneolaceae; genus UBA1275. The sequence continues at coordinate 29,084 of CAKZLH010000012.1, read as the reverse complement.
AAAATTCTATCTAATTGCACTTTGTTTGCACCTCTTGATAATTGATTGTACATAGTTCTTTCTCTGCCATCAACCACAGTCATGATCAATAAATATGTCTTAAAAAAGCCTACTTCAAGCAGTTTGTCTGCTTGGATAACTCCCTCGGAAAGTTTATGTAAACCAGTAACATCATCGTTTAGGAAACTTTCTTTCTTAATTTTTGCTCTTTTGCATTCTACAGCTACTGCTTCATGTGGAGCTCCTCGGTTCCAACTGAGAACATCAAATTCTCTTTCTGAGAAGGGTTTCGAAATTTCAAACTTTAGAATAGGATTATCATTTAAACCAAGTGCAGTATAGAGCAGATCTTTTGCCGAAGAACGGGTAAAAAGCCATCGAACTAACACTTGTTCGATTCTTTTTGTGTCCGAAGGAGAGCCCTCAAATCGTTCTGCGAAGAAGTCAATTGAATCTTTGGAAGGAAGAATTTCTTCATAATCATAGGCTACTCCAAGTGAACTGACGGGTATATTCATGATTAAAATTTCCGATTAACCTCTAATACTCGAAGCCCAGTACTAATTCTTTTAGTGCACCAATTGGCATCCTTTTTATCCCAATTTAATTCTTCTTTTAAATAACGATTCAAAAGCTCAAGTTTAATAGATGAGCGGAACCTTGAATGGGCACAAATAAAAACGTCTAATCTTTCTATATCCAAAGGATGGTAGCTAAGAGGGTGGGCATTCAAATATCTCTGGAAAAATGTACGTGTTTTACTTCCAGGTATAATATCGGCTAAGGCAATAGCTTCCCCAGTTGATGTGATAGTAACCCGTTTATCTTGGTAGATGTAAAACGCCTTAAACTCACGAATAAAAAGCAGTCCAATTTCATTGTATTTTTCCATTGAAATAGAACCACTGGGCTTAGGAACAATATTTGCGAGATAAAGTCCCTTTCTGGTAGAAGCCTTGGCAAAAGCCAATTTCGCAACTGGGACATCATTTTCTAAATAATTAACAATGCAAGCTGCGCTGAAAATATCACGAGCATAATCAGTGCTCTCTTCTTCTTGAAATTCAAAAACCCCGGATTGTGTTAACGAATTCTGAATAATTTCTACAAGCTCTTCTGCTTCAAAATGAATTGGGTGAAGGTAGATGTCTAAATAATCGATCATTGTGGATTCTCCAGATTCAAACCAAAATAATCCAATGCTGAATCTAGTTAAGGATTTGTAAGTGAAATTATAATCTATTCTTATGTATATGGTTAACAGCTCCAATATGGAATTTATACTTTAGATGTTTATCAATTTCTGCTAGTGCAATTGTATGTGAAAATTTCCCACTAGAATGTCGTTCCTCTCCCGTTTCATATCTTTCAAGTTTAATAAGTATGAGAAGTTTTTTATCTAATGTAGATAGTATTTCTGATATCAATTCAGGGGTACAACTAAGGCGAACACCAGTATTTGAATTTGAGCTATCGATATTATCTTCATATCCCCATGCCTCTGATCGCGCAATAATTTTGTTGTCTAATTTTTTCCAATATCTATTGAATGAGTCCTCGCTACTTATTTTGAACTCTGACTGGATTTCTTTCGAAAACATTGGCCTCTGGATGGTTCTGGTAACTCCAAAAGGATCATACTCATCAATACCCGGCTCTGCATGTCGTTGACTTAACCAAGGTTCGAATTCTCGAATTTTATTTCTAGTGTATTCTTCTTCTGTTTCACCTATTTCAAAACTTGGTAACCAAACATGAAAAGGTTGTTCATCCAATAATTTTTTAATCAATACTGATGAATCTTTTGGATCGATTAAGCTCGAATTTATAAGAACAGAAACATTATCTCCTGAATTAAAAGAGCCCTTAACTACAATCTTTTTAAAGACTGCATTTTCAATCCCAAATAAAGACTTAAGTATTGTTTCATCTCCTGTAAGACATATTATATTCTCTTTCCTCTCCAGAAGATTAACTTTAGTATCCAGAGGGATACTATCAAGTCCATCAGATAGCCATAAACCGTCTGCTTTTGAAAGAGTGTATCCTTTCAACCAAGTTTTCCAAGGATTTTCATCATATTCATCCTCTACTAGTGCAACTTTTGAAAGCAGGATTCCTGCAGTAATAAATAATGAATGCCAACCAATGTATTGTCCGTAAGTATGAAAATCATCACTCATTCTGTGATACCTGTCTCTTCTATGGCTAGGTCGTCCATTATTTTCATGCATATGCTCAATTTCAGAATCGAGTAGATCAGCAACCTCAATAACCAAGCCTTCAACTATGGAAAATGGTACGTCAAATAAATCACTTAAATGATTAACCTGGTACTTTCTAAAATCTATATCTAAAAAGTATTCTTTATTTGGAATTGAGATATCTTTTGATTTTGTAGGATGTATTCCAAGGAATTTTGGGAATTTAGATTCGACCTTATCTAGGATAGAAAGATTCACATTTTCAAGTACCTCTACTTGATTCTCACTTAGCTCGATTCCACCTTTACTATAACACGATAGTAAAGCACTAGCTGCAAAGTTTTTCATTAAGACATGGAACTCATTATCATCCAGTAAAAAAGAAAAGAGGAACTCCTCAAAGTTAGATATTTCTTCTGGGTAGTCTAAAGCGAGCCTTGCTAAACTGATCAAGAGCCATAGTTTTGCATGCAGATAAAAAAACTTGAACTCCGATGGTAAAAATGAATTTGGTTTTTCATTCCGAGCTTTGTTTACAATAGACTCTATCGTATCCCAACGATTAAATTTTGCTAAACAACGAATGCTGTGTCCAGCTCTCCATCTTTCTTCGGCATAGGGTGATCCTAAGCGATGCCAAATTAGACTAGCTGAAACTTCTACTTCATCATTTTCCAAATATAATTCAGAAGTCCACTCGCCATCTTCTACATTTCGAGCAAGCTCTATTGCGCTACTTTGTAATAGTCTTACTAGCGACTTTTGTCCTATTCCTTCAGATAGTTCGTCCGAAATATTGCTGGCTAATGATACCCATGCTGAACCAGGTGTCTCGATTTCATTATTTATCAGAAATTGAACTAGTTGTAAAGTTAATTTTTTTTGATCTACACCTGTTAACTTAGCAATTGTTGTAAAGTCATAACTTGAAAATCTGTCATTCTCAATCAGCTCGTCAATATGTAGTGTTAAAAGTGTGCCAGATAATTCTTGAAAGTTTTCATTAAGACCTAATGATGAAGGTTCCCATTCTTTTTTACAGGCTTTAAGTTCCCAAATTTTTAAATGATAACCCAGATTTGCTATTCCAGCTATAACCGAAATATACTTTGCTCTATCAGAAAAGCTTACTTTTAACCTGAGGTGACCCAAGAACTCTCTTATTTGATGAAAATATTCTCGTTCATTTGCTTTTTCTAATACCTTACTGATTTCAAGTGCATCAATTGGATTAATTGATTTAGACAAATCAAGCAATTCTCTTTTTTTCGCCTGTTCTTTTTCGTTTAATCTTCCCGGTAATTTGGTATGAGGTTCTTCGGGATAATTAGTTTTATTTTCCTCAATTCGTACCTTTTCAAAGTGTTCGGAACTAAGTTGTAATTCTTTGAACAATTCTGAATCAAAACCTACTATTTCCTGTATAGCAGTAGAGAAGAATTCAAGAGTTTCTCCGTAAGGAAACCCTTTTAAATTCATATCATACTGCCTTAAGGATTCAAGAATCACGTCCGTCATATTTGAGTAGCTCTTAGTTTTCAAAAGCATAGCGAAATCTTTCGTATCACTTCCATGTAACTCAGCAGGGTTAGTTAAAAGGTTAAGCGAAAGTGCTAATTCCGGACAAATTTTTCCATAATAAATAAGGCCATACAGAAAGGGCCGTAACGTATATTCTAACCTTATTTTTCCTCTATCATCCCATCTAGATAGTTTTGAAAGTGTTTTCATGCCCATCACATTTGATAGAGCCATACCAAAGGTAGACCATGGGAATTTTTCTTCATCGTAGGGCATGTTTAACTCACATAAATTTGTTAGTACATGTCCATTCTCCTCAGATATTTCTTCGCCCTTTAGTTTTGTCACAAAATGTAATAATTCGGATATATACCAATAATCACCCGAACCAATTGAGTCCATAAGCTCTAAGCCCTGTTTGTACAATGCAGTTGCTTCACTGGTACTTGCCATAAATAACGCCCGGCTCAATTTTATACATAATGGGGCACGTTCATCAATATCACTCTCTTGATCTATTAACGCTTTCGCTTTTATTGCTACTTTCCCTGCGAGTTCATGTAAAGTAGCCCTACCTGACAAAATTGAAACTATAAATATAAGTCGATCAATGTTTTTGAATTCAAGCTCTTCAATACAGACTATAAACTTTTCAATTGCAACCTGATTTAGGTCTTTTCGAACCCACAGAGTGAAAATACCTAATGAAGCTCCATACTGTTCAAAAAAGCGACTTTTATTTCTGGAGATATAATTATTAGACTTATTATTAATTTCTTTCCATCTATCTAAAAACTGTATAAAAGCTTGATTTGGGTCATGAGAATCATCAAGTGTGTTTTTGAAGGCATCGGTAAGGTTGAAAAGATCACTGAAAATGGTATTCAAAAACTTCTCTGACTCTTCTTTACGATTATAAGCCCCATCTCTTTTATTTTCGAGATTCTTAATTTGTATCTGATATTCGTTTTCTATCTCTTCCTTAACTCTATCCCAAAAGTCAGCTTCTTTTATTCTTTTCCCCTTTATAGTACTCCATAACTCCTCGGGTAAAAAATCATTCTTTTTTAAAGCTTTTTTTTGTGCATTGGCTATAATTGCTTTCTGAATGAAATATTCAGCTGCCTCGTATGAATACTGGTGTGAAGAAAATGTATAAGTTCTTGGCCTTTTTGTCCTGATTGACTTTTGTATTTGAAGCGTTTCTTTTTCACAACCATTTAGGGTTGCTAATACAGATACCTTGAGAAGTCCATACTGCAATTGGTTCTTCCATTTCCAATCTCTCTCTGTTTCTCTATTTGCTCTTGAGTTTTTTGAAAGCTTAGCTAACTTTTTGATTATTTTTTTAGAACTTTTTGAATCCAGTTCAATAAAAGCAAGCGCTGAAGTAAGCATACCGAATTCATTCGATAAAGAGTCTAAAAAAGAGTCAACTACTTTTTCCCCTGTTGGATTTTGAACTTGAAATTGTTTTATAAATGAAAAAAGATATTCTCCAAACTCATAGGCATACCAATCCCTCCAAATACGAATAAAAGAAATAGCTTTGTCAACATTGCCTTGAACAATTTCACCAAAAGGAATTGCTGCGATATCAATTTTTTCTGGACTAGGAACTTCTTTCTGATAGTAGTCATCTTCTTCTTTTCTTTGCCTCTCACTTTCGACATAATGTCGCACCCATTCTCCTGCATTCTGAATATTTCTTGTAGCCTCATGAAAATCCCCTAAAAGAGTATTTGCTATTGCTAAACGAGAATGTCTTGCCCCACCCCATCTCGTTCGGGCCTCAAACAATCTTCTGAAAGAGTGTATATCTTTAGATAATGCAGTTAAATCGGGAGAACTAAGTAAATAATTTGTTCCACTCTGATTTACTGAAACAAGTGAAGACAATTCAACCATTAGCTGAATTACTTGTTTATAATTCTGTTCCTTTAATGATTGTTTAAGTGCTGCTTTAAGCCTAGAAAGCCTTATTGTTCTTTTTCCTGTTGAGCTAGAAACAGAGCTCGGAAATCTTTGATCAAATGCGAGTTCGAAAAGTTTATCAGTAGCTCCAATTTTTTGTAGTAGTCCAGGTAAAGCTCTAGTAGCATAAACTGATTTTTCCTGCTTTTTAAAGAGATTTTCGGCCACTAACTTTAGAGACTTATCACTCGATCCATATTCATTTTTAACAAAAGTTTCTGTTGGCTCATCTCTAAATATTATTCCGAATTTAGTTCGCTCTAATAATGGAGCGAGATCAGCTGCAAAACTTTCTATCAAGCTTTCCTCGATATCAAATATCTCAGCGAAATCATCCATAGGTATAGCTGGTGGTAAAACTGAAAGTCCAGCTAAAAATCGTTGGATCTCATTTTGTTTGTACCCCTTTTTATATATATCAGAAAGCGCGGATGATATTCGTTCATTGATTAAATCATTCAAATCAATAGTCTTCTGAATTTCAGAGATATCAAGCAACCCTCTATCACTGCTGGTCAAATGTTCAAGAATTCGTGGATTTCCACCCGACCTTGCAAAAGCAACTTTTACTTCTACATCACTTACATTCTTGATATTATTATTTAGGAATAACTCAGTTTCGGAGTAATCAAAAGGTAAAAGAACAAACTCGTTTACTTTCGTACCCTCTCTAATGGATATTTTTTTCCTATATGGTCTACAGGATACTACAACCTTAAAACCCTCAATCTTATCACCAAAGGCCAGACTTTCTAGTAATAGAGTAGGAAATGAATCTTCATTCCTATCTTGAGCATGTTCTGCAGCATTGTCAATAGCATCCAATATTAGAATCAGATTTCTATTGGAATTGATTTTTTTAATCGCACTTATAGCTTGCTTTATTCGCTTCTTAAAGGTTTTAAATAGTTCTTCCGAATTACTGTTACCAGGTAACATTGGATCACATAAGCTTCTACATGCTAATGTATTTGCAATATGAACTAGTCCTCTTTTGGGTAAATGCCTACTATCCTCTGGAGATCGGTAGGTACCACCTCCAAAACAATCAAATAATAGTACCTCATTATCCTGCGACAAACGTTCTCTAAGACTAGATAGAAAAACTGTCTTACCAACTCCGCCATTTGCAGTTAATAGAACTGGAGTATCCGATTTTGATATGAACGTTACGGCATTTTCTTGTTGATTACGTATAACTACTTTATTGATTTCTGGAAGACTTGATGGACATGGAAATAATTCATCTTCATCCGAAATATCTAAACACCCAAAAATATCAACTCTTCGAATAATATTGTTGTTTGATCCCGCATAACCTGCCTTATCTCTGGCTAGTTGTCTCAATGCTCCCAATCTTATTCTTGCAATTGCATCGTTACTGGAAGACCAATTAACAACAGTTCTCGCTGTATCTTTTTTTATTTCCGATAGGTTCCCTGTTAAACCAACAATTGTACACCTTTCTACAAAGTGTATAAACTGCTGCTCTTCTAAATCAACCACTCGCTTAACTTGCTCAGCTTGTTTTTTTACCGCCCCAGTTAATGTTTCACTTCTTGCTATTCCTTTAAGAGCTTCTTGAAAATCCTTATAAATAGGGCGATTAGTTATCAGTTCAAAACTAAGCTTACTATGCACTTCATCCGGTCCAAACCTTGAACTCAAATCTTTATATGCTTGAGCAAATTTCGTAATAGTTTTCTTAGCATCACTCGCTCTAAATTCAACTTCACTTTTTGAAATTGAATATTTGAACTGTGTTACAACTACTTTTTCAGCTTCTTTAAATGAGGGTTTTTCTCCATAGTAAAGTGTTGCATCTGCTATTTCTACAGTTTCTGATTTGGCTTTTAATTCATCGACTGGACTTAATCCCTCCACCGCTATTCCAACCAAATTTTCCTCCTGAAGAAGTAGTTGCATTGATTTTCTAGCTATCCAATTCTCGTGATATTCGTGTCCATCCCTTGACGCTCTAACTGAATTGATTCCTTTTTTAGTTCTAGCCATCTACATTGAACTATTATTTTATATGATTTTAGAAGTTCATATCTAGTATTTTTTAATGAAATATGAAAATATATTTGGTGAGATCTTGGAATTCCTTTTGAACTTAACTAGCCCATTTTCCAGCAGGTTATTACTTTTACTTTTAAACTAAAAAGAGAAGCCCTCACTTCTCTTTAAAACATCCGATTCCGGCGCTTTTGAGTTTTCGGTTTCGTCAGACTTGAACATTGTCCATAACCCAATGAAACAGCTTAATTCATATTCAGTAGGTATTCGGCTTTCTCCTGTACCCCATGCTCACTATTAGACTGCTCATTATATTGGCATAGAAGCGCTGATATTTCTTCCATTCGCTGGCTAACATTGGTCTGATATTCTTCATCAGTTAATTTCTGAGCAGTCCCCACTAATTCTTCAATACTTTTGTCCTTCCAGGGGTTGGCTTTTAATTTATAACCGTGATGAATTTCCCATTTCTTGAGGGCAATCGAAACTAAAGTGGAATCTAACGCCTCACCACCAATTTTGATATTGCAAATAAGCTTACTGGGATCTAAATCGCTAGGAGCATACGCCTCAAAGAATAGGAAGGCTTTCATGGAAATGATGAGTTGATTCGTAGTTTCATTCATCGGTTTGTCTGCCTTTTTCTTTTTCCCATTGCCTAAAATTTTCAATATCAACCGAGACAGATCCTAATGTCCAGGCTATTAGGCTTGCATCATCAATGAAACCGCCTGGTAAAAAATCGGAGATCAGATCAAAAGGCATGACAAAATAAATTATAGAGGCCAGTATGAACACAATAGATTCCCATGGAATTTCCCTGTATTCTTTTTTAGCATAAGCTTTGAGTAACCTGAAGAAGGTCATCAGCCCTTCCCATACCTCCCTTAGTGGTCCGCTTTTCTTTTTTGCTTTCTTCTTTGCCCGTTCAATTAAGCTCGGAATTTTATCTGGTGAATCCAGGTAATTCTTAGCCTTGCTTTTGGCATTTTTGAACCATTTACTTTTTCGGACTTCGCTGGCTTCAGGGGATTTCTTTCTAAAATTGAACATGTTTGAGTTGTTAGAATTTTGAGGCTAAAAGAGAAACCGAAGCTTCTCTTTTTGGGCTACTAATTATTCGCCCAAGCCTTAAGCTTTTTATCAAGTAATTCGATTTCTGAATTTAATTCTTTGATTTTGGTGTCACGCTCAAATTCAATTTTCTCTTTCTCTGATTCGAAACTATCTAGTAATCTTGAATAGAGCTCTATTTTAGAATTGATAGATGAAACTTGGGTACTACTATTTAGGATGTCGTCAAATTCTCTTTCGCCGACGTGTTTAACTACCTTCATTGTAGTTTTAAAACCACCATATTCTTCTTTTAACCTTACAGGGATTTCATCCTTCAAATAATACCAAAAACGATGCCTACCTCTATTTGAAAAGCTTTTTTCAGTAGTTAAAAGGATGAAAGTTTCATATTCAGTAGAGAAAACTTGATCATCACCTCCGCTGGTACTAAAAATTGTTGCTTCGTACGCCTCGTAATTAATTCCGCGATCCTGGAAGTCTCCAATAAATGAGTTCACTTGGAAAACAGCTGAATTTAGATCCTCATATTTAGGATATTGCTCCTCGTATTTTTGTGCAACTGTCGGCAATACAATGTTTAAACTATCGATTCGAGTTGAATAATCATCAATCCAGACTTGATTGGCTTTTAAGCTGTCATCAAAATTCTTAGAAAGCGTTGGTTTCGAAATATTGAGAGCGAGAATTTCACTAACGTAATTCCTTGGTTCATTCAAGGTAGTAAAGGACACTAGCCAAGCAAGTTTCTTGTAATCAGGTTTATCCCAAAGGCTGATTGAACGTATTTCCCCTTTAAGTAATGGCTGGAACAGGGAGTCACTATTATAATATTCCATGATGCTTTCTTCTAAGTTACTCCCATATACTTCATAGTTTTTAAACAAGAACTGATGTAAACCTTCTGGAATTTCTGCTTCATTACCAATGGCTTTCTTCCAAAGAACGGTTGCTAAATGCTCTGTATCCGATACTTGATATTCAGAGCTTGTTAAAAGATTAATTGATTCTGTGCTATATGAAGTATTAGAAAAAATCAGTCCGATGAGACCCGATTCAAATGCTGGATTATTCTGAGTAGTATGATTTACAAACTGCTTTTTAACGTATTCATAAACACGCTCATAATTCTCTTGTGACAAGTAGGATTCTACATCTTCTTTTGAAAGTTCACATGAGATGGTTATTAGTAAGAGCAGAACGATTAAGTACTGCGAAGTTCTCCATGATTTCATGTTATTTATAGTTTAGGTTGAGATTAATATCCATACGATAGTATGGATAGTCAAGGCTATAATTCCTGCATGTTCCTTCATGCATACAAAGGAAGAAATACAGGAAGCCTTATCGGTTGTGATTAAGCGCGAACGAGATCAGAAAGGATTGTCTCAGTTCGATTTGGCTGTAGGCAGTGATTTGCACAGAACAATGATTGAGTTCATTGAACGCAGAAAAAGGATGCCTACAATTCATTCATTTTTGAAGATTGCTGAGGCGTTGGAAGTTTCACCAAGCTACCTAATGCAAGAGCTTGAAAAAGAGTTAGATAAGAAATAAAAAGGAGGCCCGAAGGCCTCCCTCAACTAGTCACGCCATTAGCCGAAAATTCTTCAGCTGGTTTATAATCTGGGCGTTCGACAACCCGAATATACTCCCCAGAAGGCTTTAGGGCAAAGTAAGAGACTTCACCAGTAGTAGAATCTTTGTACGGAATGATGCTTTCTATATTTGCGTAAGTACGCTCATCTGTTTCGTTTTGTACCAGAAATAGAGTAGCACTCATACCCACATAGTTCTCCAGATTTATTCCTTCCTGAAGTTCCTTAGGTGAGTATTTTTCACCCCGCCACTTCTCAAGAAATTTCCTGAGCGAGGCCTTTTCATTCAAGCTTTTAGTGAACCGCTTTCCAACTACGAAGCGTTTTCCGTTTTCATCGGTGGATTCAAGCTCGAACATTAAGCTTACTTTTTCTTTAGAACCCCAAGGCGTTTCGACTTGTCCAATGGAGATGGCATCCACGCACACCCCATGGTGTAAACCTTCATCTGGAATAGGATATTGGGAAGGATCTTCGATAATTATTAAATCAGACATTGCTGCCTCCAGTAGTTAATTGACGGTAAACCGTCGTGTTGTTATTTGGTTTAAGAATTGTTTGTACAGCTCGGGGTGAGCCTTCTTGAATGCAGTTGTATCCAATCTATTCTGGGTTGAGTTTTTCCAGCTAATCAGTTTCTTACCTCCACATAATAACTGCTCAGAATCTCCAAGAACCTGTTTGAGCTTTATGCGAAGATGCTCGTCCATTTTCTCCAGATCGGAAATACGATCTCGTACCCCTTTTAGCTCGGTGTAATAGCCATAGGCTTTAGGAGTAGCCTCAAGAGTTTTACCCTCCATGCTGTCAGGGTAGAGTAAAAGCATATCAGTATCTGTGGTAGGGTCAGGTGGTATATTGGCAATAATATGCCGGTTCCACCATGCCACCGCTTTTTCAAAAAGCTCATCAATCAGCTCCTGATTACGAAGGATAAGTATCGGCTCATGAAAGAAACCGGTGTCTCTTTCCATTATGGCGAGGTAACTGTACTTATACTGAGTCAGAAACATGTACCACTGAATCTGATACTCCCAGCTAAGGGGATACAGGTTCTCCTCGCTTTTTAGACGCATAGAACTGGTGCTCTTTATTTCGAGTACACCGGGTGAATCATGAAGTTCAGAGGATATGATTTGACGGTCGATGTTTCCGCGAAGAAAGCTATAATCCGGATGTTCATAAGCATCTGAGATATTGCGGACTTTCAGGCCGGTGGTCTGACAGAATTTTTCTGCAATTACTGGTTCTAGTATATGTCCTAGCTCTGTGATCGGAGTAGAACCTTGCGGTTCCATGCGCCCGGTTTTAATCATCCATAGTTGAAGGGGAGTTTGATACTTCGATTTTCCTAAGGCTGAGCAGATTTCGCTTCCGCCCAAAAAATTTCTTCGAAAATGCACCCATTCTTTGGTTGGGATATTGTCTAAGAGTTTTGTCATAGATATTGGATTAGAGTTAGTAGAAATAAAAAAGCCCTCCGATTACTCGGAAGGCTCTTCATACATGGGTTCATGTTGTGGTTGCCAGGGCTGTTCTCCAAAGAAAAGCACTCTTAGTAACTGCCGGAAAAAAGCAGCAAGTGAATCAATGGCATCTTTGATGATTTCTCGTATTAGGGCTTTTAAAAGCATGAAGTAGATATTCATAACGCGAAGACCTTAGATACTTTATCCTGATACCGGGCTTGCAGGTGAGGCTCCATCTCGTGAGAGATTCGGTTGGTCAACCTATTGAGAAGCTGCCATTGAGTGATACGACCGATTTCTTCCTCGGCTATCGCTTGCTCCGCTAATCGCTTAGAGATCTTCTCAGAAACATTCTCGACCAGCTGTTCATCCACCCGAAGGGCTTCGAGCCGGTTAATACGCTCCTGAATCTCAGGAAAGTATACTCGGGCCTCAGCCAATTTTTCGCCCAAGTTCTCAAAGGAGAACCCTTTTGTATGGCGGGAATAGTATTTGCTGAGCACAGTCCCAAACACTATTCCATTGGAGCAGATTGCACGAATAGCACCGAAATAAAAACGGACACCCTCACTTTGGTCATAAGAGTTATGAATGAAGGCAGACAAGGCAATGTCAGATTCCCTATCTCGAAGTCGTAATTCTGGGAAAGTGATCTGAAGCCTCATTCTTTCATTACTCACGAAGGAGTGAGACGGATCAATTTTGAAGCTATGGCCACACGTTGCCAGTTGACGAAGCAGGGCATCAATTAGGTCAGAATTGGTCACAATCTTGTACGTGTCTTTCACAATGGAAATAACCTCGTTGGTATCCTCACGGACGATGGCTTTGTAGCCATTGGAAAGAAAGGTATCCGGATTTTCCAGATTTATGATTGGGGATTGCTGGTCGTCCACAGCAACCACTCGCTGGGTTACAGGAAAGCAAAAAGGTTCTAGGTTCATAAGAGTTGGATTAAGAGTTAATGAGATTATTCTCATTACTCTTATACCAAAAAGGGGGGCGGAATAAGGTATAAGAACAGTGAAGGTCAATAGGCTTTCATAACTCATAACTAAATCTTACCACAATGCACCAAGTAGCTGAAGTATCACTTCGATATAAAACCGAAGTCGCGTATGACGAACGGCCTAAAATAAGCACACCTGTGGAGGCTGAAACTTACCTGAGGACGATCTTTGATGAAGAGGTTTTAGAATTACACGAAGTCTTTATCATCGTGATGTTAAATGCCGCAAGAAGAGTTTTAGGATGGTCTCAAATCTCTCAAGGAACCAAAAATGCTACCTTAGTAGATACCGCTTCCGTTGCACAAGTCGTTTTGCTGGGAAACGCCACGAGTGTAGTTCTCGCGCATAATCACCCTTCGGGAAAGCTTGAAGAATCAGCCAGTGATTTAAATCTCACTGTTCGACTCATGAAAGGGCTGAAGCTATTTCAGATATCTGTCGATGACCACATAATTCTCACTAAGGACTCGTATTTGTCATTTAGAGAAGAAGGGCTGATGAAAGAGAGCTAAGCTCTCTTTTTTAGCCTCAAAAAGCCTTATAAGGCCACTTAAATTTTTTTAAAAAAAATATTTCAGAATCCGATTCTCTATTGAAAAAGGCTTTATTTCCTGGGGCAAAATTAACTCGGGTTGGAGGTGTGGTTATATAGCAGGACGGGGGTAGGTTATGGAACCTTAAACCTTAAGATCTAAATTAACTACCCCGAAAAGGCCACTTCATTCATAAGAAATGGCCATTCATTGTTTAGTCATTCACAAAGTGTTGGGTAATTCTGAGGGGCAGGTTAGCGTAGATATCGACTTCTACGTTTTCGCGCAATGCTCGGGCTCTTCCAGCTGCCTGTATGAGTTCGCTTTCAATAAGACTGAGTTGAATGCTTTGAAGGCGTTTGTTGTCAAAGGTATTGAAGTTGAATCTGAATCCTCCTCAAATCACAATTTGCATCCGAAATTCCCGATTAAATTGATCCACATTGTATCCCAAGACTTTTCCAATGAGCAGATACTGTGCATTGTTTTTATGAGGCGTGCCTAACACGTTAATGGAAGTACCCGTGTACTGGTTATAGCCCGAGCAGTTTCCAAACCACATATCTGAAGATGCCCCTTCAATTTGCTCATGGAAACTTTTGAAAGTGATCGTAGGACGATCAGGTAGTTTTTCTTTTATCTGGTCTAACCGCTGAGCTAACGAATTCCGGGAATAGGAGTATCTAACATGCTGGGTAATGGTCCCTGTATGAGTCACATCTGAAATATCAATAACGCGAACACGCTCACCGTATAGCTCCTTATAGATTTCCACTGGAATGGTAGCGCTCATAATGATGATCTTTTTATCGGTTGGTAGTTCTTCCTTTCGAATAAAGTGAATCAGATCCCGGTCATTTTCATCCTTGTAGAAATAAGCACAGTTAAGAAACTTCATGATATTGGTTTCAATGCCTTCTGTTTGCATAAAGAGCATCCATTCATTGGAAATATCGATGTTGAACTCTTCAGGAAGAGTCAATATTTCACCTTCTTCCACAAGTTCTAAAAAGCGTTGTAGTTCAATCAACTGCGTAGTGTAGCGTCCAAAAAGCCGTGACCTACTTTTCTTTTTGATCCTTTTTAGGTCTGCAATTTTTAGAGTATCCACATCTAGGATCAGAGGTAGAGGATCCTCGTCAAAGATAATGGTATCATGGCTGAACGAAGTATGAATCGCCCGGCTATGGGTTGTGAAAATACTCTTTACAGACTCTTGAGCGGCCCTATTTTGATTGACGTAGGCTTGTGCAATAGCCTGATCTTCGGGGCTACAACCGAACCCTTTGGTTAGCTCATGTAGTATTTTATGAACCTGTTTTGTGAATCCTGCCGAGTATAGCCTGGAGAAATTTAAATTTAGCTGGGCGTCGTTAAATACCGGAAACTCAGGCGTAATTATGGCAGTTCTTGTATCCTCCCGATCATCATATACTTCTCGCTTAAGTTTATTGGTTGGGAAGGCTAGCGTGACTTCATCGAGGTTTTTAATGCGTCGCGTTTTTCCGAATCCGGTAGGGAGTTTAAAAATCACGATGTCATTATCCAGCTCATCCATTACTTGATCGAATTCATAGTTGAAGTAGTCCTGTGCATGCCTCAAAGACATTCGCTGAATGGGTTCAATTTGCTCAATGCCATCTAATAAATCACGCTCAGCGGTAATCAAATTACGGTACCGATGATCGCTTGTGTAAGGGGAAAAGGTATCCAGTCTCTGGGGATAATAGGCTGTCTCAAGATCTTTATTGTATCGGAGAAAATCTTTAACTAATCCGAACCGGCCATCGTCAGGGTATGGATTATCTCCCGTATGAGTTTTATTAAAGGCTTCAAGCCGTTCTTCGTAAAGTTGTTGCCCTCCTTTAAGCCAAACTAAATTTTGTGCTAACCCTACTAATTGTTCATAAGATAATCGCTCTTCCGAATTCATGAAATCATAAAAGATCTTTACTCTCGATTGAAGCTTATCCCAATCAATCGCTTTACTATTTTTATTTCTCAGAAGTTTATCAAAATATTCTTCCTTTAATTGGTGGGTGGTTTTAGACGTTGCTTCTATAGTATTACTATAGGAGGAACGTGAAAAGCCATCTTTTCTAAGAAACTTAACTCCAGGATGCTTTGTATTAATTTTTCTGGGTCTCCCACCATTTTTTAGTTTATCCGAATCCAATACAGTATGAAAGAGATCCATTGAGATCGCTTTTGAATTCAGAACCTGTCCCTTTTTATTCGTCCCATAGAAGATATGAGCAGGATTCTTACAAGCTTTATCTGCCTCCGGGTACATCGCTATTAGTCCGTCCATAAGATAGCTACGGGCTTCTATGTCGGTTATAAAGGTATCCAGTACAAATAGGAGCCTAAACTTACGTTTAGCTGGCGTATCGCTAAAAGTGGGATACCAAGCATTTGGCGTAATCTCATAAGCTTGCATTCGTTTGATCGCCTCTTCGGGTGTAATCCCGCCATCGAAGTCTAAGGCCAGTATGTTTTGACCAATCCAGTTTGCATTTGAGCGAGTTCCATTGAACACGGAAGGACTTCAGGTGATACCTTGCTCAATATCTTGGATCAGCTCTTCAATGTGTTCTACAGATCCTTTTATTAAGTCTGAAGAAATTTGAGCTGCTTCGTGTTTGTCTGGTTTTCTGGTAAAAGTGCGGGTATTAGCACTGAGTTCAATGTTCATAAGTTGTTCTCTCTTGTTATTATTTATTGGATACTTTAATGAAACCAATCTCCATTTTGGAAATTGGCTCATTATATAGTTTTGTTTTTTTAAGGGGTCTTCTGGCTGTCTACCGGGATTGTATAATGAAAACCAGTTTCGCGTTTCAAATAGTATGTATATACTTGATCAACCTTATTGAAATGCCTTGGTGTGAAATACCCTGACTTATCCTCTTTCATGGCTTGTATGAGATCATCATAACTCTCTACCCAGTCCATCTTTTTATCTCCTCGCATCCACATAAAGATACTATTGCAATAGGTATGCCATGAGTTTAGTAAGCACCAGCCTATAAAGGTTTCCTTCTTGAGCAGGTAATAGGCAAAGCGTTGTACCGCTTCATCATTACTAGGCCCGAAGAAATTACCCGGTAGGGTAAAGGTTAAATGAGGGTATTGTTTAGGTGTAATAGTACCACGAGCTATACCCCATAAGATGTTAGTCGCATTTTCTAAAGGACGGGTTCAAAGATATTTTCTCACACAATGTGAAATGACCCATGGGGTAACCCCAAAGTATTCCGCAGTTTTTCTATTGCCATGGGTGTACCAATAATTATAAACGGCTTGTTCGCCGTGTATTTCGATGAGTTTTTTACTTCAGCCTCTTGGGCCAGCATGTATTTTGTTTACTTGTATCGGATGCTTTTGCATTTGCTCTCCTGACTTTATTTTTTTGTTGAAATGGATTCTTCTTATCTGATGTTCACACATCTATATTAATTCTATTACACTACGTGGGATTTGTCAAGTGAATTTGAAATTTTGTCAAAAAAAGTGGCTACTTGTTGGAGAGTAGCCATCATTTTTAACTAGTCTGCAATTTCAGTTAGCCGTAAATATTTCTCTACAGTTCTCAAAATAGGTTCCTTTACATCAATATGATATCCTTTATAGATACCTCTTTCTGTACAACCTAGATAGGAGAATCCCCATTCCTTAGGATTGAAAGGATACCGGAAGTTTCGAAATCCTGAGGTATTTATGGTTGGGTCTCTTTGTTCAATTGCGTTCTGACGATGTTCATAAATATTGATCAGTGCATTTAGGACCCAACCTCTGTCATATCGATGCTGTAAATGATAATATCTCTCAGCGATATGAGTAGGTAGGCTTAACTTAAATACACGCTTTTCCACATTTTGGCCATAGCTGCGTCCTCCGTGGTCTGTTAGATAAATACCATTGTCTTCAATGAAATAGTCATACAATTGAGAAATTTGTGACGTTATATACCGGGCTTCAAGTTCGAACTTCTTAGCTGAACTTCCACTCATGCTGCCTGATTCAGCTGCGAGACGGGCATGAGTATGTAATACTTCATAATCCTTCTCAAAAAGCTCAAAGGTCATATAATGCTTATTCTTGGTTTTATTCATTCCTGTCTACTCCTTTTTTTTCAACCCATAAAAAAGGGTGGGTTGTTATGAATAATCTTATTGTTCGGTATCTTCGGCATCGTCTTGGTTCTTTTTTTTGTCAAGGAGAGCCTTCTTTTCCTTAAGGAGTCTACTCACATATCCTTGACTGATATTTCCCATTAGTTTGGCTATTTCATCCTGTTTATACCCCTCTTGGCTGAGCTGCCAAGCCTGTTCCATTTTCTCATTTTTAGTTTCACGGATTGGTTCTTCCTCTGAGAGGGTATAAAACCCTTCCTTAGTTCCGTACTCTAGGTAAAAGCAGTTACTGTCGAGGTCTCGTCCCTGGATATTCATCTTGAGGACTCCCCGACGACTCGATAAGCTTTCCTCACTTTCTCGGGATAGCAAGAGCACATTGTCACAGGCTCCAACGAGACCTCTTGTTCCCGAAATAGCATCTAAGGCAGCCTTCGAGTACCTCTTATTTGTATGGTGAACCGCAATAATCGAAGTTTTTGTATTGTCAGCAAGCTCTTTTAGCCGTTTTACTAAGGTGTATTCCTTTTTATAGCTACCTGTTTCTTCTGGTTTCGCAATTCGCTGAAGGATATCAATAATGACTACTTCATAACCTTCTTTGTTAATAAGCCTCTTGATAACCTGAATGCTATCCTTATTTTCTCCGAGAGAGGTTACTAAATGCAGGTTTTCTGGAATATTCACAGCTCCAAGAAGACTGGCATTTGCTATTTCAGCCAACCTGGCTTGTAGTCTTCGCTCATTATCTTCCAGGGCTAAAAACAATACCTTACTTTTTCGGGTGCTGAGTTTTGCAAAAGCCTTCTGACCAGTGGCCATGCAATACCCTAGATAGCAAATGAGATATGATTTACCCACTTTTGGGGCAGCAGCTAAAATGGTTAATCCCGGAACTACTAAATGCTGAATATTATACTTTAGTTCAGGGATATTTTTTCTGAACAGGTCAGAGGCGCTAATAATTCGAAGATCTTTACTCATCGATCTACCTCATTAATAATGAATAGCCGGTCGAGCAGTTTTCGCTCGAAGTATTTGCGTGTTCCACCTTTTAGTTTTAGCGATGGGATATATCGTACATCGCCAGCGTCCAGTCCGCTTCGGTTTAAGAGAGTCTTTGCTTTGACTCCGTAGATCATCTCGGCCTGCTGGGCGGTGATAAACTTTGATTTAAATGAAATGTTCGCTTTGATATGCGCCTCATTTTTTAAGATTAAGCGCGATACTCTTGACTATCAAGAATCGCAGAGAACATGTAATGGTCCTCTGACCTTGGTGGTATAGATTGGCTATATAGCGTGTATGTTAATCTCTAACGCTATATTTGTTGATGTAAATAGCTCAATTGTTTAGTGCTAAACCAGAAAAATTAGTTATTACCCTCTCTATCAAGATTTGCTTTAATTGACTTGTAAAGGAATAGTTCGTTAGTATGCATATTTATATATGAATTAGCGATTTCATATGCTATTTGTGCATCCGAATAGTGCTTTACCTTTAACGTATTATATTTGAAATGCAGGACTGCATCAGAAATATTTGCGACGGGAATAAAAGCATGAAAAGTTTGATGACTCGTGAGTTCGTTCAAAATGTCAATATATATTCTATGAACCAGGCTAGCAAAAGCAGCTGGTTCAATCATATTGAAATATTGCTCCATCTCAATACCCTCAAAATTTAAATAATGGATGAGTAAATAGATCCTATTATCATTTACATGCACTTGATTTTCAGTTATAACTCCGAATAATTCCCAAAAAAGTTCAATTGTAGTTGGAAAAGCGTTGATTTTAGAATCGACAGTTATATCAATTTCAACAAATTCTGGATTATGAGTTCCAGTGTTAGGATCAAAGCCAGAAATTTTAGGGTAAGGCATAGATTTTAAAATCAGATTGGCTGCATTTAGTACTTCATTAGCTAATTCAATTTTGCCAGTAATATTCAGTTCTATTTCTTCGTCAAATTTAGAAAGATCGTAACTCTTTCTAATGGTGCTTCTTAATTCCTGATATCTAAAAACGATGTTGCCAATTAAGAATAAATAATTTCTCCAATTTTGTTGATTAGATGGATACGATGTGTAAGCTTTGTAAATAGCTCTCTTTATGTGCCCAATCCTATTTTCTGGTAAACGACGAAAATTGGCTGCATATAACAAATTGTTGTCTTTATCACTTACTGATTTGTATCCTTCTAATATTTTCATTCTAATAGCCCAAGTCTTTCAGCTTTTTCTCTTAGATCATTTGGAACCAAGTGAAGATAACGCTCCGTAACTGAAATCGAAGAATGTCCCATCAATTTTTGAACTTCATAAAGGTTGTATCCTGCCTTCAAATAATTTGTTGCAGCAGTGTGTCTCAAGCTATGAAAATGGATATAGTTACCTAACCCCGCATTTACAACAAATGTTTTGAAATTATCGGAAGGAGTTTTACTAGCCATTTGTTTAGATTTTTCCACAGTTGATTTAGGTGATTCAAAAACGAATCGATCATCTTCACTGTTTACTTTCTGCTTCCAAGCCTTTAATAACAACTTAATTTCATTATCAAAAATCACAGTTCTGGATTTTCCACCTTTTCCTGCTACGACAGTAATTAGGTTGTTATTTATGTCCAAATGTTTCCATTTTAGCTTCAGAATTTCGGATTTTCTTAGGCCTGTTTTAAAAGCAAACCTAACTAGAGGCTCAAACCACAATTGCTTCCGACTGTCTGAAAGAATAAACCCGTCAGTAGTTTTTCTTGAGATGTGTTGCTGATGTTTAGTAATAATGGTTTCAAGTTTATCTGAAGCAATAATTTGATCTTTCAGATTCTCCGGTACATTCTTTCTTCGAATCCCTTTAGTCACATCTGTTCCATGACCATTTGATTCCACCCATTTAAAAAACGTTTTAAGGTGTGCAAGGTAATTATTTTGAGTACTTACACTGATGTCATCCCGAAAGCAATAATCCTGAACATCCCTTTTCTGGATCAATTCAGTAAGCATTGTAATTCCGACATTATTATTAAAAGCATTCAATAACTGCTTGTAGTTATCACGGCTCTTTTGACCCATGTCTGTTCTATCGGCAATAAATTCTTCTATGCTTTTAGAGAGCAAACGCTTTTGGGGTAAAGACTCTACTTTTGGTGCCCCATCCCTCCAGGAAAGGAAATCGAAATTGTTGAAGACATCAACTGCACCTGATTCCTGATCGATTTCTAAACGACGTTGTAGCTTCTCTGCAATTTTCTTCCTATTAGTCCTTAAGGAGAATTGACAAGACTCTTTTTTTCCATCTTTTGTCTGAACAAATCGAATCGAATAATTACCATTTCTTTCTCTTAATGTGGCCATTCTGCCTCCTATAATTTGTACCCTCAAATGTACCCACTTGAGGGAAGATAGGGAAATTAAAAAGCCCAAAAGCTCGTTTTTTAGTGCTTGTGGGCTTATTTTAAAAAATGTTTTGGGAGGGAGGCACAAATTCGTAGTCAGGTACTCTATCCAGTTGAGCTACGGGTGCATTTTTGAGAAAAGGTGTTCGATTTACTTAATTCAAATGAACTAAAGCTAATCCCAAATCTCAATAGATATGTAAGATAAGGAATATTTTTTTTCATGACCTAATCAAAAATTAGGAAAGATTTCTAGGTTAGGATGATGTCCATAGACTTTTCTTTTAATTCCATGTACTATAAATAAACCAACCTAAAATTGAGTGCAATTATGAGACGTACCATCCTGTCCTTTATGTTGTTTTTAATGATGAATGGAATTCTTTCAGCCCAAGAATTTAAGGTGCCAAGAATTTTTAGCGATCATATGGTGCTTCAACGAGAAGTACCGGTTCGTTTATGGGGGTGGGATAGAGCGAATGGAAAAATCACCATCTCGATGGATGATGTAGTCATTAGCACGGTCACGGATGCCCAAGGAAGATGGGAGGCGTATCTGCCCAAGCAAAATGCTGGGGGGGCACATACAATCACCATAAAAGGCAGTGGCGAGAAGATACTAAATGATGTGTATTTCGGGGATGTCTGGATGGCTGGTGGACAAAGTAACATGGAATGGGTCGTAGGTTCTAATATCGACCATATGGATGCTGAAATTGCCGATTCAAACTATCCAGAAATCCGTTTTTTTAAAGTGGCTCGAAAATTATCAGTGGTTCCTTTGGATGATCTTGATTCCGGCGAATGGAAAGAAGCAAACCCAGAACATGTGAAAAATTTCTCTGCTGTAGCCTGGTTTTTTGCTAAACGTAATCACTTAGAAAAAGGTGTTCCAGTTGGAATTATAGACGATAATTGGGGAGGAACACCGGCAGAGTCATGGGTTCCAACTAACCGACTTATTTCTGTGAAAGGATACGAAGAAGCTGCCTACACATTTAACAATCCGGAGACCGATTGGCCAACCCTTTTCGCTGAAAATGACAGAAATAATGCGGTAAAATATCAGCAAGTTGAGGATACTCAGGAGTTCCTTAAATATGGGGCCCATTTGTTCGAGTACGATGATTCCTCCTGGGAAGAAATACGTCTACCGAATAATGAATCCATGCAGGATTTTATCTACCTCCGCAAAAGCTTCACACTGGATAACCTAGCCGATGCCAAACTTAGTTTTGGACATGATGGTAAATGGACGGTTGTATTTATCAATGGAATACAAGTGCATTCTAAAATATGGTCCGATGACCCCAAAGTACTGGACATCGACAAGAGCCATCTGAAAAAAGGAAAAAACGTGATTGCCATTCGAACCGTGGAAGATTGGAGTAATGACGCTTTTTTTGGTGCATCGGGTGCTATGTGGATTCAGGTTGGTGATCAGAAAATTAATCTGGAAGGAACTTGGAAATTCAACAATAGAATTGAACCCCCGTATCCAAAAGTGGTTCGATATGAGCATAGTCCTGGAACATTATTCAACGCGATGATCAATCCTGTTGCCGGATATACGATTAATGGAGCTATCTGGTATCAGGGCGAAAGTAATGTGAACAAAAATCAATATTACAAAGATTTATTTATGGCCTTGATTGACGAATGGAGAGTGAGATGGAACCAGGGGCCGTTTCCATTCATGTATGTGCAGCTTGCCAATTATCAGCAGCGTTATGATTATCCCACCGATTCTGATTGGGCAAAATTGCAGGAAGCTCAAGCTCAGACCTTGACCCTAACCAATACGGGAATGGCTACGGCGATTGATATCGGGGATGCCGCAGATATTCATCCCCGAAATAAACAGGATGTGGGTTTGCGTTTGTGGTTGCAAGCGAAGCATTTGGTGTATGGTGAGAATATCATATACAGTGGCCCTATGTACCGAGGTCATGTTATTAAAGAGAATAAAGTGGAAGTGAGTTTCGACCATGTGGGTAAGGGGTTAATGCAGAAAAACTTTGACGAGCTTGTAGGTTTTGCCCTCGCAGGGGAGGATCAAAAATTCTATTGGGCAGATGCCGTTATTGAGGGGGATCGGGTGATCCTTTCAGCTCCGGAAGTACCACAGCCCGTGGCTATCCGCTATGGTTGGGCAGACAATCCGGCAGTGGCTCTCTACAACAAGGAGGGGCTACCTGCTGTTCCGTTTCGAACCGATCGTTGGTAAATGAGCATTTAACCTTAAGTATTCAAAAAAGTGGAACCAATCCCGCCCCACCTTAGTTTAATATAGCTCATCAGAGACGCTACACACTTTATGCCTGAAGGATGAGTGTGGAAACCTTCACTTACGCTTTTTGGGCTTTAAAAATGGCCAGTACCAACATTGTAGAACTTAAAAATCTTAACAAAAGTTACGACGAAGGGAGTAAACAAAGACAGGTGCTCCGCGACTTAGCGCTGGAAGTTTCCGAGGGGCAGATGCTGGTACTCTTGGGACGTTCTGGATCGGGCAAAAGCACCCTTCTTAATTTGTTAAGTGGAATAGACCGACCAGATGCTGGTCAAGTCCTCATCAATGGCACCGATATTGCCGCGCTTAGCGAAAAAGAGCGCACACTTTTTCGTAGAAATCAGATTGGCTTTGTTTTCCAGTCGTTTAACCTTATTTCGACCCTTACCGCTTTTGAGAATGTAATGCTACCCTTACGGCTTAAAGGGTCCATGGATTCGAAAAGTGAAGCATTAGCCATGCACTTTCTTTCCGAAGTTGGGTTAGAGGACCGTAAAAACAGCTATCCCGACCGCCTCTCGGGTGGGGAGCAACAACGAGTGGCCATTGCGCGAGCCCTCGCCCACGAGCCATCGTTTATTCTGGCCGATGAACCCACCGGAAACTTAGATTACAAAACGGGCGCTTCCATCTTATCTATGTTAGCCGATTTGGTTCGAAAAAATAATCGCACCATGATTATTGCGACTCATGATCGCGAGATGGGTCAAATTGCCGATCGGGTACTTGAGCTCAGAGAAGGTCAACTGCATGAACCTTTAGAAACCCTATAATCGAATCTATGCGAACCAAACCGGAAGATTTACTTTGGGTTTCGAGTGTACGATTTTTAGTGCAGCATCCCTGGCAATTTGCACTATCCATTCTTGGGGTGGCCTTGGGAGTGGCGATGGTGGTTTCTATCGATTTATCTAATAGTTCGGCGCAACGTGCCTTTTCTATCTCGGCCGAAGCCATCGCCGGAAAAGCCACCCATCAGATCGTGGGGGCAGGCGAGGAATTGGATGAGAAGGTCTATAGAAACCTGCGAGTAGAACATGGATTTCGTACTATCGCACCTGTTATTGAAGGGTATGGTCGCTTGGAGGGATTAAGCAGAAGCTTCCAGATCTTAGGAGTAGATCCTATTGCGGAAGGTCCATTCCGAGATTTTTCCAGTCAGGAAAGCGGTTTGGATTTAGCTGGTTTTATCGGGGGAATTCCAAGTGGCTTGCTCACAAAACCCGTTCAACAGGAGTTGGGGCTTGGTCTTAATGATACGCTTGATGTTTCCGTTGGCGGGGTGGTTTTCCCGGTAAAGCTCATCGGCACTATTGAGGTGGAAAACCAGCGCACAGAACAAGCCTTAGAGAGTGTATTGGTGGTAGATATTGCCACAGCTCAGCGTCTTTTCGATATGCCGACTAAACTTTCCCGGATTGATCTTGTTCTGCCTTCGACCACAGCGATGGCCTCTATAGAAGCGGTACTGCCCGAGGGAGTGTTGTTGCAGGATGCAGGTTCAACATCGGAAACCCTAAGTCAGATGACTCGAGCATTCGAGCTTAATTTACAGGCGTTGAGTTTGCTAGCGTTGCTGGTGGGAATGTTTTTGATATACAACACCATGACGTTTTCGGTGGTACAAAGGCTTCCACTCATTGGGCGGCTTCGAGCGCTGGGGGTGACTAAGGCCGAAATTTTATCGATGATTTTGAAAGAAGCGGTACTCATTGGCTTAATTGGTACTATAGCAGGTATTGCCTCGGGTATCGCGCTTGCTCAGCTATTGGTTAAGCTAGTTACCCAGTCTATCAATGATTTGTATTTTGTGCTATCGGTGCAAGATTTGGCTATTGAGCCTGGACCTATACTGAAGGCCTCATTACTCGGGTTAGGGGCTACTCTACTGGCTGCTTACTGGCCGGCGAGGGAGGCCTCCCAAGCGCAGGTGACCACGGTACTTCGGCGCTCTAACCGTGAATCAAGGTTGAGCGAGAGGTTGCCGGCGTTGACGGTGGGGGGGATCATCATTGGCCTGATAGGCGCCAGTCTGTTGCTGCTGCCCAATGGAGGAATTATTGTCGCTTATCTATCACTTTTGTTGGTTATTCTAGGTTTTTCGTTAATCATTCCGGCTTGTATGGTTGGTTTAGGCTTCCTACTTCGTCCTCTTTTGGGCAGGTTGAACGGAATCATTGGCACAATGTCGGTACAGGGAATGCTTAGTGAATTGAGTCGTACTTCAATTCCGGTGGCTGCCTTGGTAGTGGCGGTTGCTTCCACCGTGGGCGTAGGGGTCATGGTAGATAGCTTTCGGGTAACGGTGGTTTCATGGTTAGAATCACAGTTACAGGCCGATATCTACGTACAGCCTCCAAGTTCGGTCGCTCGTTTTGCCGACGCTGAATTGCTGCCAGAACTGGTTCAGACCCTTCAAGAAACTGAGGGGGTAGATCGGGTTCATTCCGTGTATAGCGAAACGGTAACGACCAACTACGGCCCCTCAAATTTGGTGACCACCTCACTTGGGGCTCTTGCCCAAAATACCTATGAAATTCAACGCTTAGAAGAAGGTTTTTGGGATCGATTTACCGATGAGCAAGTGGTCATGGTTTCTGAGGTATATGCCTATCGCAAAGGGGTGATGATGGGGGATACCCTTTGGCTTCAAACCGATAAAGGCTTACATGAATTTTTAATACAGGCCATTTACTACGATTATGCCTCTGATATTGGTTCCATAACGATGAATCGAGAGGTGTATAATCGATTTTATGACAATCGCGCTATTTCGGGCTTAGCCCTTTATGCTTCCGAGGGCACCGAGGTGGATATCTTAGTAGAGCGTTTGCGAGATCGTGCGCAAGGACTTCAAGAGGTATTCATTCGTTCGAACCGAGGACTTAGAGAAGCTTCGATTGAAATTTTCGATCGTACCTTTACCGTGACCTATGTGTTGCGATTGCTGGCGATTGTAGTGGCATTTGTAGGGATTTTGAGTTCCCTTATGGCCTTGCAATTAGAGCGGGCAAAAGAGCATGCCGTTCTGCGCGCTAATGGTATGACGCCTGCTCAACTTTGGAACTATGTGATCATGCAAACAGGGATAATGGGAGTGATTTCCGGCTTGTTGTCCCTGCCTCTTGGGGTCATCATATCCTATGTATTGGTGTATGTGATTAACCTCCGGTCGTTTGGATGGACCTTAGATTTCTTGGTTAGCCCTACCCTTTTGATTCAGGCCACCGGCCTTGCCATCTTGGCGGCATTGTTGGCGGGCATCTATCCATCAATAAAAATGGCACAAGCAAATCCTGCAGAGGCCTTACGAAGCGAATAAAATATTATGAAGCTATCCTTTGGTCATATCATCACTATCCCCCTCATAGTTGCCGTACTTTTTGGGTGGTACCTATTTTCAGAGCCGGAACCAGAAATAAAAGCCACGGTTTCGGTGGCAGAAGCCATGACTGGTGGAAATCAAGAAGGCTATCTTCAAGCCTCTGGAGTGCGCGAATTTGTGTTTCCAGACGATCATGCCGCACATCCTGGCTATAAAACTGAATGGTGGTATTATACAGGCAATCTTTTCACAGAAGAGGGCCGACAATTTGGGTATCAGTTTACCATTTTTAGGAATCAACTAAATCCGCCAAAAGCCACCACTGAACCTGAGAATACCGACGGATGGAACTCTGCCGGATGGAACACCGATCAACTCTATCTAGGTCACTTTGCGATTTCCGATGTGCAAGAAAAAGACCATGTCTTCGAAGAGCGATTTAGTCGAGGAGCCGCAGGCTTGGCAGGTGCGCAGATTGAACCCTATCGCATTTGGTTGGAAAATTGGGAGATCGCCCGAATTAATGATGCAGGCTCGGATGAAACGAATTTTCCGGTTCGTCTCTATGGACAGATGGAAGATGGTACAAGCATCGATGTTCGGGTTGAACCCAAAAAGCCCCTGATCTTCCACGGCGAACAAGGCTATGATCAAAAGGGAGCCGACAGTGGAAATGCATCCTATTACATATCATTCACTCGAATGGAAACCCAGGGCGAAATTGTGAAAGATGGAAATAGGTATAAGGTATCCGGTAATTCTTGGATGGATCATGAATGGAGTACCTCGGCTTTAGATTCGGGTCAAACGGGCTGGGATTGGTTCTCTGTTCAACTTTCCAATGGATACGATCTCATGTATTATCAGATTCGAAATGCCGATGCGAGCCAAAAACCTCAAACCACGGGGACTTTAGTCGATCCTTTGGGCAATACCATTGATCTGGAAGAGTTGGAAGTAAAGCTAGATGTACTCGAGTATTGGCTAAGTCCGCATTCAGGATCTCGCTACCCTAAGCGCTGGACGCTCGAAATACCGGAGCTCAATATAAACCTAGCCCTAGGTACGCTGTTCGAAGATCAGGAAATGCGGGTATCGGTGCAGTATTTTGAAGGTAATTTAGGCGTATCTGGCCAAATGAGAGGTGAAGAGGTTTCTGGGACAGGATTCATTGAAATGACAGGCTATGAAGAATAATTAGTTTAACATTAAACTAATTTATGTGTATATTGTTTTAAACAAACTATTCAGACTATTCATCAAGAAAGACCTCAGCCAGTAGGCTTGGGTACCTTCAGTTAATTTACATTTAGATTTTTAACCCATGAAAATAGGAATCGATAGCTTCGCTGCTGTACAAGGCGAGCATGGTCAATCCAGTACCCCCTTACAACGTGCCGAAACCATAGAGCACTTACTTAACCGAATCGAATTAATGGAGGAAGTAGGTTTGGATGTATTTGGTTTGGGAGAGCATCACCGTCCCGAGTATTTGGATAGTTCTCCTCTTACTATACTGGCCGCTGCGGCCGCTCGAACCTCAAAAATAGAGTTGCTCAGCGCGGTCACCGTACTCAGTGCTCAAGATCCCGTTCGGGTATTTCAGCAACTGGCTACCCTCGATATAATTTCAAAAGGTCGCGCTGGCTTGGTGGCAGGGCGGGGTTCATTCTCTGAAGCCTTTCCTTTATTCGGCTTAAGTTTTCAAGATTATGATGATCTGTTTGAAGAAAAACTCGAGCTTTTACTCCAGCTAAGAGCCGAGGAAAAAGTGACCTGGCAAGGTCGTTTTCGGCCTGCTCTTACAGGACAAGGCGTATATCCGCGACCCTTTCAACCCGAAGTCCCCATCTATATAGGGGTGGGGGGAACACCGGCGTCTTTTGCACGGGCCGGTCGACTAGGACTTCCACTGATGATTGCTATTATTGGCGGCCAAACACATCGGTTCAAACCGTTGGTAGATTTGTATTATCGGTCGGGTGAAGAGGCGGGCCATCCTAGGGAAAAGTTAAAAGTGGCTGTTCACTCTTTGGGTTATGTTTCTCAGGATTCGTCAACGGCCCATGATGAGTTTTTTCCAGGCTATGCGAAGACGTTCACCCAAATCGGGAAAGAGCGCGGTTGGGGTGGGCCTGTGACTCGCCGAAATTATGATGCTCAGTCCGATGAGCTGGGAGCTCTGGTGGTGGGGAATCCCGAAGAAGTGGCCCAGAAAATAGTGAGACACTCAAAAGCTTTAGGTGGATTAGCGGAGTTCCGCTTCCATATGAACGTAGCTCATCTCTCGCATGAGCAGATGGTGAATGCCATAGAATTATTAGGTAAAGAAGTTGCACCAAGGGTGAAAGACGCTTTGGGCTAACTAGAAGCGAATAAATTCTAGGTTTCGGAGATCGAAATAGTCTTCGATGGTCCAATCGGTGTTAATGACCACGCCACCAGCCAAGATGAGTTCAAAATGTTGATAGTTTTTTTTCATCTCATCAATGATCTTGAACAGTTTCACATGAATAGCCTCGTAAGCAAT
>CAKZLH010000011.1 GCA_937125285.1 uncultured Balneolaceae bacterium | reverse complement strand
TTGGATTGTTGAACTCAGCGAGAATTCCGTACATCTTTTTATTTTCAGCAGACATAGGATTCGGTGTATTAAGCGTTTTTAGATTTAGCCACTACCACTTGTGAGGGAATTTCTTCCTTGGGTGGGTGATAGTTTCCATTATCATCGTAGTTATGTGGGTCGGCCTGTGGAAGTACGGCTTTCACCTCTGCGATAGCAATCATCGGCAAGAAACGAAGGAACAATAGGAACATGGTTCCGAAGAGTCCAAAGGTTCCAATGTAGGTAAGAGCATCCCATATGGTGGGTGAATAATAATCCCAAGACGAAGGAAGGTAGTCATTGGCAAGCGAGGTAACGGTAATTACAAATCGCTCGAACCACATTCCAATATTTACCACAATCGAAATGATAAAAGTGAAGGTCACGTTGGTGCGGAGTTTTTTACTCCAGAAAAACTGAGGAGAGATCACGTTACAAGCCATCATAATCCAGTAGGCCCATGCATAAGGTCCGGTTGCACGTAAAATGAAGATGGCTTTTTCGTATTCCACCCCACTATACCAAGCAATAAAGAATTCCATCATATAGGCAAAGCCTACCATCGAACCCGTAACCATAATAATGATGTTCATTTTCTCCATATGGTCGTCGGTCATGATGTCTTTCATCCCGTAAATCTCACGCGTGATGATCATAAGGGTAAGCACCATGGCAAAACCAGAGAAGATAGCACCAGCCACGAAATAGGGAGGGAAGATGGTGGTATGCCATCCTGGAATCACCGATACCGCGAAGTCAAAAGATACAATGGTGTGTACCGAAAGTACCAATGGAGTCGCCAAACCGGCTAAAATCATATATGCTTTTTCGTAGTTCCACCAGTGACGGTTCGAACCATTCCACCCCAAAGAAAACAACCCGTACCCTATCTGACGTATCTTGTCACTGGCCTTGTCCCGTAGGGTGGCCAAATCTGGAACCAGCCCCACATACCAGAAAAGCAACGAAACCGTGAAATAGGTGGATACTGCAAACACATCCCAGAGAAGGGGTGAGTTGAAGTTCGGCCACATAGCCATCTGGTTAGGAATAGGAAATACCCAATAAATCACCCAAATTCGCCCTACGTGAATGGCCGGAAATATAAGGGCACACATAACCGCAAAGATGGTCATGGCCTCGGCAAAACGGTTAATGGCCGTTCGCCAGTCTTGTCGGAATAAAAATAAAATTGCAGAAATAAGGGTTCCCGCGTGCCCAATACCTACCCACCATACAAAGTTGATGATGGCCCAACCCCAACCAATAGGGTTCGTTAAACCCCAAATACCCGTTCCTTCCCAGAACAGATAGCCGATAGACACCAACAAAAGCCCTAAAAGAGCGTTGGCGGGTAACATTAACAAATACCATGCTTTTGGGGTGGGACGCAAGTTTACGTCGGTCACCAGATGGGTAATACTCGCAAAATCGTGATCCCCCTTTACGAGAGCGGGTTCGGGTACGTATTGGTACTTACTCATATATGCTGTAATGGGTATCGGTTGGGA
>CAKZLH010000010.1 GCA_937125285.1 uncultured Balneolaceae bacterium | reverse complement strand
CTCCGTCGGAGTTCTTCTAATCGGTTCGGGTTAAATTCAATGCGATCTCGGTACCGTTCTGCAAAATGCATGGTTTCTATAATGCTGACTCTCGCAGCGGTTACTTCTTCTAGGTACTGCTCAAATTCTGGCTCTATACGCGCTAGATCCTCCAAGGTAATTTTGAGTTTGTTCAGAATTCCTGAAATATCCACCTCGTCTTGTTCTCCCAATTCCGAAATCCACTGTGCTTTTTGGTCTAACAACTCGGCATTATCGAGAAGATGCATTTCGGCTTCTATAGCCGCTTCTTCATCGGCAACCAGTTTGGCTTTTTCAAGTTCTTGTAATTGGAAGCGGTAGAGTTCGGTTTTTTCTTGTAACTCGGATTCCCTTTTCATCAAGTCTCTTTTTTCGGCACGAAGTCGTTTCATCTGCTCATAAGAGCTTCGGTAGGCTTCTAAGATGTCTTCGTTTTTCCCAAACTGATCCAAAACACCTAGGTGATGTTCTTCTTTGAGCAGAAGTTGATGATCATATTGTCCATGTAAGTCGACCAATAAATCACCTACCTGCTTTAAGACCCCAATAGTAACGGGAGAATCGTTGATAAAGGCTCTGCTGCCACTCTCTCGGATTTCTCTTCTCAAAATCATAGGGCTTTGCACTTCAATGTCGTGTTCTTGAAGCAATTGCAGCAGGCGAGCATTCTGATCATGCGCTATACTGGCTTCGGCAATGGCTTTGGAACTACCTTGGCGAATGACTTCTGTGTCGGCCCTTTCGCCTAAAATCATATTCAAAGCGCCTATAATAATGGATTTACCTGCACCTGTTTGACCGGTTAAAATGTTTAGACCCTTCCCGAATTCGACTTCTAATTCGTCGATTAATGCAAAATCCTTGATGTATAGATGGTGTATCATGGCCTTAATGTAAGAGTCTAAATATCCGACATCCCTTTCATCTTTTAAAGAGGATTTCAAAAAAAATCGGGTATTTATGGGTATATTTTATTGAATGTGAAAGAGGTGGCGAAACGTCCGCATCAACCCGAATAAAAAAAGTAGTTAGATCCACAGAACATTGAGCGATACCCCTAAAACCACCATTTATGAGTTCAAAGTGCCACCAGGGCAGCATGAAGCTATTCGCTTAGATGTGTACATCACTCAGTTTGTAGAAAATGCGACCCGTAATAAGGTACAAGATGCCATTAAATCGGGTTATGTCTGGGTGAATGGGAAGCATGAGAAGTCTTCCTATAAAATGCTACCGGGCGATGAGATTTATATTGAACTACCTATAGCGCCCCCACCAGAGGCGGTGGCCGAGGAACTTCCCCTTGATATTGTATACGAAGACGAGGACTTGTTAGTGGTCAATAAAGCAGCGGGGATGGTGGTTCATCCGGCCTATGGTAATTGGACAGGTACGCTGGTTAATGGGCTGATGCACCATGTGGAAGAGCTTGGAGATCGGGATGATGATTCCGAAGATCTTCGACCTGGCATCGTACATCGCTTAGACAAAGATACCTCGGGTCTATTGGTCGTAGCTAAGAATGATGCTACGCTCGCCAACCTATCGGCTAAGTTTGCCGAAAAGGATGTGGAAAGGAGCTATTGGACGGTGGTTTGGGGGACTCCCCCCGAAGAGGGAACCATTGAAGGAGATATAGGGCGATCCAAACACGATCGAAAGTTGATGACGGTACTGCCCAATGGTCGTGGAAAACATGCGGTGACTCATTACAAGGTGCTCGAGTATTTTGACTATTTGAGTTTGGTTGAGGTTCGCTTGGAAACGGGGCGCACTCATCAAATTCGAGTTCATTTGGCGCATATTGGGCATCATGTCTTTGGAGACCCCACCTATGGAGGTACTTCGGTACGCTTCGGTCCCAACACGGGAAGCCGGAAGGTGATGTTCCATAAGCTTATTACGGATTTAGGGCGGCAGGCCCTACATGCCAAAACACTTGGATTCGAGCACCCTTCAACCCGAAAAATGATTCGCTTCGAATCGGATCTGCCCCATGATATGCAACATGTGTTGGATATGCTGCGAGAACATTGCAGCGCTGAATTTTAGAATAGCAACCAGAAGGGTCCTAAGGGGATCTTTAGGACGATAAATAACTTATTATGCCAACGAAACAGATTACCATAAACGTAGAACTTGACGAAGAACATATCCCATCCAATATCGAATGGAG
>CAKZLH010000009.1 GCA_937125285.1 uncultured Balneolaceae bacterium | reverse complement strand
CTTCGTAAATATCTACCAAAGGGGATATTAAGTCCTATAAAACCCATGATACCCCTTAAAAAGGGTGCCATTTCCTTACTTATTCTATGGGTTAGTTATCAACTTTCATCGGCATGGCAACCATTTGGAATTGAAACATCCGCCCTACTTCAATTCATTTTTGTTGGTATACTCCTGTTCATCATAGTACAAGGTGTTCAGTTTATCATAAAGCGATATCCAAGGTGGCTTGAATGGGCACTTATAAACAAAAAAAGCTTTATAAGCATACCCATTGCCATTACCCTAGTAGGTCTTTATTCATGGTTGGGTTTTGGGAAATTTTTCTCGCCCATTTCCACCTCTCTAGAAAAAATCGGAGTATCTATTTCAGAAACCTCATGGTGGCAAAATCTTGAGAAAAAATATCCTGGATTACCCACAGAGTTTATGCCTAGCTTAGATGAAGGTGCCTTCCTATACATGCCAACTACGATTCCAAGTGCTGGAGTAGAACAAAGTTTAGAACTCATGCAATTTCTCGATGAATCCATTTCAAGTATTCCAGAAATTGAACAAGTAGTTGGGAAAATGGGGCGAGTTGAATCAGCTTTAGATCCCGCCCCATTAACTATGTTTGAGCATATTATTACCTATAAGAATGAATACATTGAAGATGAACAGGGTAAAATTTCACGCTTTCGAACTTCTAATGATGGTTCATTTGTAAAAGATTCTGAAGGAAAGCTAATTAAAGATGATACTGGCAAACCCTTTCGACAATGGAGAGATCATATCCAAACTAAGGATGATATCTGGAATGAAATAATTAGTGTAAGCTCTCATCCTGCCTTAACATCAGCCCCTAAACTTCAGCCTATAGAGACCCGGATCCTGATGCTGCAAACCGGTCTTAGAGCTCCGTTTGGAATCCGTTTACAAGGAGAAAATATCCAAGATTTACAGCTTACTGGTCAACTTCTTGAGGAAACACTTAAGAATCTTGATTTTATACGGCCTGAAACTGTTTTTGCTGAGAGAAATGCGAGTAAACCCTATATCGAGATATTGTGGGATAGAGAAGCCCTTGCTCGATATAATATGAGTGTATCTGAAGCTCAAGAATGGGCTATGATGAGTATATCTGGTCTAATAGCAGGAGAAGTTCAGTTAGGAAGAGAACGCTACAACATACGTCTCAGACTAGCGAAAGAGTATCGAAATGACCCGCAAAGTATGGCTAATTTACTTGTTGATACCCCACAGGGTACGCGAGTACCTCTTTCTTCACTTGCTTCAATAGAATATCGTTTAGGACCTCAAGCAATTAAGAGTGAACAGTCTTTTAAG
>CAKZLH010000008.1 GCA_937125285.1 uncultured Balneolaceae bacterium | reverse complement strand
TTATGAACAGCGCTACTCGTAAACCTTGTCGTGCTCCGCAATACGTCTTAGATGCACTATAGTAAATCGAACTAAACGGTAGTAAACTATAGTAAACTCTGAAAACACCGGTTTAAAATCTATATCCTATTCTAATCGCACTGTTATATGGCCGAATTTTATAATTCAATAGGTAGCTTAGATAGAAAATGGCATGTGGGTCTGATGATTGTGAGTAGTCTACTAGCCATTAGTGTACTTGGGCCTGGTTGGTATAGTGAGGATGTTTTGGCCCCTTATCATTGGCATTACTCGTTTTTTTCTTGGTTGTGCCATCAAGACCCCACACGCTCTTTTGATTTTATGGGTACTCAAATGGCGGTATGTTCACGATGTTTGGGGATTTATAGTTCATTTTCGGTGGGCATTTATTTTTTATGGTTCCTAAAGATTGTTGGATATCAGCTCTCGTACCCCTTCATGCGGAAAGTGTTACTGGCAAGCATTGTAATGAATGGTCTAGATATTCTAAGTAATGCGCTTAATATTTGGACAAATACATTGTATTCACGATTATTGATGGGGATACTTTTTGGCCTAGCCGCCGCCTTAATTTTAGGATCTGTTGGAACCATAAAGCCGAAACCAAAAAAAGTTCATTCAGTTTAACCGGATAATATTTAAGCAACTATTGTTGAAAACAAACGTATCACTTTGTTGTCAACTATTTTAAATCACTAACCAATCAGAATTATGAGTACAGAAACCACTTATCATGGCATGCCAAGTTATTGGAATGCAGTTATCACCGCCGGACTTATTACGGCTATTGTTTATTCAGTTATAGGCCTAGCGAGCGCCTACTTAACCATTAATGGATCTACAGGTGCTGGACAAGGGCTTGGTATTACGGCGTGTTTGGTGTCCTCTATAGCGGGTGTCATTTCAAACCGAATGTATGCCAAAGGTTTTAACCTTACGTATCCTATAGGAAAAGGTGCATTACTTGGGTTTTTAGCAGGTTTAGTTACTTTACTAGTGGGAACCGCGATTTCATTATTTTGGACTCAAATCATAGATACGGGCATGAATGATGCTTTGATGGAAGCTCAAATCCTAACTATGGAAGCCCAAGGTCTAACTCAAGATCAGATTGAACAAGCGTTAGCATTTAGTCCAGATCCTGGTTCATTGAATGGTATACTGATACAATTTGGTATTGGATTTGTAAGCCTAAGTATCATTAATGTGATTTCTGGAATTATTAGCGCTAAGATATTTGCTAAAGAAGAAGAGTAAAATTCTTAGTTCTAATTCTGATCATCTATGAAGAGTACAACACCTTCTGATTCATCGGTATTATCGGTATCCTGGTATGAACGCCATGGCTTCAATCTTGGAGTTATGGCAATTATTTGGGTATTTCTAGCTCTCATTGCTTTTAATGTAATTGGGGGTTTAGTGGGTGTTGTAGCAGCCATGATGATGGTAGACAATCCAGGCGATATTTCAGCTATCATGCAGGTGCTGAGTGAACAAACCGATGTTTTTTTCTGGATAAACACCACAGGTCAAATTACCGTCTTTGCATTGGGCTCCTTATG
The DNA here is from genome assembly GCA_937125285.1 of uncultured Balneolaceae bacterium. GTDB lineage: Bacteria > Bacteroidota > Rhodothermia > Balneolales > Balneolaceae > UBA1275. The sequence continues at coordinate 8,915 of CAKZLH010000008.1, read as the reverse complement.
GGTGACCCGTCTAGCAGCTCCTAAAGGGCAAAGGAAATCTTTTATAAGGCTTCAAGTAGATTCTGATACCTTAAAATTTGTAGGATGGGCCATAGTTTTAACTTTGATATCCTATCCCACGGTGATTTTTTTAGGTTGGCTGAATGCATTTTTGCCAGTACCCGATTGGATGGCCGAGATGCAACAAAGCATGGATGATATGATAGCTAAACTCTTAGGTGCTGAAAACATCTTATGGATGGGGCTTTTTCATATAGGCTTGGTTCCTTCCATTTGTGAGGAGATCATGTATCGTGGGTATGTTCAGCGATCTTTAGAAAAAAGTTGGGGAGTTTGGGTGGCTATTATCGTGTCAGGGTTTATTTTTGGAGCCTATCATTTACAGATGACACGAGTTCTACCACTTGCAGCTCTAGGAATCTTATTTGCCTACATTACTTATCTATCCAATAGCATTATACCAGCCATGGTAGCCCATTTGGTTAATAATGGTGGGCAGGTGATTCTAAGTACTCTTTATCCAGAAATGCTCAATCAAGATTTGGCTCCAGAAACCGAATTACCCTGGTTTGGAATTGTTGTGGCTATGGTGATACTGTTTTCGCTATTGACTATCTTACATAAAAGATATTTTCGGTTGCCCGTGTATACCGAACCGGAAACAACATTAGAATAAAGTTATCAGCAAGTGTTCAATTTACCTAAACCGAATACGATTAAGGATTGGACGTGTATACTTGAGAGTAGCCATGAGTTCGAGATTAATTTGGCTCATAGTTATTTGACAGATCATGAAATTCCAGCCCAAATTCTATCAAAGAGAGATACTGCCTATAGTTTAGTTGTGGGGGAAATGGCTATGATCTATTTATATGTTCCCGATTCATATGTGGAACAAGCCACTAAACTCTTAGATGACATCACAGAAGATGATGAATAATCTTCTTCAACGTACATTGGTAGCTCTTCCAGCAGCTATACTATTTATTTGGATGGCATGGCTAGGCGATTGGTATTTCAAAGGAATGATTATAGCAATCACTCTTCTGATTCAATTTGAACTCATCCGCCTATTAGACGGGGCACTTACCCCTAGTGATTCCATTTTCCCATATTCCTTCGGATTATGGGTATTGCTTTCACCAGAATTACCCTATGTTTTTGAAATAGGTCTAGTCCTTTTTTTATTGTTTGTTTCTCGACAGACCTTTAGTACGTCCTCAAGCAGTATTCCGAAACTAAGCTCCACCTTTTTTGCGGGATTATATGCTCCACTAGGTATGTTAAGTTTAATGCTTATAGATGATTTTGGCTCCAATAAGGAGGGGTTTATACTCACCATCAGCCTAGTGGTTATGGTTTGGGGTGCCGATAGCTTTGCTTATTTCGGAGGTAGATTATTTGGTAAGAGACCCCTCGCGCCAACGATTAGTCCGAAGAAAACCTGGGAAGGCCTCATGTTTGGTTATTTCGGCAGTGTAGTTGGATTGCTACTTGTATATTCATTGGCACCGATGCTTATAGAGGCGTTTAGTATGCCCTTAAGCGTAACTCAAATGATACCAATGGCGCTTTTAGCCGCCACCTTTGGACCTATTGGAGATCTATTAGAAAGTAAAATTAAGCGTAAAGCCAATATTAAAGATTCATCGGGTTTAATCCCTGGACATGGTGGGTTTTTTGATCGATTTGATGCTTTACTATTAGCAGCACCTGCTAGTTATGTTTATTTGCGCATACTTTTTGCATAAGAGATCCAGGCATAGCCAATACACAAGACTAATACTCCATTTTTTGCTAAGGTAGCATTGGGTCCTGACAATAAATCAAAGGCGCCGAAACATCCGCAAGCGGCGACTTGAGTGCCCTGTATCATAAAAAATACAAGTACCGATGAGAGTGATAGCACCAGAAGTAGGGATATGCCGTATGCCCAGCTGATGTATCGATTCCAAATCAACCCGATACCCAAAACCAATTCTAAGAGAGTAATACTAAGAACTATAGGGGCTTTATATTCGATTAGCCAATAGATATTCATACTTAGTAATTCGACTAAGTATTGAGCATCACTGCTATCAATAAACTTGCCAATACTTGATAAAATAAACACAGCACCTACAAAGATTCGTATAGTATGATAGAGGGAAAATGATAGCTTCACAGTAGAATGATTGGTGGTTCTTTTTAGTTATTTTAAAAGTGAATTACGCAGTGAATTCGAAAACATAATCAAGATTCAACATCCTGATTCTTAAAGAGAAATTTTACATAAGATATGAAAAAAGTATTGATAACCGGAGGTACCGGGTTTATAGGGTCTGATTTATGTGTGCAATTATTAAAAAAAGATTTGGATTTGGTACTGCTTACTCGAAATCCTAAGCGTTATGAAGATTTAAAGGCCAATAATTTACAATACGTTTCCTGGGATCAAGATCTAGTACACCTTATGCAGGAAGTTGATGCTGTAATCCATTTGGCTGGAGAGCCCGTGGTTGGCGGTAGATGGACGCCTAAGGTTAAGCAACGCATTTATGATTCACGGATTCAATCAACCAGAACATTAGTTGAAGCGATGAAGAAGGCAGAAAAAAAACCAAAGGTGTTTATTTCTGCGTCGGCATCTGGGTATTATGGAAATTCAGGATTGGATTGGAGAAGTGAGGAAGATCCCTCAGGGACAGATTTTTTAGCAGAGGTTTGTGTAGACTGGGAAGCAGAAGCTAAGGCGGCTACTCATCTTGGGCTTCGCGTAGTTATTCCGCGAATAGGTATTGTTTTGGGTAAAGATGGCGGCGCTTTAAAAAATATGTTACTTCCATTTCGGTTGGGCTTAGGGGGGTCTATTGGTTCAGGTGAGCAATTCATGAGTTGGATTCATAGAACGGATTTAAACCGTGCTATCATACAGTTTTTAGAAGATGAACGTTACGAAGGGCCTGTTAATATGACCGCCCCCGAACCAGTGACCATGGATGTTTTTACTCAAACTCTAGCAAAAACCTTAGCAAAGCCCAATATATTTAGCGTGCCAAGTTTTGCATTAAAATTAGTGTTTGGTGAAGGTGCTCAACCGATTTTAGATAGTATTCGTATGCGTCCAACTCAGCTTGCGAGTCATGATTTCGCCTATGTGTATTCAGATTTGGAAGAGGCACTCTTCGATATTGTTTAACTATGGTTTGGGTAGTTGTAAACTGGTTTGCCTTACAGAAATTGAATATCGTATAAATTAACGTGCGACCACTACGGTGGTTTTTAGTCGCTTCATACGCCCATTATGAGCATCTGTTGCTTCAAGATAGGCAATGTATCGACCTATGGGAACTCGCTTACCATGTTCATTTTTACCATTCCACATAATTACCCCTTGATTACCCCCAACGGCGTTATGCACGAGTCTGTTCACTAATCGACCATAACGATCATATATCCAAACTCGGATTAAATAATTTGAGTAATCCCAGCTATAGTGTAAGAAACTAACATCTTCAAACCCGTCGTAATCGGGAGAGAAGGGATTAGGTTCAAAATAGAATTCTTCGGAGTTCGATGTACTCTTGCTACTTGCGACTTGTTGGACACTATTTTTCTGTAGGGGTGTACCTCCTGTTGGGTCAATGGAAGTGGTCCAATTATGAGCACTTGTGTAAGAGGGGTATGGATCGATTCGTTCCAAAGATAAGCCCTTAGTGGTATAAAGGTTGGGGTTGTGCCAGTCCTCAGAATAGTAAAGGCTATCTAAAATCCCCAAGTATTGATGGCTCAAATAGCGTTTATCGGAACCTTTTTTTAATCCAAAATGAACACCCTCAAGGATGAGTACACGTGAATCCTCTAGATGGGGTATAGGATGTCTTTTGAGTATGGGATGTTGATCTATGGAGATATAGTTTGGGGATGCAACTAGTAACAATGGTTCTTGAGGAGGAACCCATTTAAATCGTGTATTGTGAAATTTTTGAGAAGTACGCATGCCATCTTCATTCTCTTCTAATGCAATAAACAGGTTTTCTAGACAGGTACTGTTTTTGTCCTGATTCCAAATTTCGAGATACTCTACCCCATTGGGTATATGATCCATGGGGTCTTGGAGGGGATCGAACATGACCTCATTGAATCGAAGACTTTGAGGGGTTGGATCTATACATACTCGTTGAGGAGCTATGCTATGGTAGTTACCTAATTCATCCAGAATATCCTGTTCAACGGAGAGGATCCAGTCTCGATTCCTAAGATCAGATTCAGTTACCCTTTGTTCATTCAGTTGCCATATAAAATGGTTATGAGGGAATACATTAGATCGAATCTCTTTGATTTCATCCAAGTCCAGTTGAAGTGAGTAGCGGCGATTTTCGGATTCTAAATAGAGCTCAGTTAAAGGTTGATTGGGTAGGTAGAATGAAAAATTGGTTTCAATGTACCACCAATCATTGTATTCAAAGAGTTTAGCAAAGGGTAAGGAAAGTTGGTCAAGTAAAACCTCCGATGCCCAATTAACGCCTCCAGGGCTACCCCATTCTAAAGTCGAATTAAATCTCCAATTGGATGGGTCATTACTGGATCGAAAGGCATGAATACGTTCTAAGGAGTAGGAACTATCCCATGAATGTGCAAAATGAAGATCATATTCGAGCCAATTTTTGTTGTAGTATAAGGAATCGATGGTTCGACCATCTTTGGCCTTCAAGATTATTGCATCCTCGGTATTATTTAGGCTAGGAATCGATGTATCCACGCTGTTAAACACAATAAAACTCTTTGGGAATAGTATGTGCTGATCAGGGATACGCCACCGGTTGCCACTTTGGTCACTTAAGGTCCAATTTTGCAATTGAATGTATTTAGAGCTCCTATTATAAAGTTCAATGTATTCGTAGGGCCATTTTGTGTTGGGTTGCAGTAGTAATTCATTCAGGACAATATCCCCCGGCATAGGGTGATCATTAGGTAGATAGGTATCAGTAATGATTTGCTGACTTTGTGTATTTTTAAACCAGTCTCGAGCCTGAATCACTTTACATAGAATCATTTGTTCAGGGTATAGTTCATCCATTAGATGTATGAGCACATGAGTTCCCGAGCTAGCAACGTTACCCTCCAAGGAAAAGTCATAATCCAATAATCGATAGCTTTTTAAATCTCTAAACTCTAATTCAAGAGACTCATATTGAACACGTTCTGAGAATTGTAGTTCAAGTCTTCTTGGGGTTATAAATTCTAGCCCAGTTATTACTGGTTTTGTGGTGTCACGTAGAACCGTATTTATTCCACCTGGAGTACCTGGTAGGTATATATTATTACCTTCAGAGGATATTTCACCTTGCGAAGGCCCCCAATTTCTAGGGTCATTACTGGGCAGATCTAAACGAATGCGCTCTATACTACGTTCAGCATCCGTCCACTCAGAAGTATACGATAGATAGTCATAGATGGTCACGTCACCTTCGGTGATTTCTGCTTGGCTTTGCCAAATAAGTTCATCCGCACCATTATTCAGATAGGGGAGATCAAAAGTGACAAACTGCCTTTCAGGAAACAGCAGCTCTAAGGCTTTGGGATCTCTTGAAAAAGCAAGATAGGATTTTGGATCCAGGGTCAGTGGCCTAAGGGAATTACTTTTGGACCCACTGAGGTCTTCGACTGCTACGGAGTCTAATACAACCAAATCTTTTGAATCTCCAAGCAGGCTATGTGTGAGATCGATTGTTTTATCACTCGCATTATAGAGTTCAAGGTATTCTGGCCAACCACTCTCGGCGCTAGGATTGGCTAGAAATTCAGTGATATGAACCGAATCGGGGATGGGTTGTTCGGCTAGGGTTGCCAAATGAGGAAAACGGTTTGAAAGAGTATCACCCGAGGTGGATAACAAGATAGGATACCACAGATTATATCGGTGATAAGGAAGGGCCTGATCCCACTCTATTGTCAGGCTATTTGGAGTAGAAGAGTGAACCTTTTGACTGGTATATCGAACAGAATCATAGCGTGATTCTAGAACAAATAAGGTAGAAATATCATGTTGAACCCGAATAGCTTTATTAAAATACAATTCTAGGGTTTTCGAATTTAAAAAATGTGTTTTGCCTATCAATAGCGGGGTAGGTGGAGGAAGTATGGGGTCAATTTTAAAATCTATGAAGAAATCATGGCCTCTAGTGGCCGTGTGAACAATAAATATTCCCGCATAATGACGGTCTCCTAAAATAGGATATCGAGTATCGAATAGTTCAATTCCTTCTTGTTGAAGGTATTCAGGGGTGTTTGGATAGCCCTCTTCAACCCGAAGATTCCATTGCCCATTCAAGTTATATTCTACTCTAAAATGATACCCGGTACTCTTTTGTAAGAGTAGTGGATGAGTACCTAGAATGGTGTGAGCACTAGAATCCCAGCGAACCAGATGTACAAAATCGTCCCCTGTTTCCCCTATCAAGAGGCCATACCCATTCCAATCTTCGTGATGGAAAAGGGTGTCTTTGCTGGTATGCTGCTCCACTGCGTCGGTGGGGTGAATACTTAGCATAATCATTAATTGGTTTTGCCTAGATGGTGATGCGCCTTCTATTAAAAAATATCCTTCCCAATAATTACTGGCGTTGGAGGATGTTTCCCAGTTCTCCTGCGATGAAATTTTAGACCATATTCGAAGTTCTGATCGCTCATTTCCTTTTGACTGAATCACATGATTCCCCTCTTTTTTTTCATGTTGAAACTGCTGGCGATCTCCCCACCAAATCACTCCCTCACTGAAGCTAGAGTCACTAAATCCATCTTCAAAAACTTGAGCCGAAGCAACCTTAGAAACGGGAATGATCATAAAGAGCAAAATGAGAATAGTTTTCATGTACGGTATAAAAATCAATATGAGGTTGTTGTTAGCTAAATGACTAAGGCGAGATAGGGCGGATACATTTGATGAGCAAACCGATTAAAAAAAGAACCCCAACATAGAGAGTTTTCCAACCGTACCCGACGTTGGATGCTCTCTAGCTAGGGCCTTTCTCTCTGACCATTTGAACCGGCGAAAAGATACCGGGCGCTCCCACACCCGATAAATAGGACAATAAATAACGTGTTAATGAATAGTAGACCCTAACACATGTTTGTTTAGGATATTAAGTAGAGTACTGGGGTAGAGATTCCTTACAAAAAAATGCTATATTTTTTTTCGCACAGAAAAAATGTCTAAAAAACACCTATATGAAGAGTATTCCCTTTTTTATTGATGGCGTCCACGGCGGTTTTATGAAAGTGGAGGGAATCATTCGTTATGAAAATGATGGTTTGTATCTCGAATATCAGACCAAAGACGCACTGGTGGAAGCCTATCAGTCTTCTATTAAAACGGTACATCTTCCGCTAGAGGCCATTTCATATGCCGAGTTTAAAACGGGTTGGTTTCGGACCAGACTCTTTATATATGCCGATAGTGGCAAAACATTGGAGGCTATACCGGGCAAAGAATTAACCATGCGGATGTTTTCATTTAAAAAGAAACATCGCGTACATGCCGCCAATTTAGTCTCCAAACTGAATCTGGAGTTGTCGGAGTTTAAGCTAAAAAAATTGGATGAAGCCGAATCCTAGATCAATTTGCTAGGAGAACCAGCCTTTTTTCATTAATAATTCAGCATTTAGAATGGCCCCACCTGCAGCGCCACGAATGGTATTATGAGCCATACAGACAAAATTGAGATGAAAGAAATCTCCTTCTCGCAATCTTCCAATATGTAAACTCATTCCCTTATCCCTATCGGCATGTAGTCTGGGTTGTGGATAATTATCTTCGGTATGAATATGAAAGAGCTCTTTTGGAGAAAAAGGAAGTTCTAAATCAGCAATGGGGTTTTGGAAGTTTTTCAGCGTGTCAAGAACCTGTTCCATCGAAGCGGGCTTTTCTTTAAACCGGCAACTTACCGCTGCCATGTGACCATTTAGAGTATGTACTCGAGTGCAGGTAGCATCAACCGTAAACTCGGGTCGTTGGATATCTCCATCGGATAAATGGCCCAGAATTTTTTGGGTCTCAGGCGCTATTTTGGGTTCTTCTCCCGAAATATAGGGTACCACATTGGCAATGATATCTAAGCTAGGAACACCCGGATAGCCCGCTCCAGATAATGCTTGTAAGGTGGTCACACTAAGATTTTCTAAACCAAATCGGTCATGGAGTGGCTTAAGTGCAAGTGATAAAGGAACGGCCACACAATTGGGATTGGTGACAATCCATCCCTTACCATCGGCGCTAAAACTTTGTGTACTAATAAGATCTATATGTTCCGGATTTACCTCTGGAATCAAGAGCGGAACCTCGGCATGCTGCCGGTAATTTTTTGCATTTGAAATCACTGGTATACCAGCCTTCGCAAATGCGCCTTCAATTTCTGTTGCCACACTTGAATCCAAGCCAGAAAAAACAAAATCCACTCCTTTCATGGCCTCTGGAGTACACGCTTGCACGGTCATGCCTGCAATTTCCTCTGGAAGTGGAACGTCCTCAATCCAGTTAGCGGCTTCTTTATAGGTTTTGCCCGCCGAGCGATCGGAGGCGCCTAAGGCTGTAATAGTAAACCAAGGGTGTTGGTTCAGTAATCGAATAAATTTTTGACCTACGGCACCGGTAGCGCCTAGTATTCCAACGTTCATGTGAGTATGTGAGTGAATGAGTTTTGAGCTTAGTTCGTACAGTAAATTAAAATAGTATTTTTTGCATAAAAACGGTTCGAAAATAGCCAAATAGAATTGGTATCTTTAGCACATTAGCAAAGCTCAATCATCAAATAGAATTCTACAATGTCCAATCTTGAAAGTTTAGACACCATTGTATCTCTTGCAAAGTCAAGGGGTTTCATTTTTCAGTCATCTGAAATTTATGGCGGATTAAGTGCCGTGTACGATTACGGACC
>CAKZLH010000007.1 GCA_937125285.1 uncultured Balneolaceae bacterium | reverse complement strand
TAGGGAGGCTCGTTCCAATGGCTCGATTTAAAATCCAGTGTAAAGGCCGACTGCTCGTCCATCAAACTAAGCCGGCGATGATTCACAAATCGCTCCCAACCACCATCTTCTTCCTCCCAGTATTCAGGCACCAACTTCGCCAAATCGCTTCCCCACAGCACGCCGCCCGACACATTCTTCGCCCCGGCAAACTCGCCCCGCTCCACCAACAAAAACTTCGCATTGGCACGAGCCAAGGTCATGGCCGCCGATAAACCGGCCACTCCACCACCAATAATTATCGCGTCGAAGCGTTCGTCTTCCATGCTATCCTTTGCGTCGTTTAATTTCGGCGATTAGTGCCGGCAATACCTCGTACAAATCCCCCACGATGCCGTAATCGGCCACCTCAAAAATGGGCGCATCGGCGTCTTTGTTTACCGCCACGATCACCTTCGAATTGGTAATGCCCGCCACGTGTTGAATGGCCCCGGAGATTCCCACCGCGATGTAGAGCTGCGGCGAAACTACTTTCCCGGTTTGCCCGATTTGAACGCTTGGATCATACACTCCTGCTTCGGTTAAGGCTCGGGAAGCCCCGATGCCCGCATTCAAAACCCCCGCCAATTCCGCAATCAAGGCTTTTGCCGCCTCATCTTTAACCCCGCGGCCGGCCGCTACAATTGCTTCGGCCTCGTTCAGGTCGATGGTATCTGCCGCTGCGGTGATGATTTCTCGGATCTTGGTGTGTAGCTTAGAATCGGCATCTTCTATTGACACGGGTTGAAGGATGGGTGTATCTGCTTTTTGCCCATTTCCATTCTCCAAAACCCCATACGAGCCTGATCGCACCGAGACCATCACATGCTGCGCGCTAGCCTGCACCTTGGTTTGAGCCTTGGAGGCCATCACCGGTCGAGTGGCTGATAGTTGCACCCCGTCACCTTCCGTCGATACCTCAAATTCCGACACATCCGCAATTACACTCGCGCCCAACCGCACCGATAAAGCTCCTAAAATATCCTTGACCCCTTCGGTGGAGGCCATGGCTACCACACTGGCTTTGGTTCCGTTACCCGTAGCCTGGGCATGAGCCGCTTGCACCGCGGAAAGCAAAGCCTGATTGTTATGCTCTTTAAAGGCTTCATCGGTCGCCATCCATACCGTATTCACGCCGTAGGGGCCGATTTCCGCGGACCACTTGGCCGCGTCCCAATCCGCTACTTCGGGGGAACAAACCACTGCGTGCAATTCAGCACCATTACCATCACCATGTTCGCCCATGCTAGCCACCAACTCCCGACCTCGGGACAAGACTTCGAGGGATGAGCGTTTGATGCCTCCGTTTTGAACCGTAAGTAGATGTAGAAAGATCATGAGAGTAAATCGTTTTGTTCTAGGAGTTCGGCTACTTTGCCCGCATCTTCCGCGGCGCCCTCGCTAAATTTCTGCCCCGCTTGTCGAGCCGGTATTTCTCCGTAGGCCGCAACGTGTGTCTTGGGCGCAACATCACCTTCGTTCAAGCCCAGATCGCCCAAGTTCAACACCTCCAAAGGTTTTTTCTTTGAGGCCATAATGCCTTTTAGTTTGGGGATGCGGGGCTCATTCATGTCGTTGGAGCAGGTGATTAAACATCCAACACCAGCAGCCACCATTTCTTGCCCGCTATCGCCTTGTCGTTTCACCAAAAATCCGCCATCTGCTTCCCGAGTAATGCCTACGGCGTTGGATACGTAGGGCACCCCCAACAATTCGGCCACCATGCTTCCGGTGAGTCCAGCGTCAGTGTCCTGCGATTGTTTGCCAAAAAAGAGGGCATCGTATTGCTGCCCTCCATAAAAAGCCGCCAAAATCTTAGCGTAACTATAGGAATCTAGGCCCTGCACTCCTTCGAGCCCTTCCGTTGAAATATGCACCGCCGAATCGGCGCCCATCGCCAAGGCTTTTCTCAAGGTTTCGGCGGCCTTCGATGGCCCTACACTCACCACCACCACTTCGCCGCCATGCGCTTCTTGTAAGACCAAGGCTTCTTCCACGGCCGAAGCATCGTAGGCATTTAAGACCGTTCGATCGACATCTAAAATGAGTTCGCCGTTTTTAATTTGCATCGGGGCCGTGACGTCCGGCACCATTTTTACACTCACGAAAATTTTCATAGCTCAGTCGTCTGATGGTTCGGTAAAAAACCGCTTTTCTGATTCAAATAGCCTTCTTTTAGGGCTGGTTAGTTGCACTTTTTGGAATATACAAAAAGGCGAATCAAATATTACTGCAAATTCTCGTAATCACTTAGATGGGCCTGATCGGTTTCGCTCAAAATGGTGTAGGCTGCCAATTTAATTTGACTCTCCGCATCGGCCAGCATGGCGGCAATTTCGCGAGACTTCGCGTCAAAAAATAAATCGAACAAAAAGTTACTGGTCGATCGTCGTTTGGTGGTTTGGATCAGCTCCAAGGCATCCACCAAAGCCTGCCTAGCCTCCTCAGGATCTTGGGTAAAGCCGTCCAGAGCCACTCGATGATACTGATAATAGGCCTTTCGCAAATCATCATAACTGGAATTCATCATATCGGCGACCAAGGTAAACCGGTTCCTGCGGTTATTGGACGAGCGAGCCCAGCCAATGGCGTTGGAACTCTGCGCCAAATCCACCACATCCTGTGCTTTCGCAAAATAATCACTGCCCCCCAGCTCGGCAAAACTGTCAAAATCATAGCCCAGCATCAGATAGGCATAATAGTCGATAAACCCGGTGAGCGCCTCAAAGCTCAACTCATCATGCACCAACGAACGCCCTTCGGGATAAGAAAACTGCCATGCCTGATCACTCACGATAATGGAGGAGGTTTCCTGCATGGTTCCATAAATCGGCCGCCTGGCTGAAATCACCGCTTCCGCCGAGTAGGTGTAATCGGTACTGGCGGAGGTCAAAATGATGCTGATCTGGCAATTGATGCGCTCATGCTCGAGCACCTCGGTCTCGGTCCATCGGTACTCATTGATATAGGAAGCAAGCTCCGTGGCCAGGGTTTGTTTCACATAGTCGTAGGAGGTCCCTTCTAGCTGCTCATCGTTAATGTTCACCGCGCAGTTGAATTCCTGTGCCGCTCCCGGCTTCCCACCAAGCAGTCCCAAAAGGCTCACAAAAACAATAATTAAGCGGAAAGTAACGCGCATAGGGTAAGGACTCGGGTTCAAAGGATTCTTCTGTTATACCCTCGCAATATACAAGAATCCCATGAAAAAATACCTCGCGCACCGCCCATGGATCCGCGTCCTAACCATCACCTTCCTATGCGCCTTTTACATCCCCAATCACGCCATGGCCCAATCTGGCTTAGGCGCCGCTTCGGTAGGAAGAGGGGGGATTTCCCTGGGCTCCCTGGATCCTTTATGGGCCTTATGGAATGATCTTTCCGGGTTGAAACTACCCCCAAACGCCGCTTCCGATTCACTGCTCACCCACGATCGTGAATCCTCCACTCGCACCAAACCCCAGGAGCAGTGGCGTTGGCAGGGTTTGGCGCTCATGGTGCAGCGATCGTATGGTTTGGCGGAGCTGGATGAACGACTCATGAGCACGGTTTGGGTGACCTCTGCTGATTCGAATCAATCTTCTAAGGCTTGGGGCATCGGAGTGTACGACACGGGTGATGCGCTTTTCAGGGCCTCACGGCTCCGACTTGGATGGGCCAAGAGTACTCCTAATTGGTCACTAGGTCTTGCCACTGAACTGCACATACTATCGTTTGGCGGCTCCTATGCACCTTTAGTTTCCATAAGTGTCGATGTGGCTGCTCGCTACCGCCTATTTAAACATCATTGGCTCATCACGAGCGTGGAAAATGTGGGCGCTTCTAAGCTCCGAGAAGCTCAATCCTCCTACAGCCCAGTGGCCTCGCTTCCCTCTCGAATTCGAATAGCTTGGTATAGCGAGTATGCGCTTCGATATCCTATTCGGCAATGGGTCGAAGCAAGCTGGGAAGTTTCCTATGAGCCTCAACTTCGTTACGGCGTTGAGTGGGCTTTATTACAGGCTCAAGAACTAAGGCTATCCCTTCGGGCTGGAATGGCTAACTCTCCCTTAACACCCCACGTAGGTTTTGGACTGGAGCGAAGAGGGTGGAGCGTTCAGATGGCCATGAATGTGCATCCCATACTCGGGTGGAGTCCCGTGATGGACCTTAGAATCGGAGGCTCCTAATGTCTCAAACATACCTTATATATAGGGGTTTGTGCACTCTTCTCTGCCTCATAACGTTGTTTTTTGCACCTTTTCTTGAAGTGTGTGCCCAAAATCTTAGCCCCGCCCAACAAGCCGAAAACAGGCGCTTACAAGCCTTGGATGATCTACTGCAGGAATACCTAGAAGCTTATAGCACGCCCTATTTCCTGGATGAGGCTACCGAGCTGCCCTCCCAAGCCGATTGGCTCGATGACCAACGACTTCGATTTGAATACTACGAGCAACACCCGCTCTCCATTAACACTGCCACGCGAGAAGAATTACTTGATCTCCCCCTAAACCTCACCGAACCAAACCAAAGAAAACTTGTGGATGCCATCCTTGACTATCGCCGCAAACAACCCTTTGAACACCTGCATGAGTTACTCAAGGTCCCTGGAATTGGCCCCGCGCGTTATGAGCGACTCTGGCCATTTTTTACCATCCATTCGAGCATAGAAACCTATCTCTGGCACCCAGGATTTTGGACTCAGAAGCTAAAGGTGCAAAGCCTTCAGAGTATAGCCGAGGACTTCCCTCGCCCCATAAGCGCTACCAAACCAGCGACCCAATCGGGTTTTATGGGCTCACCCACTTACCTGCGGCAGCGCCTACAGCTCACTGCTCGCCACTGGTCCATGCATTGGGCCAAGGATAAGGACGCCGGAGAGGCTCTAAGCACCCTTTCCCAGGAACTCAAGCGCCCAAATACCGCTCATTTTGCCTTACATGATCTCAAACTCAGCCCATCGGCCACTTTGGAATCGCTCCACATCGGCACCCTCAAACTCTCAGGCGGTTCTGGCCTACTACATTCGAGTGGAGGGTACCGTAGCTCCACCCACCTATCCAACAGCACCTTCCGTCCGGCGCGTATTCGAGCGGCGCAGGGTTTTTCAGAGCAGTCGGGCATTCAAGGTATGGGCGCCAACCTAAGCTGGTATGGATCAAGTAGGCAGTACTACGGGATGGTGCTACTAGGCCGGCTCCAAGAGCAGGGCACAGGATTTACCCGAACCTTAAGGGAACAATCAAAATCCCAATCCCTTGCAAGCTATCCCATTCACGGGATGCATCTATCCAGCGTCCCTTTGGCATCACAAGCTCGAAGCCTTAGCTGGGGTCTTGATTTTTTTCGGGTTGAAGACGACCTGCTCTTTGCACTAAACACCCGCACCTTACTCGAAGATGTACTACTAGAGTTAGGACTTTCAGGCAATGCTGGAACTGTTGGAACTGTTGGAACTGTTGGAACTGCTGTAACCGCAAGCAAAACGTTATCTATGGTCTCGGCGATTCACTATCAACCGTCGTTCTCGCCATGGCAGTTCAGTTTTAGAGCATTTCATCTGAATGGTCGAAACGATCTCATGCATTCCGAGCTCCCTACTTTTGGAAGAGAGTGGGGGAGTTTTTCTCGAGCAAGCACTCAGCAAGGATGGGAACTTGGCGCACAAGCTAACATCTTGGAATCCATACAGCTTTACCTGCGGTTAGGCTCGGCTAAAGAGGTGTTACCCAGTGGATATTACCGATTTCCCGAGCAACGAAGCGAGTGGTCGATTGGGGGAGTCCTTCAGCGCTCGCCCAAAGAACCCTCCTTGCAGGTGCGATACCAGCAGCGAATCCAGGATTCCCTACACCGCGCGCACCTTCAGCTCAGTTTGCCATTTGGGCGAGAGTTTCGATTACGAAGCCGCGCGGCATTAGCCCAAACAACACAGTCTGAAAAGCTTCTAGGCTACCTCTGGTATCATGAGCTCAGGTACCAAAAGGACCATTGGTTCACTTTAGATGCAAGGTATACTCAGTTTCAAAGTCCAGACCATCAAACTCGGCTGTATGTATATGAGCCCAGTATTCGCTACAGCTTTTCGATGGCATCTTGGCAGGGCAGAGGTCATTCCTTTCTGGTGCTGGCAAGCGTTACCCCACACATAAATGACGCCAAAAAACTGCGCCTACAGCTACAATTGAGTTATCAGTACGCGCAGTACATTGGTGAAAAGAGTACAGGATCAGGGCTCAATGAACGCTTGGGAAATCAGCAGCACACGTTGAAAGGGCAAGTGATTATGTATTGGAAGTGAATCCCATTGATCATTTTTGCTACAAAGATTTCGCCAAATTCTAGTATCTTGTTTCTCAAATTAGAAAGGCTATGGTAAATCTAAAAAGCTTTGGGTTGGTACAAAAAGTTTTTGAGGGTATATTTGTGTAAATTTTAGGTATGGATAAACAAACAAACGCATCATCGTCGGAACCCAAACTGCCCCAACTGCCACAAGAATATAAAATTGTGCCCGCAGACTATGGGTATCACTACGACGAAGACGAAATAGATCTCTTAGAACTTGCGAAGACGATTTGGAATAAGCGCATGTTCATTATAAAAGTGGTTGCCCTTGGAGCGGTCGTGGGCGTACTAGCGGCGCTTTTAAGCCCCAAAGAATACAAAAGTACGGCCACCCTAATGCCCGAGTATTCTACCGAGAGTCAGGGGGGCGCCAGTAGCTTATTACGCCAATACGGAGGTCTATTAGGTATGAGCGGTGGCTCGTACGCCAGTAACAGCAATGCCATTCGGGTCGATTTGTATCCCAATATTGTTCAAAGCACCAATTTCCAGCTAAAGCTGATGGATCAGCCGTTTTACTTCTCCGACATTGATGCCGAGGCAACGTTGTTTGATTATTATACCGAGCTGAACTCGCCAGGTGTACTTGGAATTCTTGCGGAATACACCATTGGCTTACCAGGAAAAATACTAGGGGCCATTCTACCGAAAAAAGAATTGATGACAACTGTTCCTGGAGAGGCCAAAGAATCTATGGTGCTTAATCTCTCGAAGGATGAAGTCGCCGTCATTAATACCTTACGCCAAAAAATAACTGCCTCATTAGACGAGGAATCTGGTATTGTATCGGTATCCGTTACCTTGCCCGATAATGTCGCGGCGGCTGCCGTTACCGAATATACCATTACCGAACTAACCGAATATCTTACCGAATACCGCACCGAAAAAGTACTTCGGGACTTAACTTTTGTGGAAGAGCAACTCGCTACGGCCGAAGCCCGATTTGAAGAAGCTCAGCTCACTCTAGCCGAATTTCGGGATAGCAACCAGGGTACCTTATCAGCAAAAGCTCAGACCGAAGAACAACGGCTTAACTCCGAATATCAGATTGCTTTTAACTTGTACAATGGTCTTACCCAACAGTACGAAGAAGCCAAACTAAAAGTACAGGAAGAGACACCAGTCTTTAAAACCCTTGAAGCGGTTCAAGTGCCCCTAGAAGACGAAACGTCAGGAGCCATGATCCTCCTGGTTTTTATCATGCTTTCTGGGATAGGATCGATAGGTTGGATTTTTGTTCATCCACTGATTGAGCAATTTAAAACCGCCGTTGAAGAATAACGATATGGGTATCAAAATTAGAAGAATCACATGAATGCACCTCAAATGTCACGCACTTTTTTAGCAATCGCTAGTTTACTCTTGGTGGGTTTGTTCCATCCCCTTCAAAATCTCCAGGCGCAAAGTATTGATGAACTTCTCCAATCACGGGGACTCAGCTTTGAGCAAGCGCAACAAATGGCCCAAAATGCTGGAGTAGATCCCAATAACCCTAATGAATTAGCGGCTTTTGCCCGCCAAAATGGGGTCCCTGAAAGCCAAATTCAGCAATATCTCGTGCAGTTACGCCAACGCGAAAATGAGGGTATGGAAGCCACCAACACCACCGATTTAACGGAGACGGTAGTCGCTTCAGAAGATATCCAAGAGCAGCCCACACCTGCTCAGGTTTCGAATCCTACACCGCCCACGGCTAACCCTCAAAATCAGGGGCTGCCGTATTTTGGATATAATGTATTTGGTGGAGGTCCCGACAGTTTTCAGCCCAGTACCCCGGGCCCTGTGGATGAAGGTTATGTGGTTGGCCCCGATGACGAATTACGTTTGACGGTATGGGGCGCTACTGAATTTCAGTATGAACTCAGAGTGGATATCGAAGGTCGCACCAATATCCCAAACATAGGTTTGGTGACGGTCGCGGGAAAAACCTTAAAAGAACTTCGTACTTCTCTTAAACTACGATTGGCTCAAAGCTATGCCGGTTTGGTAAAAACACCACCTACCATTTTTATGGATTTAACCGTTACCCGGTACAAACCCATTGAAATTTTTGTTCTGGGTGAAGTGTCCAATCCCGGAGCATATACCGTTACTTCCAATGCTACCTTGTTCAACGTGCTCTACGCGGTAGGAGGGCCAACAACGGCGGGATCACTACGAGATGTACGCATCATACGTAACGGTCGTGTTTTACGATCCATCGATTTCTACGATTTATTTCTGGATGGGGTACTGGCCGAAAACATCCCTCTTCTGAACAACGACCGAATCTTTATTCCCCCACGAAATAACGAAATCCGAATTCAAGGGCCTGTTAAGCGAGCGGCCATTTATGAGCTCAAAGATGGGGAAGATTTTGAGGACCTACTTCGTTATGCAGGTGGGCTACAACCTGAAATCTACACCGATCGTTTTCAAGTGAACCGGATCATCCCCATGGCCCAAAGAAGCGATGCCAGCCGTGCACGTGAGGTGCTCGACTTTAATTTAAATGAGGTGCTCACCGGAACCACTCCTCTCACTTTGGTGGAGGGCGATCGTATTCAGTTATTTTCGATCACCGACATCAACGATCAGGTAGTGGAAATTATTGGAGCCGTGGATCAACCAGGTACGTTTGAATTAAGTGAGAAACTTCAAACCATTCGAGATCTTGTTTTGGCTGCGGATAGTCTCAGGGAGAATGCGTATACCGGGCAAGCCGAACTCATTCGTACCAATGAGGACCTAACGCAGAGCTATTTCACCATCAATTTAGCAGAAGCTATTGCCGGTAATGAGGCTGAAAATATGACGCTTCAGAAAAGAGATCAGCTGACCATTTATACCTTGGATAATATTCGTCAGTTTGGGTCGGTAAGTATTGGGGGCTCCATCCGAAACCCAGCCAGTTATCCATGGCGAGAGAACCTACGAGTGTATGATCTACTGTTTAAGGCGGGCGGACTTTTTGATGCTGAGTACCTCGAGCAAGTTCATCTCGATCGGGCCGATCTTATTCGCCGCAATGCCGATGGACGTACCACGGAAGTGATTTCGTTCAATTTGGAAGAAGCCTTGCAAGAAGAAGGCTTTGGGTTGGAGCTACTTCAGCCTTACGATAACATTCGAATTTATCCCAACACGGTTCAGTTGATTACAGGTAAATTCGTGATCATCGAGGGTGCCGTGAAAAATCCAGGCCGTTATACCTTCGACGAAGGTATGAGCTTGGAAGATCTCCTGCTCAAGGCCCAAGGCTTTAATGAAAATGCGTTTATTGGACGTGTTGAAATTACCCGTACCGAAGAACCCATGACTGACCAACAAAAAGCTCGATTTTTGATCCATAATTTAATCCCTAACCCTGCCGAACATTTTCAGTTTTACACCAATGATTTGTTTTGGTCGTTAATGGATAATGCTGCCCGTTTTAACCTAAAACACATGGATCGGGTATACGTTCGCGCCAATCCTGATTTTGAATCTCAACAAACCGTTCAAGTGAGTGGAGAAGTTGAATTCCCAGGGTCCTATACCATTCTGAACAGTAATGAACCACTACGATCAATCATAGAACGGGCCGGTGGGCTTACCGATGAAGCTTATGGTAAGGGTTCACGGCTTATCCGTAATGGAGAGCAAGTAATCATCGATTTTGAAGACAACCTTCAGGGTGGAAAAAATGATTTCTTAATACAAGCAGGTGATCAAATCAGTGTTCCTAAAAAACCTGGGGTAGTTTTGATGACCGGGAATGTGGCGCTGGATGGTTTCATTGAATACGAACCTGGTAAGCGGGTCAAGTACTACCTAGATCAAGCAGGTGGGTTACAACCCAACACAGCCAAATATTTTCAGCTAACGCAGGCAAATGGAGCCACTTTTAGAGTAAAACGCAAAGGGTTACTCAAAGAAAATCCAGTCGTGGATGAGGGTGCTGTTATTCGAGCCATATTCGAACTAGAACGTGAACGCGAACCATTTGATATGCGTGAGGTCCTTGTTGAATTAACCAGTATAACTACGTCCGCACTCACCCTGTATTTCCTCATAGACCGTATTACTACGCAATAGTTAGGTATCATTAAAAAATCAATCCTACTCATTCATCTAAATATTTATGAACGTACAAGACTATATCCAAAAAATTGAAGAACGGAATTACACGGTAGGTATCCTTGGGTTAGGGTACGTAGGCTTGCCTTTGATGTGGACGTTTCATGAGCAAGGTCTTCCGGTCTTAGGATTCGATGTAGACGAGAAAAAAGTAAAAGATTTAAAATCAGGCACCCCCTACATCAAGCACCTCGGCAAGGAAATGATGCAGAGCTTAGCCGAGTCAGACATTTGTGATGCCACCACGGATTTTTCACGATTAAAAGAAGCCGATGCGGTGCTCCTTTGTGTGCCTACCCCGCTGAATCAGTACCGTGAACCAGACATGAGTTATGTGATTAGCACGACCGAAACGGTTGCTCATCACCTGAGAGAAGGCCAGTTGGTGATTCTTGAATCTACTACCTACCCAGGCACCACCGAAGAAGTCATGATACCCCTTCTGGAAAAGCATTCAGGACTCATAGCAGGCCAAGACTTTTATGTGGCGTACAGTCCGGAGCGAGAAGATCCAGGTAACCCTAACTTTAACACCGCTAAGATTCCAAAAGTGGTGGGAGGGCATGGTGAGGATGCCCTTAAGCTAGCTCAGGCTTTGTATGATACGGCTATTGTTCAAACGGTACCGGTCAGTGATACCAAAACCGCTGAAGCTGTCAAGATTACCGAGAATGTGTTTCGCTCGGTAAACATTGCCCTCGTAAACGAGCTCAAAGTGGTGTATGCTAAGATGGGTATTGATGTGCATGAGGTGCTTGATGCGGCGGATACCAAGCCTTTCGGCTTCATGAAATTTACCCCAGGTCCAGGTCTTGGTGGGCACTGTATTCCGATTGATCCTTTTTACCTTACCTGGAAAGCCCGAGAATTCCAAGAAAACACTCGCTTTATTGAGCTTGCTGGGGAAATCAATACCCATATGCCGGAATATGTGGTGGAGCAAACGAGTAAAGCCCTAAATACCCATAAAAAAGCGGTCAATGGATCAAAGATTCTCTTGGTAGGCCTAGCGTATAAACCCAATGTGGACGATATGCGGGAATCGCCTACTTTTGAACTGATGCATCTGCTCGAAGAATTAGGAGCGGAAGTCGCTTTCTACGATAGTTATATCCCAACCATTCCACCCACCAGGGAACATGCCGAATACACCGGTAGAAATTCAGTGGAATGGGATCAAGCAACCATTAGCGAATTTGACGCGGTGCTAATTGCCACCAATCACTCGGATATCAACTATCAGGAATTAGCGGACTGGTCGGATTGTGTGATCGATACCCGAAATGCGATGAAAGGGATACCACCTAAACAGGAGCATCACATCTTTAAAGCCTAAGATGCTTAGCCAGTGGCTCAAACCATCCCCCATTCGAAGCTTTGCCTTAAAAGCCTTGGGGATATTTGTGCTTTGGTATGTACTCTATGAGTTATGGCTTTTACCGGATGGGCGTCTAGATTATTGGGTGGCTCTCAGAGTCATCGATGGAGCAGCTTTTGTTACCAAACTTTTTGGCTTTGA
>CAKZLH010000006.1 GCA_937125285.1 uncultured Balneolaceae bacterium | reverse complement strand
TGTGAACACAGTGCAGCCGACAATACTCCGCTGCGCTACGTACTGCGGCTGCACGTTCCCGTTCGCTACAATGAAATGAATAAAATGAAAGTCATAGTTATTTTAATTTTTCATCTACCTTTGGTAGTCTTCGGTCAGAACTTAATTCCATTTGAATCTAATGGTACTTGGGGATACAAGGACTCTTTAGGTAACACTATGATCGAGCCGCAATATCAATATGCAAGACAATTTCAAGAAAATTATGCTGTTGTCATCGAAGATGGTGAACTAGGTGTGATAAATAAATTGAACAACCACGTAATTATTCCTCAATATGAATATCTCAGATACGTTGGAAATGAGATGTTTTTATTTGGCTATAGATCAAAATATTTAGGAGAATTTGATTTAGGTATAATTACCTCAAAAAACAAAATACTTATTCCTCCTGAATTTTATAATATCGATTTTAGACATGGTTATTTTATAGTTACGAAACAGTTTCATGAAGTGATAAATAGGCAAGGTGGCTATGACACTAGAAGAGTGTCAAGTAAATATGGAATAATTGATAGTATGGGGGATATTGTTTTAAAACCTGATTATTCAAGGATCAAATTTTTATCTGATGGGTATATTATAGCGAGAAAAGAATTAAATGGAAATTACGCACTTTTCGATAAAGCTTTTAATCGGCTTACGGGATATGATTATATGAGCATAAGTGATTTTCACAATGGTTTGTCAAGTGTAAGAAAAAATGATGGCTGTGGTTATTTAAATCAACAAGGTGAAGAAAAGATAGAATGTAAATATGAAAGATGTTCTGGTTTCATTGATAGCTTTGCAATTGTTTGGCATGATGGAAAAGCCGGATTAGTTGATATAAAAGGCAAATTAATCATAGATTTTAAGTTCAATGGTTTAGGAAGGCCTTATAAAAATCAGGTAGCCGTATCCAAAGGTTCAAAGTGGGGTATGATTAACCTACGAGGAGAGCTACTTTTGCCTTTTAAATATGAAAAATGGATTAGTGAATTTGAGGGAATAACCGCTTTTCTTAAAAACTCTAAATGGAGAATATGGGACTACGAAAAAGAAAAGCTATTACCGGATAAATATGATGAACTCGAATTGATTGAAAACGATGAAAGTCTTATACCTGAATTCAGAAATATAAAACCAAAAGAATATTCTCAGTATTTAGCACTTGTTAGAGTTAAAGATAAATGGGGAGTGTTGAATTATACAGGAGAAATTTTGATTCCAGTCGAATTTAGCAAAAAGGAATTAAACGAAAAGTTAAAGTCACTGTAGCGAACAAGGTGCATGCGTCCATACCTCCCTCTGGTCGGCACGGCGCATGCACTGCACGTTGGGCGCACTCCATTTTGGGAATAAAAAACTGATAAACAAACGATTAGAAATTAAGCCTGCCTTTGAAAATCGGGAATAATTGGTTTTTGGAACCCAAGTTTTGTTTGTTACGGTCAATTGAATGTATAGCCCAATTAGGCAGGCAAAAAATGGAAAATCAGTATTTCTATCGGGTAATTCGTTGTCCCGAATAATTGAGATCCTTAACAATTACCGCTCCCTGTCATCGAAAGAAGAAATTGAGTTTTTTGGAGAGAGTTTACGTTTGGGGCCTCAAAACGGAAAATAAGAATTGAGTAAACCGTCGAATTGAATAGGGGATAAGGTCAAGAAATTTGAACCTTACACCGAATAAGAATCTGATCAAATTGAATCGGGTTGTCGAGAATCAAGTTGAAATTTTAGAGATTGAAAATCAGTAG
>CAKZLH010000005.1 GCA_937125285.1 uncultured Balneolaceae bacterium | reverse complement strand
GTGTTGAATTATTTTGGGCTGCGTCAAATAGATTTATTGATACACACTCATCCACATGCCGATCACATAGGTGCATCCAAGCAACTCATATCTGAAGGGATCATTCGTGAAGTGATGTTTAATGGACTCCCCTATGGCTCACGTACTCATCAGGAATGGCTTAATGCGGCCAACAATCAAAAGATTGGAGTTCATGCCAAGAGCATGGGAGACTCAATAACACTAGACCCCACCACCTTTATTCAAATATTAAGCCCGAGTGTGTTGCAGACAAACTCTTATGAGCCCAATAATTTATCCTTGGTTATTCGTATTCAGTACGGCTCCAATACACTACTTTTAACGGGAGATGCCGAAAAAGAAACCGAAAGAATGCTTATGGCCACCTATGGAGACCTTCTAAATGCGGATATCTTAAAAGCAGGTCATCACGGAAGTAAAACAAGTAATACCCCAGGGTTTATTCAAAAGGTACATCCAGAGAGGGTGCTTATTTCAGCCGGTAAAAACAATTATTATGACCATCCATCGCCCGAATTTTTGACCAGGCTTAAAGCCCAAAATATACCATACTGGGATCTGTCTGAGAGTCCAGCGCTTTACTTAGTGTCCGACGGTGTTCGATGGCGTGAAGTAGCCTGGTAAGTACATTGTTTCGGTATTAAAATCCCAAGAAATACTTAGAATAGCCCTTTTAAAATGCTATCTTATAGGTTTGAAATTTACACTCTATTTTCAGGAAATCCGTGTCCAAAACCCCGTCTCATATTAGCGAATCATCAACCAGTGGTGGCCAAACATTACGCCCCATTATTGTGAAGGGTGCGCGAACACACAATTTGAAAAACATAGATGTTGAAATACCCAGAAATAGTTTAACGGTCATTACGGGAGTTTCGGGCTCAGGCAAATCCAGCCTCGCCTTTGATACCATTTATGCCGAAGGCCAGCGCAGGTATGTGGAAAGCCTCTCAAGTTATGCCCGACAGTTTTTGGAGCGGATGGACAAACCCGAGGTAGATCATATACACGGGATATCACCAGCAATGGCGATTCAGCAAAAAACCACCAGCTCCAATCCCCGCTCTACGGTTGGAACCACTACTGAAATCTATGATTATCTACGCCTCTTATTTGCTCGCATTGGTAAAACAATAAGCCCTGTATCTGGAGAACAAGTGACCAAAGAGACACCAGGAGATGTGGCTAATTGGCTAGGTCGAAATTACTCGGAAGGTGATCGATTCTATGTGTTATTTCCTATTCCAAAACATGAAAACCAAGAGTTAGTAGCCGAGCTTAGCCTTCTTAAAGAAAAGGGTTTTACTCGATTACTAGAGCTAGAAACCGAGGAATTAATCGACCTTTCATCCGATGATACGGCGCTAATTGCCCCATCATTGAAAAAGAAAGAACATGCAGTATTGGTAGACCGTTTGGTGTACAAAGACGATGATGCCTCTAGATCGCGGCTCGTTGACTCTCTTGAAACGGCCTTTAGGGAAGGGAGGGGTCGAATGTTGGTGAAAAAACGAGGGGAGGGCCCACGCTTATTCAGTGAACGTTTTGAGTTAGATGGGATGGAGTTTGTTGAACCAACGCCTCAAATGTTTTCTTTTAACAACCCCTTTGGGGCGTGTTCCACCTGTGAAGGCTTTGGGAGAGTTGCTGGAATTGATGAAGATCTTGTCATTCCCGATCCAGAAAAAAGTATTAGAAACAACACCATTGCACCCTTTGATTCCCCCAAATTTTCTCAGCACTTAAAGGAATTGATCCGGGTGGCAGCGAGAGAGCGTTGGCCTATTGATGTTCCCTATAAAGACTTGCCCAAAGAAATACGCAAATGCCTGTGGAGTGGAAAGGATGAATATATAGGCATTAATGCTTTTTTTGATATGGTACGCTCACAAAACTACAAGGTGCATATGAGGGTTTTATATGCCCGATACCGAGGATATAGCCGGTGCCCTGAGTGTGAAGGCTATCGCATTCGAAAAGATGCCCAATATGTAAAGGTGGGCGATTATCATTTAGGTGAGGTATCAGAATTAACCATTGGGCATGCTCAAGAATATTTTGACGGACTCAAACTTAGCGACTTTGAACAGGGAGTGGCGGGACAGCTCCTATACGAGATACAAAAAAGATTGAAATATCTGGTTGAAGTGGGCCTGGATTATCTGACCCTAGATCGCTTGGCAAACACCCTTAGCGGCGGCGAATCTCAACGAATAAGTTTAGCGAATGCTTTAGGAAGTTCATTAATAGGCAGCCTGTACGTATTGGACGAACCTACCATTGGGTTGCATCCTAGAGATAATGACCGATTAATTCGAATTCTAGAGTCGTTACGAGATATTGGAAATACCGTATTGGTGGTGGAGCATGATAGCGAAATGATGCGAGCCGCCGATCATGTGATCGATATAGGGCCTTTTGCGGGGGTTCATGGGGGTGAGGTGGTGTATCAAGGAGATTATCAAAAACTTTTAGAAGCCCCTACCTTAACAGGTCATTACCTATCGGGCAAAGCTCTGATTCCGTTGCCTCAGAAAAGAAGACCGGGAAACGGTTCGGCTATTGAACTGCGCGGTGCAAGCGAACACAATTTAAAGAATGTAGACGTAGATATTCCTTTGGGTCTTCTCTTGGTCGTAACGGGAGTTTCTGGTTCGGGTAAATCGACTCTTATTCACGACACGGTATATGCGGGAATCAAGAAGCATTTTGGCAATTTCAATGAAAAAGTCGGGCGGCACCGGTCAATAAAAGGCATGAGCCGTATTCACCATGTCGAAATGGTGGATCAAAGCCCAATAGGACGATCGTCTCGTTCAAACCCCGCAACCTATACAAAAGCATTTGATGGAATTCGCGATGTATTTGCCAAAACAAGGCAGGCGCGTATTATGGGATATACTCCAGGGCACTTCAGTTTTAATGTACCCGGTGGGCGTTGTGAAACCTGTCAGGGGGAAGGGGTGCAAAAAATAGAAATGCAGTTTATGGCCGACATTGAACTGGTCTGTGAAGAGTGTAATGGTGCTCGATTTAGAAAGGATATTTTAAGTGTACATTATCGTGGTCGCAGTATTGAAGATGTACTCAACATGCCTATTTCTGAGGCCATAGAATTTTTTGTGGACGAGCCTAACATTGTAAATAAATTAGAACCCCTAGAAAAAGTGGGCCTAGGATATTTGACCCTTGGCCAAAGCGCTACAACCCTTTCTGGAGGAGAGGCTCAACGAGTCAAACTGGCTCGATTCCTTACCAAAACCAGTCACGAACACACGGTCTATTTCTTTGACGAGCCAACAACAGGGTTACATTTTGATGATGTCGCGAAGCTGTTAACTGCCTTCAATGAGCTGGTGGAAGCGGGTCACTCGGTCATCATTATTGAACATAACTTAGACGTAATTAAAAGCGCAGATTGGGTAATAGATGTTGGACCCGATGGAGGATTTAGAGGGGGTCAAATCATTGCAGAAGGAACTCCGGAACAAATCATGGCAATGAAGACGAGCCATACGGGCCGTTTTTTGAGCGAATACATACAAGCATTACATTCATAACCTTGTAGAAGACGGTTTAGTCAACTTAGTACCAGCGTTTGAAAGGTCGATTCTTAAACAAAACCAAATTCCAAAAAAGCACAGCTTTATTTATTATTCTCTAAACGAATTATTCAGATACTTCCTCACCTATGTTCCCAATCCATTTAGATCTCGGTTTCAATCAAATATATTTTTACGAAGGATTATACTTTCTTATTTCCATTGGCTTAGGTGTTTATGTCTGTTATCGATGGGTTAAAGCGCATGGTGGCCGGGTAGATCTTTTTGAAGGCTTGGTAACATGGGCCATTATTGGCGCGCTCATTGGCGCAAGACTCTCCCACTTTTTGTTTTGGAATCTGGATTTATTTCTAAGTAACCCGGCGGTTCTTTTCAGTTTAACAGGCGCCGGAAACAGCATTACGGGCGGATTAATTGGGGGGATGCTTGGAGGTTACTTTTTCACAAAGCGAAAAAAACTTAACTATTTCGAATATTTCTCCTTGTTGTCTCCGGGTATTTTGATTGGTCAAGCGGTGGGTAGAATAGGCTGTTTTCTAAATGGTGACGCTTATGGTACGGCAACGGATAGTATTTTTGGAATGAGTTTTCCTCGTTATGGCACATGGATCCCATCGTTTGAAAAAGAATTTGAGCTATCCTCATCCGCTTGGAGATGGTCATTTGAGCAAGGGCTCGTAGATGCTAACTCAACTATGAGTGCAGCACTTCACCCCACTCAGCTTTATGAAATGTTTGGGGATTTTGTTCTTCTTGCTGTGGTGGTTTTGGTGTTTAAAAAGGTTTGGTCTAACCAAAAAAACTCGCCTATTATCTTCTATATCCACACCGGGGGGTATGCCCTCCTTCGATTTATGATGGAATTTATGAGGGGCGACCGGGAATTTGTGGCATTTGCCAATATGACCAATTTGCAGCTTAGTTTGCTTGCCTATGTAATAATAGCGAGTATATTGTGGTGGAAGTATGAACAAAAACAAAAAGCGGTATGAATAGAAAAGATGCCATAAAAGGTATTTTAGCGTCTGCTATTGGGGCCAAAGTTGGAGGTGTAATGGCTACCAACCCCCATTCCTCGCAAGAACGAGCTACATTATCATCGGCAGCAGACGGTGCCACCCGTCAATCCAGTGCGCAGGGATTTAAACACTCGGTTTGTCGTTGGACATTTTCGGCCACACCATTAGAGGTGCTTTGCGAGAAAGCCAAGCAGCTGGGCATAGATTCCATAGAGTTATTAGATCCAGAGGATATTTCGTTTGTTCAACAACAGGGATTAAGCTGCGCTATGGCGAACAGCGTGCCGTTGAGCCTAACCGATGGGTTTAACGATCCAAGCATACATGAAAAGTTACAATCCGAGTATCGAGCTTTAATTCCAATCATTGCAGATTTGGGTGTGCAAAATATTATCTGTTTCTCGGGAAACCGAAAGGGCTTAAGCGATGAGCAGGGTCTCGAAAATTGCGCCATTGGTTTAGATCCAGTCGTTAAGATGGCCCAGGAATACGGTCTCACTATTGTAATGGAGCTTTTAAATTCAAAAGTTAGCCATCCGGACTATCAATGCGACCACACACCATGGGGTGTTGAGCTCTGCGAAAAAATAGGTTCAGATCATTTCAAACTCCTCTATGATATTTATCATATGCAGGTAATGGAGGGAGATGTCATTGCAACCATTCAAAAGTATCATCCTTACATTGCGCATTATCATACGGCAGGAGTTCCTGGCCGGAATGAAATTGACGATACCCAAGAATTAAATTACCCCGCAATCATGAGGGCGATTAATGAAACGGGATATACAGGATTTGTAGGTCAAGAGTTTATTGCAAAGGCAGAAGACCCGTTTATATCATTGGCAGACGCCATTCAACGATGCACCGTATAAAGTGACAAGAACCCTGCTACACATGAATCAACCTGAAAAGCTCATAAAAACCCATAAAAACCCCACATTAGCCATAGCCTATGGAGTATTCGTATGGGTGATTCTGTTGATGTACTCCGGTTGTGGGAGCGCTCATAAGATGTCGAAAGTAGATCATGTGGTACTCCCTAGCTATATATTGCCGGCACCTCGGGCCATTCCAGAAGAAATTGCCGACTCACTTGGCTGGGGACTCATTAGTGAGGGTACATTTGAGGAGGATGAAGAAGAATTTCGCCTTGCCCTAAGCTCTCCAATTCGCCCATATCATGGACTCAGAATTCATAAAGCAAAAGAATTAGACGCCACCTATTTATTGTTTTGGGAAAAGAATCCAAGCGTAGATGTTCGGGCTCCCCAACGCAATGTTCGTTGGTTTATTGAAGGAGAGTGCGAAGAGTTTTATGAGACACGTAATTATGAATATTGCATCCCAGAATGGTTTGAAGAACCCGATTGGGATGGGCTCTTCGAGCAGTTTGATGAACAGGGAATTTGGACATTAGAACCCGCTGACTCACTTGTAAGGGACACCGTATCTTTTGAAGACCGTTGGTACATTCATATTGAGGCTAGAGTTTCTCAATACTATAGACGTTATGAGTATATGAGCCCCGACACCTATGCAGCCTCACGGGTACCTAATGCGGTTTTGTCGATGGTCTCTCAAATGCGATTGCTGAGAGATGCTACGTTTCAGCGAGATAATTTCAATGTATATCGTGGCTACATGAAAGGAGTAGCCGGCCCAGAGTT
The DNA here is from genome assembly GCA_937125285.1 of uncultured Balneolaceae bacterium. Taxonomy (GTDB): domain Bacteria; phylum Bacteroidota; class Rhodothermia; order Balneolales; family Balneolaceae; genus UBA1275. The sequence goes on along the minus strand of CAKZLH010000005.1, from coordinate 40,661 downwards.
TGTGTTGTGTGACGAAAGCGAAACGTGGTACTTCAATGGAAACCTTGAAGATTTAGTAGTCACCAGCGCTTATCCAGTTGTAATAGAGGATGCCCAGGAACAATATTTTTACATAGAAGCCAGAGGTCAGGTACGGGATGAATGGTATACCGAGTGGTTTGACCAAGTCTATACACGCGCATTCGATCCGGATGAAATCAATGAAATCCGCCTAATTAGTGGCCCTCAATGCCCCTATTAAAGAACTTTAGTTTAATGTAGTGGTGAAGTATTAGCGCCACTGAACTTTAAATGCCCCGTTAAAGACGGCAGGCAGTAAGTTAGAAGAGGGGAGAAAGCAGAGCGCAAATACCCTCTAAAAGTTTTTGATCCGCGGGAGTTATTCCAGACCTAGTGTTAGAATCAATATCAATTTGAGCTACAAAACGCCCCTCTTTAAGTATGGGCACGACAATCTCGGATTGAACCTCTAAACTACAGGCGATATAATTATCCTCGGCATGTACATCTTGAGAAATAAAGGTTTCCAAAGATACGGCAACCTGCCCACAAATTCCTTTACCATACGGGATAGAAGTATGATCGGTAGGTGCGCCTATATAGGGACCAAGTTTTAGATACCCCTTTTTTTCTGGGTCATCTAAATAAAAACCCACCCAATCAAAATGAGAAATCTGTGCGTGGAGATAGCTGCAAATCTCGTGCATAGTATCATGCAATGCAGGTCCCTTCGAAATGATAGATTTTACATGCTCAAGGTGTTCCTGAACTGCCGATTCAAGATCAGGGGAAAGAGGCACGTTCGAATGTGTTGAGTTAGACATAGTATAGGGGCGAAAAAAGTTCAGGATAATGAGCGTAAACAAAATACGAACTATCTTGTTGGCGCGCATTTGCGACTAAAACTTTCTACAGATTTTTTTTCATAATCAATGATATTCCTAAAAGAGTCCGTATCTTTGAGAATGGAAACAATCTGGGAAGGAATTACTTCATTTTCAACGCAGTTCATGGGAATTGGCGCATTATTATTGGCGAGCTTTACCTCATTATTTTCGGTGGTTAATCCAATCACAGCGATGCCTGTATTCATGGCTCTAACCAAGGAAGATTCCGAACAAGACCGGCAGGCAACCGCGCGTAAAGCGACGACCTATATGTTTTTCGTGCTCATCACTTTTTTGCTCGCGGGTACTTTTATCTTGCAGTTCTTTGGAATTAGTATGCCCGGTATTCGAATTGCCGGAGGTATGGTTATTATGAAAGCAGGCTTTTCTATGATGAACCCAGAGACCGGCGGGAGAAAACTTTCCAAGGAAGATCAGGTAGCCGCCATGGAAAAAGAAGATGTCTCGTTTAGCCCCCTTGCCATGCCCCTGCTATCCGGGCCAGGGAGTATTGCCGTGGTTATCGGCTTTGGTTCTCAAGCAGAAGGGTTCTTAGACTACACCATACATGGTGTTGCGGTTCTATTAACAGCATTTGCAGTCTTTGGTATTCTGCGTGTAGCTCCCTGGTTGAATAAAGTGATCGGCAAGTCGGGTATGACCGTGATTACCCGGATGATGGGATTTATTGCCCTAGCTATTGGAGTGCAGTTTGTGATCAATGGACTTGGCCGGTTTTTTGGTTGGGTTTAACAAACGAGCGACCAATCAATTCCCATAAATGGATCCCTCGAAAGCACCGGTCGCAATAATTTGTTAAGATGAGACTTTCCCGTGAAATAGACTTGTATTTTCTGCTCTTTTAAACGAGTTTAAACCCTTAATTGTTAATTAAATCTCAGTACTCTGGAAACGATAGATAGCATTTTAGCCGGTTTTTCATCATTTATGTGGGGCACTCCGTTGGTCGTTCTTTTGGTGGGCGGAGGATTATATTTTTTACTTTTTTCTCGTTTTGTGCCCTATCGTTATTTTTTTCACGCCATTGATGTGTTAAGGGGTAAATACGATGACCCCGACGATCCGGGTGATATTAGTCACTTTGAGGCGCTAGCAAGTGCATTGGCGGCCACCGTAGGTATGGGGAATATCAGCGGGGTTGCGGTTGCCATTGCCATGGGGGGACCAGGGGCCGTTTTTTGGATGTGGGTGAGTGCTATTGTTGGAATGGCTACTAAGTTCTTTACATGTACGCTCTCCGTTATGTACAGGGGATATGACTCAGAGGGCCACTTACAAGGAGGCACGATGTATATCATTACCGAAGGGCTTGGTAAAAAATGGAAGCCATTAGCGGTACTTTTCGCTGTTGCTGGCTTATTTGGCCCTCTTCCAATTTTTCAAGCGAATCAGGTAACGCAAATCGTCAGGGATTTCCTGTTAATACCCAATGGTATTGTGGACCCTAATAATCATTTTGGCACTGATCTTATTAGCGGCCTCATCATTTTGGCCGTGGTATCTCTGGTCATTTTTGGGGGCATTAAGCGAATTGGTAAGGTGGCTTCAAAAATGGTGCCCGCCATGGTGATTATATACGTGAGTAGCGTTCTATACATATTAGCGGTTCATGTTGATGTATTAGGCTCCTACCTAGCTCTTATCGTGAGGGATGCCTTTACCGCAAACTCAGTAATGGGTGGAGCGGTAGGTGCTCTTATTATCACCGGTGTTCGACGCGCTGCTTTTTCAAATGAAGCCGGTATAGGTACCGCAACTTTAGCCCACGGCGCGGCTAAAACAAAAGAGCCCGTACGTGAGGGATTGGTAGCCATGATGGGTCCTTTTATAGACACCATCATAGTGTGTACCATGACCGCCCTAGCCATATTAGTAACGGGAGTTTGGAATTCGGGCGATGCCAATGGAATCAGTTTAACGGCATCGGCATTTCAAGAAGCGATGGGGCCGATTGGAGTGTATGTCTTAATGGTTTGCGTGCTCATATTTGCCTTTAGTTCGCTGTTCACGTACTCCTATTACAGCACGAAGTGTCTAGGATTTTTAGCGGGTGCCCACCGACAAAAGTATTTCAATTATTTTTACGCGGCGGCCATCATTTTTGGAGCAGTTGCAACCATTGAGGCCGTTTTGAACTTTACCGATGGGATGTTCGCATTAATGGCTATTCCAACTATGACTGCGGCTATCTTGTTATCGCCAAAGGTTATGGAAGCCGCAAAAGATTATTTTAACCGGATGAAACAAGAAGGGGCTTAACCCGAATAGGCACCCCTATTATCACAACGTTTTAACTCTAAAAAGTTTAATTGCATTATGATATCACAGAAGTTGTTTAATTCTACCCGAAGGTTGCTTTTGGCCATCGTACTTTTAGCCGGATACCCCCTGGTGCTATCGGCGCAAAGTATACAAGAGAAAGTGGGCGATACCCCCGCTACCGAAGGTTTTTTTGATTATTACTACGACCAAAGTCAGGACAAGATTTGGTTGAAAGTAGAGACCTTGGGTCAGGAGTTTTTATATGCCAACTATTTGGCCGCTGGTGTGGGATCGAATGATATTGGGCTCGATCGAAGCCAACAAGGCGGTGAGCGAGTGGTGTATTTTGAGAAAAGAGGTGCTAAGCTCATGCTTATTCAGCCTAACTTGCGCTATATTGCCCGCTCAGAGAATGAGCTAGAGAAGAAATCGGTTCGTGAAGCCTTCGCCTCATCGGTTCTTTTTGGTTTTCCGGTTGAAGCGGAAGAGAACGGCGCCTATCTCATAGACCTAACTCCTTTCCTGATGCGAGATGCTCACGGAGTTACAGACCGATTGAGAGGTATGCGTGAAGGTAATTATAGTTTGGATAAATCGCGGTCTAGCCTGTATGCCGAGGGAACCTTCAACTTTCCCCTGAACTCAGAATTTGAAACCCTACTTACGTTTACAGGGAGCAACCCTGGGCGTGAAGTTCGCTCCGTAGTGCCTGACCCCTCGGCCATAACCGTTCGGCAGCATCATTCATTTGTGGCCTTGCCAGACGATAATTACACTCCACGTGCTTATGACCCACGAGCAGGTTACTATCCAACGACTTTTATGGATTATGCGGCGCCCATAGAAGAGGACATGGCGGTTCGCTTCATCAATCGCCATCGTCTAGAAAAGAAAGACCCTACTGCCGAAATAAGTGAGGCCGTTGAGCCAATCGTGTATTATTTGGATAATGGAACACCCGAGCCCGTACGTTCGGCGCTCTTAGATGGGGCTCGTTGGTGGAATCAGGCTTTTGAAGCGGCGGGTTATAAAGATGCCTTTCAGGTAAAGGTATTACCTGATGATGCGCACCCATTAGATATCAGGTATAATGTGATTAACTGGGTGCACCGTTCTACTCGAGGATGGTCGTATGGCGGCTCTGTAGTGGATCCTCGTACGGGCGAAATTATCAAAGGAAACGTATTGCTAGGATCGCTTCGCGTTCGTCAGGATTTTATGATTGCAACAGGGCTTCTGGCGCCCTTTAGTGAAGAGTCGATGCAGGAAATGGACGAACTATCCAATTCACCCATGATGGAGATGGCTTTAGCCCGAATTCGACAATTATCCGCCCATGAGGTAGGTCATACCTTAGGGATTTATCATAATTTTGCCTCTAGTGTGAACAATCGAGCGTCGGTGATGGATTATCCCCACCCGAAAGTAGACATTGTCGAGGGAGCACTGAATTTGGATGACGCCTATGACGTGGGTATTGGAGAATGGGATAAAGCAACCATTGCCTATGGTTATCAGGATTTTCCAGATGGTACGGATGAAGCGGCCGCCCTTAACGCTATATTAGAACAGGTTCGAAGAGATGGCCTGGACTATATATCCGATAATGATGCTCGACCACAAAGTGGTTCACATCCCACGGCACACCTTTGGGATTATGGTCAAAATCCAGTTCAGCAGCTCGATCATATCCTTGAAGTTCGAGAGATTGCATTATCTCAATTTGGCTTGGCTAATATTCCTAATGGCCGAGCCCTAACCTATTTGGAAGACGTATTGGTGCCCATTTACTTCTTTCATAGATATCAGGTAGAGGGCACGGTTAAAATGATTGGGGGTATGGAATACAGTTACAAACTTAAAGGTGACAATCAGCGCAATCCTCGCATCGTGCGAGCTTCTGCACAACGTGCGGCTTTACAAGCGGTGCTTAAGACTTTGGAGCCAGAGGTTCTTGCTCTGCCAGAAAGTCTTTTGGATATCATACCCCCGCGCCCAGCAGGCTTACCTTCAACCCGAGAATTATTCAGTGGAAGAACGGGCCCATCCTTAGACGCCCTAAGTATTGCTCAATCGTCGGCTAATATGACCTTAGGGTTGCTCTTGAATTCTGAGCGGGCAAACCGATTGGTTGAGTATGGAGCGAGGGACAATAATTTAAGTCTTGAGGAAACCATAGACGCATTACTTACGGTAACTTGGGGTAAAGAAGAGGAAAGGGGTTATGAGGGGGCTATTCAAGAAGTGGTTAATTACGAAGTAGTTCGCCACTTATTAGCGCTTCACGCATCGGACCGTTCTAGCCCGCTTACCAAGGCCATTGTTTTAGACAAATTGAATTCTTTAAAAACCATTATGGAAGGCTTTATGAGACCTATGGCCGGTCAGGGGGCTTTTATGATCGAACAATATCTTCACAACCCAAGTACTTTTGAGGCATCAGGCGCACTTAATGTGCCCCCGGGATCCCCTATTGGGTCGGGTTGGATGGAGTATTGCAGCACTGATTTTTAATAGCCTTGAAAGCGAAAAACCCTAATTAATTAGGTAAGTATTCGGCTTTTTTGGGTTCTTTTTTAAAACCCATTTCAGTAGATAAAAAGCCTATGAATACAAATGAAACCTCCCATTTTCGCGTACAAGAACTGAGCAATCAGGAGCAACCTCGTGAAAAATTAAAGAAGCATGGAGCCGCCATGCTCACCGATGCCGAACTACTGGCGATTGTATTACGCTCGGGGTCTTCCAAGTATAATGTTTTAGATACGGCGCGATTGCTGTTGAAGGCTTCTGGCGGCATCCATGGTCTTTCTCGAAAAGAGTGGAAGGAACTTCGAATTGTGCCTGGAATTGCCCAGGTTAAAGCACTTACTTTGGAAGCTTGTTTTGAGTTGAGTCGCAGAATTCAAAGTCCTTCAGAACAGCGCCCCATTTTGATGAATGGCCCCGAGGCAGTAGCCTCATTTTTTGGCCCTAAACTACGTCATCTAAATAAAGAAGTATTTTTAGTGTGTTTCCTAAACAATCAAAAAAACATGCTCGATTATAAACAGATTAGTTCTGGAGGAAGTCGCGCAACCATTGTAGAGCCAGCAGAAGTTATGCGCCTATCGATATTGCATCGCGCGCAATCAATTATTGTTTTGCATAATCACCCTTCAGGGAATACACGAGCATCCCATGCCGATATACAATTAACGAAACGTATTCAAGAAGCGGGTACTATGTTGGGCATACCACTCGATGATCACATCATCATTGCCGGGTATGATTATGTTTCTATGCGGAGCGAGGGTCTGGTTTCATAGGTACTACCATTCGGTGAAAAATAGTATCTTTGAAGCATGAACAATTATATCCTCGAATTACTTCAGAAAGCCCTTGCCAAGTTTGAACTAGAGCAAGTACCAACGATTCAACTTGAGTCTCCAAAAGTAGCGGAACATGGCGATTGGTCTACTAATTTAGCGATGCTTTTAGCCAAACCATTGCGACAAAATCCGCGCGCAATAGCGCAGCAGTTAATAGACGCTATGGACGTTGATGAATCTATTTTAGAAGCCGTTGAAATAGCAGGCCCCGGGTTTATTAACTTTCGATTTTCCAAAGAACATGTGATCCAAGAGCTCCTTTCAATCATTGAACAGGGAAATCAATACGGTAAAACAGAAGAGCGAAAAGGGCAAAAGCTTCAGATAGAATTTGTGAGTGCCAACCCCACAGGGCCGTTAACGGTTGGGCATGGCCGAAACGCCGTATTAGGGGATACCATAGCTCGGCTATTAGAGTGGACGGGAGCGGAAGTTCATAGAGAGTATTACTTTAATGATGCCGGTCGCCAAATGAGGGTGCTAGGGCAAAGTGTACAAGCCCGCTATATGGAAGCTTTGGGTCTTTCTCATGAATTTCCCGAGGGTGGATACGAAGGTGAGTACATTAAGGATATTGCATCGGGTATTATTAAAGAGCATGCCGATTCGTGGTCCAAAGAGTCATGGGAGCCTTTTAAAAGAGTCGCTCAAGAAGCTATATTTGAAGATATAAGCGGAACCCTTGAGCGAATGAACATCCATATGGATAGTTATTTTAACGAGTTTGATCTTTATGAAAATGGAGATATTGATAAGGTTTTAGAAGCTTTAAAAGCCAAAGATTTGGTGTATGAATCTGAGGGAGCCACCTGGTTTCGCACGACTACATTTGGAAAAGAAAAAGATACCGTACTTGTAAAAAGCAGCGGTGAACCTACCTATCGTTTACCCGACATAGCCTATCACGCAAACAAGTTGGAAAGAGGGTATGATGAGTGTGTGGATATTTTTGGTGCCGATCATATTGCTACTTATCCCGATGTCTTGTCGGCGCTCAAGGCCTTGGGTTATGATGAAGAGCGTATAAGAGTGATCGTATATCAATTTGTTACCCTGGTAAAAGATGGCCAGCCATTCAAAATGAGTACAAGGAAAGCAAACTTTGTGACTCTTGACGAATTAATGGACGAGGTTGGCTCGGATGTAACACGCTTTTTCTTTCTCATGCGATCCCCAAATACTCATTTGGAGTTCGATATAGGCCAGGCCAAAGAAGCGGGAGAAAAAAACCCGGTGTTTTATTTGCAATATGCTCATGCCCGAATACATAGTATTCTTCGTAAGGCCGTAGAAAGTTATGGTGTTCTGTCAGACCAGCTTGATGCTCAAACGCTATCTCCCCTCGTGCACGACCGAGAATTGGGTCTGATGAAAACCCTATTTAAGTTTCCAAGAGCAATTGCTGGTGCAGCGGAAGCATCTGAGCCCCATCGTTTGATTAACTATTTGAACGACGTAGCCACCGACTTTACTAGTTTTTATCATGACTGCCGAATTTTAGGGGTGGATCCTTCTCTAGGGACGGCGCGAGTAGTACTTGCTCAACAAACGGCTCGTGTTTTAGCCAATGGTTTGGAGATCTTGGGTATACAGGCGCCCGAGCAAATGTAGGCTGCCTTAGGGTTTTAAAAAACAGTTTAGCTAAGGAGTGCAAAGGCAACAATGCCTTTGGTTTCATACTCTTTTAGGGTAAATCCACAGCCCGTGAACAGCTGCTTAGCCTCACGTTCACTCCAAAATTGCAATCCTCCTAAACGACTGGATTGTTGAGCTACTTTGCCCACCCAATGAGCGCTCTCTAACAGATACATAATAAAAAACCGTCCACCTGGCTTAAGTACTCTTCGAATTTCACTTAGAACCTGATGAGGGGTTGAGAGTTCATTGAGCGTGCCCCCCATGGCAATTCCATCAAAATATTCCCCATAAAAAGGTAGTTGACGTGCATCGGCATGTAACAGGTAGAGGTCTATTTCCTCGTTTAATGCTTTGGAGCGTGCTTTTTCAAGCATCGGCAGTGAACTATCGATAGCTACCGTTGAGGCTCCGGGCTCATAATCTTGGAGGCTACGAGCATAGAAAGCGGTAGAACACCCAACATCCAACAACAGTTCACCACCTTTTGGGGCCATCCACTGGTTTAATAGCCTTTGTTCTTGCTCCAAAGAAAAGTCTTCTCCACTTAACAGGCCGATGGATCGCCTTCGCCATAGGTCTTCATAAATTTCTGCTGTTAAAGGAATATGATTAGAAAACTGAGCAAGAGTATCGAAGCTGCGCGATTGCTTCAAGAGCCGGACGATGTTCTGATCAATGGAGTAAAGTTCTCCGTCTTCCGCACAAACAGAGCCATTAAAAGGGGTTGATAAATCGGCCACCTCAGCAGGGATTTCAAGACTCAGTCGTTCATTATGTGGGGTGCGTATTTCTATAGCCATATCATGGTATACGATGATTAATGCCGAACGTTTCGCTTATTTAGCAGGCCTAAACGGGCAATGTTAAACTTAGGAAATAACCCTCTTAACGCTGTAAAATAAGTGATATTTGCGTCCCTTTATCTACACTAAGCATTTCGGCTGCGTTCCCCCTGTTTATCCCAATTTCCATCATGCCAGAACTTCCAACAAAAGCAGCAGGCTCTCCAGGTTGAACATCGTCAAAGGTATTGACCAAGTGATCAATCATGGTGTTCCCTACATAGATACGAACTTTTCTACGTCCAATGGTTTTTTCGATAAGCTCTTCTGAAATATTAGTGATAAGGTTGCCAAACCGGTCGATATGAATCACCCATCCCTGTAAGCCGTCTCGATCACCTATGGGTACCGCCCAGTGATAACTCACCAACTCATCTACAGGATCCCCCATTTCACGGGGTGAAACACCATTGGCTAAATGTGCTGCTACTGGAGAGAAAATATCCCTACCATGAAAGGTTCTAGAAGGGCTATCCCTCCAATAACTAGATTTATTCAAAGTATAGGCCTTGTATTCAAACTCTTCGAAAAGCAGGGAGAAAATCCCATTATCAGGACCGATAAAAAACTGATTGTTTACTTCAAGGATAAGCGCATTACGATCGGTTCCCACTCCTGGGTCCACCACCACCAGATGGATACTTTTTGAAGGAAATAGGAAGGCTGAATTACGAATGACCCACGCCCCGGCCATAATATCTTGTGGAGGAATTTCGTGAGAAATATCAATGAGTTGCGCATCGGGCGCAACGCCTAGGATGACCGCCTTCATAGCACTTACATAATGATCTTGAAGGCCGAAATCGGTAGTAAGGGTAATTATTTTGCTCATAGTCGTAAGGACTATCTAGGAGCGCTAAATGGCAATGCTGCGGTATGCGTTAGTTATAGGTATTTAACATAACCGGCATCACCAACATTAACATCTCTTCGTTTTCGCCGCTGTGTGTAGGTTTTACAATGCCTGCTCGATTAGGAGACGAAAACTCAAAGCTTACCTCATCTCCATCGATATTTTGTAGTACGTCCGATAGATATTTAGCGTTAAATCCAATTTCCATGGACTCATTGTTGTAATCACATTCAATGGTCTCTTTAGCTTCGCTACTCATATCTAGATCCTCGGCCCGAATGGTTAGTTTATCAGGGTCTAACTGGAGTCGAATTTGCCGGGTAGTGCTGCTAGAGAAAATAGATACCCGCTTAACGGTGGAAAGCATTTGATCTTTACCAATGGTAAGAAATTTATCATTATCGCGCGGAATTACAGACTCATAATTGGGATATTGTTCATTGATGAGTCGGGTAATTAACTGAGTGTCACCACTTTTAAAACTCACATGGTCCTGGTTTACACGAATAACGGTTTGATCATCGGAAATAGACTTTTGAATGAGCGCTAAAGCCTTGTCAGGAACAATAAAAGAATGCTCTTCTGAAGTAGTTATGTCTTGAGTGCTGTATTTAACTAGGCGGTGACCATCGGTAGAAACAAATTGCGAAGCATTGGGTCCCAACTGAAAATAAACCCCCATCATAGCTGGCCGCAAATCATCATTAGAGACCGCGAAGAGTGTTTTATTTATCGCCTGTTGAATGACATCCGTATCACTTTCAATAGTTACTCCATCGAATAAGTCCGGCACCTCTGGAAAATCATCCGAATCGTCACCCACTAATTTGTAGGTCCCTTTATCTGTTTTAAATAAGACATTATTACGCTCATCTACCTCAAAGAACACGGTAATATTAGGTAACTGGCGAAGAGTTTCCAATAACCTTCTCGCAGGAATAGCCACTGAGCCCGCCTCTTCCACATCGGCTTGCACATGTTGAATAATTGAAATCTCTAGGTCAGTAGCACTGAGTTTGATACTATTCTCTTCGCTCTGAAACAGAATGGTTTCCAAAATAGGAAGAGTTGCTTTGTTAGGGACGGCGCCAATTACGGTTGAGAGCCCTTTGTTGAGTTCACTACTGGATACAGAAAATTTCATAGATACTTATTTAATAGGGATTTAGGCCACAGATTTTTTACTTGGATTGCCCTTTCCAACATATGTGCTTATACTAAGAAAATACTGTTCTCTCTGCAACATAGCAGAACGCATTTTTCAGAATCAAGCCATGGGTAATTTGTATCTTAAGAGCAGCCTATAATTTATAGTTTTACTGTCGTTAATTACTCTGGATTTTAAATCAAAATGAATAATCTACCCATTTAATCACTCCACTTTTCATGCGTTCCTGGATTTACCTCATACTTTTGTTTTTGGTTTCCACATCAAATCTTCAAGCACAGGCATTGCACGCAAAATATGGCAGTGAATTTCTACGTGTAGGGGGAGGTGCACGGGCGCTTAGCATGGGGAGTGCCCAAGCCGGTTTGGCTAATGGGGTAAGCGCCGCTTTTTGGAACCCGGCTGGATTACGTAGCGTGAATGATATAGAGTTCATGTATATGCACACCGAACGTTTTGGAGGTATAGTGGGCTTTGATTATGGTGCGGTTGCAGTACCCATAAGTAATAATGAGGCAGTAATTGCACTCAGTTTTTTTCGTCAAGGGGTCGACAACATTGCCAACACCTTAGATGCATGGGATCCCAATCGAGGGTTAAATGGTGGACCCAAAGCCGACGTAGAACAATATATAACCCGCTTTAGTGCTACGGATATGGCGTGGCTAATCTCCTACGCCTCCAAAATAGGGGTTAATAATAAGCCAATTTATTATGGTGGTTCTTTTAAATTTGTCCGACAAAAATTAGGCCCTTTTGCTCAAGCTTGGGGCTATAGTTTAGATGTGGGGGCGCAGGGCAACTACGGTGATTGGACATGGGGGGTTCAATGGATAGATGCCACTACCTTAAGAAAAATATGGACGGTTGATGATGAACAGTTCGAAGGTTTTGAAGAGGTATTTGGCGATACACAACCATCAGGTACCAACGAGTATGTTCGCCCCTCTTTAAGGTTGGGCATCGCAAGAACCTTTCGTTTTAAAGAATGGGATATATCATCGGCATTAGACCTGGTAAGTTTGTTTGAGGGAAGAGAGGCTTATTATCTAAATTTGGGGTCGTGGAGTTTAGAGCCGAGATTAGGTGTTGAGGGTTTATTTAGAGAGCGATTGGCTCTTCGACTAGGTCTTACCGATTTGTATGAGGACCCTCTTTCGGGGTGGACAATGCACCCTACAATGGGTTTAGGAGTGCGCTTATCACAGGTTCAAATAGACTATGGTTTCATGGGCTTTGCGGGTAGCGGTACGGAATTGGACCTAACCCATCGTGTATCGGTAAAAGCATGGTGGAGAAAATAAGGATGGATGTTCGCCGAATCGTACTTTTAGGCGCAACAGCATCTGGAAAAACAGAACTATCACTCCAACTTGCAGAAGAATTGGGCACCTCTATCGTTTCAGTAGATGCTCGACAAACATATAAATTTTTAGATATTGGAACCGCGAAGGTAACTAAAGAGCAACGCAAACGGGTACCCCATTGGAACATCGATGAACTCGATCCAAATGAACGAGACTCACCCTATGCCTTTTTATCTCGGGTTGAATCGTGGGAAGCCCATCACTGGTCCAACATCCCAACTCCACCTCCATTACTTTTTGTTGGTGGTTCGACCCTATATCTCAAGAGTATAATAATGGGGATGGACGACATGCCAAAGGCCAATCCTACTCGGGTTGCCGAGTTAAACCAAAGGGCGGATGAAGAGGGTTTAGAAACGCTTTTTAAAGAATTGCAATCCATAGATCCTGAATATTCTACGAAAATGGACGGGTTCAACCGGCAGCGTTTAATTAGAGCCCTTGATGTATATTATGAAACGGGGAAACCATTCAGCACCTATCATAGTCAAGAGAAGTCTCAATGCCCGAACGATATTAAGGTATTTGGAATCAAAAGGGATCGGAAAGATCTACATGAGCGCATCAATATTCGAGTAGATCATATGATTAAGCAGGGTCTTGAAGATGAAGTAACGTCCCTGCTAGCAATGGGGTATACTCAGGATAGCCCTGGACTACAGACGGTTGGCTATTCAGAGTTGTTAGTCGCAATCGATGGGGCATTAAACCGCACAGATGCTATAGAAAAAATAAAGACCAACACTCGTAGATATGCGAAACGTCAAGAGACATGGTTTAGAAAATGGCCATTTATTCAATGGCTTGATGCAGATCATTTGAGCCAAGGACAAATGTATAATGAAATAATGAAGCAACTAAGACATTAAAAATGCGCAGATTTTTCTGAGGGTAATTTAGCAGCTAAAGCCAATAAACATTACCTTATAGCATCACTCTAAATAACAGATTATGTATAAAGCAAAAGTAAACGTAACCTTACGACCTTCGATACTAGACCCCAAAGGGAAAGCCGCTCATCATGCCCTTCAAAATCTAGGCCTAGAGCAGGTTCAAGGAGTCCGGATTGGTAAGTTTATCGAATTAGATGTATCGGCCAATAGCGAAGAAGAGGCTCGTTCAATTGTGGACGCTGCCTGTTCAAAGCTACTAGCAAATGAAGTAATGGAAGATTTCGAAATTCATATCGACTAATCTAAACTTAAAGCCAGTTATTTATTAATGGACAGATCATTTGAATCACTTCAACCCATTAAAGCAGCCGATGAGCAGTGGGAGACTTTTGCGGAAGAAGATGTTCAAGAAGCCATTCAAACCCCATGGCGTCTGATTTTATATAACGATGATGTCCATACATTTGACGAGGTGATACAACAACTTATAAAAGCACTAAATTGTGGCAGAGCTCATGCAGAAGAACTCACACTTCAGGTTCATCATGAGGGAAAAGCAATTGTATTTGAAGGTGAATTTGAGGAGTGCTTGAAAAGAGATGGGGTTTTAAAAGAAATTGATCTAATGACAGAAATTAAAGGATAAAAAAGGAGTACTGTGGCAACATTTGGCGTAATCGTTTTTCCAGGTTCAAATTGCGATCATGATGCGTATCACGCGTTAAAACATGTAATGCACGCGGATGTAAAATTTTTATGGCATAAAGATACGGACTTGTCAGGTCTGGACATGGTTATTGTTCCTGGTGGATTTTCGTATGGAGACTATTTACGATCGGGTGCTATTGCCAGGTTCTCGCCAATTATGCAGGAACTTGTCCGATTTGCCCAAAAAGGTGGGCCAGTGATGGGTATTTGTAACGGCTTTCAGATTCTATTAGAAGCCGGACTTATTCCAGGCGCTATGCAGCATAATGAACGGTTGAAATTTATTTGCAAGGATGTGCATATCCGGGTGGAGTCAACCGATAGTATGTTTAGCGCTCAACTTCAAAAAGGCCAGGTTTTAAAGATTCCTGTATCTCATGGAGAAGGAAATTACTTTATAGATCAGGACGGTCTTAAGCGCCTGCAAGATCATGATCAAGTGTTATTCCGGTACACCGATGAAATGGGCGCTACCTCGGCGGAGGCCAATATAAATGGGTCGGTAGATCATATAGCCGGGATTACTAATCAGCAAAAAAATGTGTTGGGGATGATGCCTCATCCCGAACGAGCGATGGAAGGACTTTTAGGGTCTGAAGATGGTAAGCTTCTCTTTGAGTCCATATTAACGAGTTTAGCACCCGCTTAAGTTGTTTTCTGTTTGAACCCGAATGAAACCATACCAATTAGCGATCATTCCCCTGAAAAACAGGTGCTTTACAGCAAGGGTTTGGTTAAGCGTTACAAAAAAAGAACGGTTGTTGATGACGTTTCCATACAGGTATCACAAGGAGAAATTGTAGGCCTTTTGGGACCGAATGGCGCTGGAAAGACCACTACATTTTATATGATGGTTGGGCTGGTATCACCTAATAATGGTGAAATATATTTGGATCAAGACCGTATTACCCGAACACCTATGTACCAAAGAGCCCGTAGAGGCGTAGGGTATTTAGCTCAGGAGGCCAGTGTTTTTAGAAATTTAACCGTTTATGAGAATCTTGCATCTGTATTACAGTACAGGGGATACCCCACTACCGAAATCCGTGAGCGATGCGAGGCTCTTATAACGGAATTTTCTCTTGAAAAAGTAAGAGACAACAAGGGTTATCGCCTCTCTGGTGGGGAGCGTCGCAGAACTGAAATTGCTAGAGCCTTAGTTACGCAACCTAAATTCATTTTACTGGATGAACCATTCGCCGGTGTAGATCCAATAGCAGTGGAGGATATTCAG
The DNA here is from genome assembly GCA_937125285.1 of uncultured Balneolaceae bacterium. Classification (GTDB taxonomy): domain Bacteria; phylum Bacteroidota; class Rhodothermia; order Balneolales; family Balneolaceae; genus UBA1275. The sequence continues at coordinate 25,417 of CAKZLH010000005.1, read as the reverse complement.
CAAATCGTTTCTAAACTTAAAGAGCAGAATATTGGCATACTTATTACCGATCATAATGTTCATGAGACCCTAGCCATCACCGACCGAGCTTATCTTATGTTTGAGGGTAAGATTTTGATGGAGGGTTCTGCTGACCGCCTAGCCAATGATGAAAAAGCAAGGAAGCTATACTTAGGAGAAACATTTTCATTGGATCGATATGTCAAAACGTGATATAACAAATGGAGTCTTTCAAAGACTTTTGAGATTTTTAAAGAAAATTGTTCAAAACAAACATCCCAACATGAAAGAGATTACGGTTCAAGAACTAAAGGAAAAACTAGATCAAAAAGTAGAAAACTTTTTATTGATCGATGTAAGAGAAAGCTTCGAGTACATGGTTTCGAATAATGGAGGTGAGCACATTCCTTTGTCTTCACTGCAAAGCCGTGTTCATACCCTCGATGCCAAACAAGAGATTGCCATCATTTGTAGATCTGGAGCTAGAAGTGCCAATGCCTGCGCTTTTTTACAGCACGAGGGTTTTGAAAACGTGTATAATGTAAAAGGCGGTATGAAAACTTGGGCAGCTGAAATCGACCCAAGCATGACCGTTGCTTAATGGATAAAACTTGTATGATCGGTTGAATTATCTCATCCTATCACAGACTAATCGGCAGTAAGCTTCCCCCAAAAAACTAGCAGACCTTACCAAACAATCCAGGAGCCGTCTTTAAAGTATTCTGGACTTACCGGACGAACACCATGGCTATAATCATAATAGCCGCTGTGATGTACGGTGCTATAGGGTTGAATCGGGTTGCCGTTCAAGCGGTGCCAACCATAAATAGCAACTTTTGTACTGTTAGGATTTATATAAACCACATCTTTTTTGTGGCCGGCAATGAGTTTGGCTTTCAATCCTTCCCTTAGTGAAGGTCCTGGGTCAAAACCCAAACCACGAAGCTGGGCATTAATGAGACTATCATGTCTAACATAATAAGCTACCGTAGTCATTTCACTTGTGGGAGGCATAGGAATAGGTGCAATTTTTATATCGGCATGTACGTAGATAGAGTCTACTACCTCGGGCGTTGGTAATCGCAGCCCAAGACGATTCACTAACGTAAATGCATCACCTAGATCTAAGGGAGTTCGTATTCCCGAGCTAATGTGATAATCTGGGTACACACATAATTGACCGCCTCTAAAGGGTATGGGTAGCAAGCTCTGCTCCGCTTCAGAATAACGCTCATTACACAAATTGTCTTCAAGATAGTAAATGCCCTGAGTGGGTTCAGGACTACAAACAATAATACTTACTGCAAAGAATAGGAGTCCGATAAAAAGGAAAGGGTATTTTTTATCCGACCACAGCATAAAAATTTATTACGATATGGCGGCTATCTGATTCAGTAACTCTTCGTTACTCTCGGTGTTTTTGAGAACCTTAAGCAGCCCAAGCATGGACTCTTTTGGCGACTTTTTCAACAAGTATCTCCGAACCATATTGCGCTCCTCAAGTGAATCGGTAATAAACTTAGCCTCATTTCGAGTACCCGAAGCAGTGATGTTGATGGCGGGATATATTCGGTCATTAGCTAATTCACGGTCTAGCACCAATTCCATATTTCCGGTGCCTTTAAACTCTTCAAATATCAGGTCATCCATTCGAGAATTGGTTTCTACAAGACAAGTTGCAATAATGGTGAGCGAACCTCCGCCTTCAATTTTTCTAGCTGAGCCAAAGATTTTTTTGGGTATTTCTAAGGCCCGTATATCTAAACCACCCGATAAGGTTCGTCCACTATTGTTTTGAATGGCATTATATGCTCTGCCCAATCGTGTTAGGGAATCTATGAGCAATACAGCATCTTGTCCCATCTCAGCCTTTCGTTTGGCATATCCAAGAGTCATTTCTGTGATGCGGATATGACTTTGAGTTTTTCGATCATTTGATGAAGCAAACACCTCAGCGTTAGAAGATCGGATAAAATCAGTGACTTCTTCGGGGCGCTCATCCACCAGTAGAATACTCAAATGCACATCAGGGTGATGGTGTGCAATTGAATCTGCAATTTGTTTCAATAGCACTGTTTTTCCCGTTCTAGGAGGGGCTACAATTAAAGCGCGCTGACCCTTACCAATGGGAGCCACTAAGTCTATGACGCGCATTTCGGTATCTTGTGGTCGCTCACCTAATCGAACCCAATCAACGGGCATTATAGGGGTTTGACGTTCAAACTTTGCACACTTTGTCCATGCTTCCACGCTTTGATGGTTAATACCATCAATATTGGCAACATGGCGATTACCTTGATGATCTTCTTCAAACTCTCCTTCAATAATAAGACCTTGACGAAGATCGAGTTCTTTTACTTCCTCAGGCTTTAAGAAAGGGTCTTTCGGATGATAACTGAATTCAAAATCTAATTTTCGAATAAGTCCCCAACCCTTTTCATTTATTTCTAAAACCCCTGCAAAACGACCAACGATTCCTTGACTCTGGTTCCAATGAAACTTCGGAATAAACACATGTTTATTCTTGTTGTTTTTATTATTCCGGTTTCGATTCTTATTCCGCTTGTTGTTCTTTGAGCGGTTTTTATTGTAGTTATTATTCTTGTTTCTAGCCATTAAATATGATTCATAATTCAACTAAACTCCCATAGAAACCTTCATTTGAGGGCATTCAATATACTCATCGTAAATGGATGTGAAACTGAAGAGAGGAGCGTTTTCAAAAGTTAGTGCGGCACAGAACAGGCGCACTTTTAAAGTTAGAAGTAACAAAAAGATACGAATGTTTTAACCGATTGCAAATCTATTGCAGAGAAAATAAAAAGGGGATTACGAATCGAATCCCCATAAAAAATTATCGAACAACCGTGGATTCGTTAATCCATGAATAACAACTCATCAATGAGCCATCAACTTGTACACGTTGACCTGTTTCATAGCCAAGTGTGAAGAATTTATCTTCGGTTGAAGGAGTTACGGCTTCGTAGGTAGCTAATTGTGAGTTTACCGTGTTGGTTACGCTGGCATCCACTGATTTTGCACGATTCAAGTAATCAACAACTACCCAATACACCACTTTATCTTTGGCTTCAAGCTTACGGTTTTCAGTACAATTACTTACCGCTTGACCATAAATAGAAGCTAGTTTAATGTATGCCAAGCCAAATGAATTATCCACTGAAATAGCGTCAAGTATGTATTTCTTAGAGGTTGCTAAATCATTAGTACTCGAATACACGTCGGCTAATTCTAGATTGATATTTTTCTTATCTGTGTCATTAGTGGCGTAGCTTAAAGCTTCTTTGAAATAAACAGCCGCTTCACTGTAAGATGCATTCCCTTTCTCGGTTTCTGCTAGAGCTAGGGCACTTTCAAATGTAGGGTCTAAGCCATGAATAATTTGAATGGTGTTTAAATAATCTTCCATCATATTTAAATCTTCTTGAGCTTCAGCTACGCAACGTAAGTCTTCAAGTGATTCAGGATTCTCTTCAACTTTTGCCCCACAAAATTCCAGACGTTCTTCTGGTGTGTTGAAAAGATCCCCTAAGGTTTCGTCAAAATAGCTGCTAAGTTCAAGGCCGGCGTAGGGAGAAGCTTGTTCAATCATAGCAAGAACGGTTTCCTTTTCGCCTTTACGAACAAGGTTGTCAATCACAATGCGCACATAGTATCCTTCCCCAAGCTCGGTGGTTTGCTGTGGATCCAAGTCAAACATAGCTTGGAAATCGGCATAGGCCATATCCAAACCATTTTCTATGTTTTGATAGTTTTCTAGTAAATAACGCCCTCTGTCTTGATGTAAATCATACTTATTCACTTCTTCATCTGTGAAAACCGTGAACTGTTCTTCAAATAGTGCTAATGCGGTATCTAAGTAAGCTTCTCGTTCGCTAGGATTTTGTTTGGTTAAACCAATCTTAGTGTAAATATCGATAAACTTAGGGTATTGACTGGCTAAACTAAATCTAGGATAGCCTTCTAGTTCTTTTGTTTTGCTGCACAATAGCCAGCGGCCATATTCGAGGGCAAACGGATAGTCACCGTTTTTGTAATTGTCTTGAAATATTGAAAATGCTGCAAGTTCTGGCATTTCGAATGGAGGAGTGGTTGTGCATTCTTGTGCCTTTACTCCACTAGCAGTTAACAGGATTAATCCAAGTATGGAAGTTAATACTTTCATGATACGATTAGTTAGTTGTGTCAATGAGTTCAGTGATGAACGTATTCGATTATTGTAGTTTTGGTCTCAAGAACATAATTTCAGCAAGATTCACAGAAAGACCAATAGCCCATATGTTTTCTTCAATGAGACTACTTTCTGTGGTACCCCTGAAACCATAACGAAGACTAACATCTAAGGATGAGGAACTACGTGATAGTATTCCTAACCCAGAGTGTAGCCATAACGTTCTAATTTCTTGATCTTGAATAGTCAAGTGTCCTGTGTCGTAAGATAAACCAGCAGAATATTTAAAACTCGAAAAAAATCCGGATTGTACTCTTTTGTATGGATGAAGCTGTACACCCGTTCCAAAACGTAAGCGATCGGTCATACCGGCACCATTGTTGTCGAATAAGGTGTTTGAGTAAGTGGACCACTGCTGATAATGTACTTCAGCACTGATATTAAACCGATTATGAGGAGCATAGCCCACCCCTCCAGCCAATTCTAAAGGCATAGATAACTCTCCACGTTTCGCAGGTAGTAAATTGGATAATTCAACGGTTTTACTCCCAACCTCTAAACTTTTTTCTGTGAAAAAGTTCTGCCGCAACGTCATTGAAAAAGGAGCCGTAAAGGTTGCGCCAAGCGATAGTTTATCCTGGCTTCTTAAAAGACTTCGAAAAGTTCCTGATACTCCAAAGCGGTGGGAAAAGGCAGCGCCACTTATGTTTAGCTTTTGCGTTTGTTGGGCGTATAAAGAGGAACTGAAGTTGAATGCCTCTGAGTTTTCCATGGTGAAGAAAGCAACCGACGGCGCATAACCAATCGATATATTTTCAGTTATTTTCCAACCAAAACCCAATTCGAATTTATTAATACCCCCAAACTGTTGGAATTCCGATTGATAAGCAACGGTGTCTCCAAAGGAATCAAAAGTGTCCTCGTTAATAATTCTTAAGTTAGACCGCGTTACGGGGTAAAGACCCACCGACAAACCCAATTCATTTGATTTGATTGGGAATAATAGTTGTAGGTAACCTTTCTCAAATAGGGTGGAACGTGCCTCTGTGGTACTGTTTTTCAATCGTAGATTTTTGAAGTCTAATCCAGAGGCCCCTTGCGTATAATACGATTGAGACCACAATCCTGGATTACTTAACCCAACGACTTCTTGGTTTACGCTAGAAAGCCCAAAAACACCATGAGCTTTGGCCGACCCAGTTTCTAAATCTACAGGATAACCGACCCCATAAGCCGAATAAACCGATCCACTTTGCGCAAGATTAGAACTTAGATTTTGAGCTCCAATATAGGTCTGAGAACCTAGGATAAATACAGCGGCTAGCAGCAGTGCGCCTTTGAAATGGCTTATACTAACAAACATTTGAGCGCCTTTTTTCATTACTGACCCTCCTCTGAGCGGATTGAGTGAATAATTAAGCGAGGTCTCTTCGGAGAGTTGGCGTCTACATCATAAAGTATGTTTGAGCCAACATAGCCAGATCCCATAAAAGGATATAGATAGGAACTTTTAACGGGATTGTTGTTATAAATTTGTTCGTTAAAAACTCTCGTCATCTCGAAGCGAAAACGGCCGTCGAGCGGATAGCCATTGATAATATTGTTATCTGAGAAACCAAATTGATAAGCCAAGTCGATGAAATTACCCTCACTAAGGCGGTAACCAGGTACGGCTAATCGAATTTCGTGCTCACCCAAACTTGTGAACTTACGAGTCGTGTCTTCTTCTATTACTAACTCGGCCCGGACAAAATTGGTGTTAGGTAACTGGTTTACCATGGATTGTAAATCCAGTTTAACAACCTGCTCAAAGGTATTATGAAGAATTAAACGATCTTCTATTGGTTCATTTTCATTTCGTTCAAGTTGATAGGCCCAATCTTGAATGCCAAAGGAGCTGGTGTCTTCCCGCCCAATAATTAACAACCGGCTGGTAGAAAAGGTGGCAAAACGCACATTATTCGTTGGTTCTTTAGGCACGATAGCTAAACCATAATCTTCATTTTCATATCGGGTAAGTCGAGTACTATCATCATCTATATTGAATAATTCTCGATAGAGTGCATCCCAGCTTCCTCCTAGAGGGATATGGATGTTTCCATTGGTGTCTGCATCTGCGTCAGTAAAACTACCAATTAATTCGGCCCCTAAATTCATAGGGGTGGATTGCCGAAAACTAGGGCCGTGCCAATCGTTTGTGATTCGATATACCTCAAATTCACCAGCCACGGTAGTATCACCATAAATTTCCTCTTCCATGACATGCAAGCGTAATTGAAGCTGCATATAATCTAAAATGGTATCGGTATTAGCAGCATTTATAGACGGCTTGAAATAGGCCGTCCCTCTAACTTCGCCGTAGAGAGGGTCATTAAAGGCGCCCATAGCGGAATAGCTAAGCTGACCTAAGTAAGGGTCAACCGATACCAATTCCACGGAATCAATAAACAGGGTATCTACTTGAATACCCGATTCTTGAATGAAATCTACGCCAACTGTGGTGTTTTCCTCACACGCATTAAGGCTAATGAGAGCTAGTATAGACAAAGGAAGCCACCTTTTAGAGGCAGCTTTCATGGTTCGAAACATAATGTAGAGTCTTCTTGATAATTCCTATTTGGATATGGTTTTGTAGTAGTCCGAAAACTTAGTAGACACATCTTCAGGTGCTCCTTGAATCTTCACGGGTTGAACATTCAGTTCTTTGAATACCTCGTCGAATTCATCCTTTAAAAAGTTTCCAGTTACTACATGATCGCTGTATAGGAGTCCTAATTTCAGTAAGTCAACCTTACCATTATCGGTAAGCTTGGCAATATCCACGTCTTCGGGCAGCCCTAATAACTCGAGAATTTTTGCCGTATCGGCAGTTCCTTCATTTTCAGGATGATGCAAGTTGTAGATGATTTTAGATTTTTGAAAAATCGGTTCATCTTTATACTTGGTTTTTACCAGAAGTGGGATAAGTCCTGCAGGCCAATCATGACAGTGAATGATATCAGGCTCCCAGCCCAGCTTCATAACTGTTTCCAATACCCCTTTATTGTAGAAGGCTAAGCGTTCGGCATTGTCGGGATAAAAGCTATCATCCTTAGGGTTTTTAAATAGGCCTTTTCGTTTAAAATAAGTGTCATTATCTAAAAAGTAGACTTGTAATTTAGCATTGGGTATGCTGGCTACTTTTATTTTCATACTCTCTGCGGTGTCCCCAACTTCTACTTCAATTCCAGACAAACGGATAACTTCATGCAATCGGTTTCGTCGATCATTAATGGTTCCATACTTGGGTAACAAAATCCGAATTTCAAAGCCCTTATCTTGTAAAGAAGCGGGTAAGAATCGTAACAAATCGGCCGTTACGGTCATTCGAGCAAAAGGGGAAATCTCAGCAGCAGCGTATAAAATTTTCATGAGTAAAAATTATTCTTGGTTGTTCAAACCGTTGTTCTTCATGACCTGGCCAAGTTCAGTCTCTTCATCAGGAGAATAAAAATCTAGAAGAGTGTCTCCCCTCAATCCTAATCTGAGTGTTTCAAGAGGAATTACTTCTTCGGGTGGAATATTGCCAAGGTTAACATTAGAGCCATATTTTCGAATGAACCATACTTGTTGTGCTTTTTGGGGAGCTTCGAAGAGTAGGTTTTCGGTTGGAATTTGGTCGGTGATTTCTTCAATCAGTCCTGATCGAATCTCGCCGTTTGGTCGAAACATACCCACAGTGCCACTTTCGCGTGCTTCGCAGATAACTTTTTCAGACCCGGCATTGAGTTCTTCTTGAATAACTTTTACCCACTTATAGGGAGGTATAATTTCGTTAGGGTTTTTACTACCCACTTCTGAATAGACGGTATATTCTTTGCTGAGTTCCCGGATAATAGCTTGTTTTCGTTCATCGGATAACAGAATAGTACCATTTGAAACTTCAACATGCGTAATTTCATATTTCTCCATCAATTTCCGGTAATCGGATAATTGATTTCTCATTAGATAGGCCTCAAATAAGGTGCCACCAAAATAGACGGGTATACCGGCATTCTGATAGGTTTTTATTTTTTCGTCTAGGCCCTGAGTAACGTAAGAGGTTCCCCAACCCAGTTTAACAATATCTACATGATTGGAGCATACCTCTACAAAATCTTCCACCTGCCGCACGCTGTATCCCTTATCTAATACGAGAGTTATTCCGTTACTTCTTGGCTTGGCAGACCTTTGAGGTAAGTTCTTAAGTGGAAAAGACATGATGTTTTATTTTTTTAACAATTTTAGAATATACGAAAAAGGCGCTTTTAAATAAAAAATCACCTGTTTTTATTTACTTTGCGATTACTAAATTCGATCAGATAGCGGATTTCATCACGGTTTATATCGTCCAGCATTTTTGTGGTGTATCTCCAAAGCCAATTACCCGATGAGGTGCCGGGAAAATTCATCCGGTGCTCGGTAGATAAATCCATGAAATCTTGTAGTGGAAAGATAGCTTGATCGGCCACGGACATCATTCCTAAACGAATAAAATCCCAATTGATGCGGCTTCCGTCACTTCGGCTATAACTGCGTGCGAAGTGTTTTTCATGCTCTGGGGCTTGATGATACCACCCCAAAGAGGTGTCATTATCATGAGTACCGCTATAAACCACGCAGTTTTGAGGGTAATTATGTGGCAAAAAGCTGTTTGAGGCATCGGCATCAAAAGCAAATTGAACAATCTTCATTCCAGGGAAGGCATATTTATCGCGTAGTCGCTCCACTCCCTCGGTAACAAAACCTAAATCTTCGGCTAAGATGGGGAGTTCGCCACATTCTCGAAGGATGGTATCGAAAAGCTTTTCTCCAGGCCCTTGTACCCAGCGCCCATTGATAGCTGTTTTCTCGGAAGCAGGCACTTCCCAATATTCATCAAAACCGCGGAAATGGTCGACCCTAATGGCATCACAGGTTAAAAACATATGTTTGAAACGATCTACCCACCAAGAAAACCCATCTTTTTCTAAGGCCTCCCAATCATATTGCGGGTTGCCCCATAGCTGTCCGGTTTCACTGAAATAGTCCGGTGGAACCCCGGCCACGAGCGTTCGTTCTCCCTTATCATCAACCGCAAAATATTTTGGATTAGCCCAAACATCCGCACTATTGTGATCCACAAAAATAGGGATATCGCCAATGACCCGGATTCCTTTTTGGTTGGCATATTCTTTAAGCGCCATCCACTGGCTCAAGAACTCGAACTGAACCCAATATTCAAATTTCAGCTCTTCTTCATAGGTCTTACGAGCTTTTTTTAAGGCCGATGCTTCCCTGGTGGCCCAAGAACGCTCCCAAGTATTCCAAGGCTGCATGTGGTGTTTTTTGGCCAAGGTCATAAAAAGCACATAATCATCGAGCCAGTGCGCATGCCGCTGCTTAAACTGCATAAAAGCCTCGTTTTGTTTCGAATCTAGTTTTTCATAGAAACGGTTACACGCCAGGGTCAAAGCGGCAGACTTTTTCTCAAACGCCTGTTCGTAGGCCACCGTTGTAGTGGATGGAATAATGAGTGTATTTACTTCAGATGCGCTCAGCAATCCCTTTTCCAGCAAAATATCTGGACTAATCAAAAACGGGTTTCCGGCAAAGGCTGAATAGCTAGCATAAGGGGAGTTTCCATATCCTGTGGGGGTCAAGGGCAACACTTGCCAAATGGTTTGGTGGGTGCTTTCCAAAAAATCGATAAATGCTCGTGCCTCATAGCCAAAATCTCCAATCCCATATTTGCCAGGAAAAGAAGTAGGATGGACAAGAGTACCTGATGAGCGTGGAAATCGCATAATTTATTTCTTTAGTTTTAACATCAAGCCAGCAAGCGGAGGAATCGCTAAGTCAAGTGAGGCGGGCATTCCATGAAGATCATCTTCCCGAGCAAAGAGCTGCTCTGGGCCAACGTTACTTCCTCCATAAAACTCCGAGTCACTATTGAATATTACTTCGTATTCTCCAACCGACGGAACTCCAACGCGATAATCACGATGAACCGATGGGGTGAAATTTAACACAACCACAACATTTTCGCCCGATTGATTTGTCTTTCGAACAAACGAAATAATACTGTTATCGGCATCATTAAAATCAATCCACTGGAAGCCTTGCCAATTATGATCCAAGACGTGAAGGGATTCTTCTTTACGATAGAGGGCATTTAAGTCGGTAACCAATTGTTGAATATGTTGATGGTCGCCGTATTCCGTAAGGTGCCAGTCTAAAGATTGGGCGTCATTCCATTCTTGCCACTGACCGAATTCAGCCCCCATAAAAAGAAGTTTGGCGCCAGGATGAGCAAACATATAGGTATATAGGAGCCGTAAATTTGCAAACTTTTGCCAGTCGTCTCCCGGCATTTTAGAGAGCATCGATTTTTTCATATGCACCACTTCATCATGTGAGAAGGGCAGTATAAATCGTTCGCTGAATGCATAGACCATAGAAAAGGTCAAGTCGCCCTGATGATACTTTCGATGTATGGGATCTTTTTCTATGTATTTAAGAGTGTCGTTCATCCAACCCATATTCCATTTGTAATCGAAACCAAGTCCGTCTTCTTGCTCCGATTTTGTAACCCCGCCCCAAGAGGTTGATTCTTCGGCGAAGCTCAGAACCCCCGGGAAATGGTTGTGAATGAAATAGTTGAATTTTTTGAGAAAGGCGATGGCTTCTATGTTCTCCCTACCACCGTAGGCATTGGGTACCCATTCTCCCTCTTCTCTGGAATAATCCAGATATAACATAGAGGCCACTGCATCGACACGAAGGCCATCGATATGGTAATAATCCAACCAAAAAAGGGCATTTGAAACAAGAAAGTTCTGTACTTCTGTGCGCCCAAAGTTAAAAATGGCCGTACCCCAATCTTTATGTTCGCCTTGTCTAGGATCTTCATGTTCGAAAAGCCCAGTTCCATCGAATCGATACAGGCCATGTTCATCTTTTGCAAAATGAGCAGGCACCCAGTCTACAATAACCCCTAGGTCCGCCTGGTGACACTTATCTACAAAAAACATAAAATCCTGTGGAGTGCCAAAGCGAGAGGTAGCCGCAAAATACCCTGTTTGTTGATACCCCCAAGAGGGGTCATAGGGATGCTCGGCAATGGGCATTAATTCAATATGCGTAAAGCCCATTTTTTGGACATAGGGAATAAGTGTTTCCGCCAATTCACGGTAGCTTAAAAACTCCCCATCCTTACGTCTCCAAGAACCAATATGACATTCGTATACCGATAAAGGCGACTGGGGATTTCGCTGCTCACGTTGGTTCATCCAATGGGAATCGCCCCACTCATAACCTGAAATATCGCGAACAATGGAGGCGGTTTGAGGTCTAAGTTCAGCATAAAAAGCAAAGGGATCCGCTTTTTTTAGTGGAGGATCTTGTACGGGGGTTTTGATTTCAAACTTATACGAGTCCCCTTCTCCCACTAACGGAATAAACAATTCCCAAAGTCCTTGGTCATGATATTTACGCATTCGATGGACCCGACCGTCCCACTGGTTGAATGAGCCAATGACACTTACTCTGGTGGCCGCCGGTGCGGATACCACAAAGTGCGTACCGGTTACCCCATCAATAGTTTTTGGGTGAGCGCCCATGAATTCGTAGGCCTTTACATGATTTCCCTCTCCCCAAAGTTGAAGATCGTAGTCGCTAAGCAAAGGGGGGAAGCGATAAGGGTCATCGACCGTAAAGCTTTCACCAGAGTATAAAGTGATTTCTAATTGATACGATGGAGCCGTTTTACGCCTTGGAAAAACCCATTCAAAAAGCCCGCCATCCGAAATTCGTTTCATCTGATGGCGACCCTGGTTCCCCACCAATAAGCATATTGATGCGGCATCGGGTCTAAAAACTCGTATGACTAGCTTTTTTTTCTTGTCAATAGTCTCTAAATGGCAGCCTAGTACCGAAAAGGGGTCTCCATGAGTTCCATTGTCAATAGATAGAATAGTTTGCTCCGATAGCACCAATAAACCTTATTATGATTGTTTTGAAACAAGAATAGCCGTTATCAAGCTGCTATAATATATGAATTTATGGGCTAAGTTATCCTTATAAAGCCTTAATAATGATGTGTAAATGAACAACATTGTCTATTTTACACAAAACTCGTACTACCAAGATATGAATATATCCAGAAGCATCGCCCGGCGTTATCTGTTTGCAAAGAAGCAAGTCTCTCTGCAGTCGGCACTTAGCTATATTAGTATTTCGGGAATCACCATTGGCGCTGCTCTTTTAATAAGTGTGCTATCCATTTTCAATGGTTTTTTTAGTGTGATTCAAGGCTTTCTGTTAGGTTATGATCCTGAAATTCGGGTTGAAAGTGTTGGTGGGCCTATTTTAGAATGGAATCAAGAAGTAGAGAACTACTTTGAGGCCCATTCCCAAGTATCGGCCTACACTCCTTACGTGGAGGGCATGGCTTTAATGAGGGTTCAGAAGCAAAATGGATTGCAACCCTATGAAAACAAAGTGGTGCAATTAAAGGGTATTGATTTTACAAACAATGCATCTGAGCAAAGCTTAGAAGTGCCCATAAGCCAAGGCAATCGTTCACTAGAGCGTAAACAGGGCCGGCCTGGACTTTTGATACCCGAGTATCTTAGGGCCGAGTTACAACTCGAAGTAGGAGATGAAATCGTTTTGTTAAGCGCTCGACACATGCGGCGCGCCTTAACTCAAATATCCATGCCCAGAACCATGATTTTTGAAGTTCGAGGCGTTTATCAGCTTCCCTATGTTTCATCTCCACCCCCCATACTCATGGATATTGAGGCGGCACACCGACTTTTTGTAACCCGAAATAAAATCTCGGGCATAGATCTTTCCCTACTTCAGCTAGAAGATGCCGACCAGGTGAAAGTTGAACTAGAAAGTCAGCGAGCAAGCTTATTTGGTGAAGAGGTTCAGATAAAAACCTGGTACGACCTTCAAAAACCCCTTTATGATGTGATGTATTTAGAAAAATGGGGAGCATTTCTGGTATTGATGATTATTATTCTGGTTGCCGCTTTGAACATTTTGGGTTCATTAAGCATGATTGTAATACAAAAAAAGAGGGATATTGGAATATTACGTGCCATGGGGATGACGTCCAGAGACATTCAGGGTATTTTTATTCAGCAGGGATTTATCATAGGAATCATAGGTGCGATTCTTGGCGGGGGCGTTGGATTGCTCTTTTCCTTTCTTCAGGATCAGTATGGCCTGCTAAAGTTATCCTCGGCATTTATCATAGACGCTTATCCCGTAGACATTCAGGCCTTAGATGTGGTGCTCATTATGTTGGGCACCCTAGCCTTAAGTTTATTGGCAAGTTGGTTGCCTGCTAAGCGGGCATCTGAACTGGAGCCTGCACGAGTGATTCGTTACGAGTAGATATCGGGCAAATCATTTTCATAAAGGAGCACGTCTCCAGGGCTTAGAAGCTTTTGCACTCGTTCATTAGCTTCAAATAAACTTTCTACCCTAGTAATTTTTTTCGGATCTCCTCCTGCTTCTAGATAGCCTTGCTCGATAATTTTACCCCTTTCAAGGCCGACTATAAATGCAAAGTCAAGATTTGCCTTGGCAATATGACCCCCAAAAGCACTGTTTTCATCCTCCTCTTTTTCCCCCAATTCAATCATGCCCGGGGTAATGATGTATCGTTTACCTGTTTGAAAGGAGCCCAAAATTTCGACCGCGTTTTGTGCCCCTACCGGATTCGAATTAAAAGCATCGTCAATCACAAAGTAATCTCCTATAGCTTTGAGTTCGAGTCGATGCTTAATAGGCGCTATGTCAGAGGCGGCTAAGCTCAGGGTATTCATGCGTAAGCCAAAAAAGTCTCCAACCGCTAAAGCAAGGAGAAGATTTTGTACATTATGAACCCCCAACAAAGGGCAGGTAATGGGCCAAGAATCCTCCCCTTTGTGCAGGGTAAATGAAGTGCCGCTCGTGCTGTAGGATATATCAGATACCATCATCGATAGAGTGGTATCATCGGATGTTTGCTCACTTTTAGTCCCAACCAGTATTCGCTGTATATCCTGCCGACTTTCTCCCATGATACGGACCTTTTCATCATTGCCATTCAGAACCGCAAGCCCTCCTTTTTTAAGCCGGTCTACAATGGTTCCTTTTTCTTTAGCAATGACATCTTGAGTACCAAAGGTCTCTAGATGGGCCACACCAACGTTTGATACAATTGAAATATCTGGTTCTGCAATATCACATAATTCCGCGATGTTCCCCGCATATCGGGCACCCATTTCTAGCACCAAAATTTGATGATGCGCTTGTAAATCGTTATTGATCACTTTACAAATACCCATCGGCGTGTTGAAGCTACCCGGAGTTACACAAACACTGAAGCGTTCTTTGAGTATATCCCGGACCATAAACTTGATGCTCGTTTTCCCATAGCTTCCGGTAATAGCAATAATCTTAAGGTGAGGCAATGAGGCAAGCTTTTTTCGAGCTTGTCGTTTGTATCCGTTCTGAATGCTGGTTTCAACCGGTTTCATTAGGTACCCAGCAACCAACAGAAATAAAGGGATGAACAAATAGGCCAATGCCATACCCAGGGCGAGACTCGGTGCGTCATAATGAATTGAACGGGAGGCCTGAAGTCGTGGATGACCAATCCCGCTATATATCCAAGGTCCAAAAGTTAGAAATAAACTGAAAAGAGGAAACAGAAGATTCATAAGCCCAAAAGGGATGCTTAGCCGTTTCACGCGAGCTGTCCAGACCAAAGGTTTCTTCACCTTTTTGGGCCGATAAATCTTAGTGGAACCTAAAAACCAAAATCCCCACGCCAGCAAGATAATAGCTTCAGCGGAGAGACTTAATTTCCAGTTCATATAGTCGGTAACAAAAATCAAAAGCATACTGAAGCTTAAGAAATAGAGCACGCCTCTGGGCATTACTTTTTCATCCCAATGCTCCTTAATCCATCCGCGGAACTCATTGGTTTTATACCCTACTTGTTGAAATACCTGTAAGAAAAACACCGACCGATAATACAATACGCGCATCATGACCAGGGCAAAAATCACAGCTAGTAGATTGAGCGAAAATAAATAATAGGGGTGAATCATGATGGGTTCGGGATGATAGGTAAACCAGATATGATATAGGTAGAATATCCATAGGATTATGGGGGTGCTTTCCGAGAAGACCCTCTCCTATGCGATACCTCTTAAGATACTTAAGATATTGGGAAAATTTAGGCTCAATTACCCGCACCGCAAAGCAGACATAGCTTGGGCATTCTAAAAAAAGGGACGTATATTTCGAAACATTAAATAACAACCATCAATAAGACGTAAATAAACGGGTATTATGAAATTAATTATTCCTATGGCAGGCAGGGGAACGCGGGTGCGCCCTCATTCTAACACAGTTCCAAAACCATTACTTCCTGTGGCAGGAACCATGATTGTCGAGCGATTAGTGGAAACCTTTATTCGCACGATGGATCGAAATATTGATGAAATCGTATACATTTTAGGTCCAGATTTTGGGGCGGACATAAAAGGACCCCTCGAGCAGATGAGCCAACGGCATGGTGCGGCATGTACCTTTAGGGTTCAGGAGGTGGCATTAGGAACGGCGCATGCGGTTTATTGTGCCGAAGAGGATCTAGAGGGTGAAGTGATTATAGCCTTCGCAGACACCTTATTCGATAGCAAAGAAGTTTTTCGGGTTGAAGGAGCCGATAGCGTAATTTGGTTGAAAAAAGTGGACGACCCCTCTCGATTTGGAGTTGCGGTATATGAAGGAGATCAGATAACCGGATTTGTAGAAAAGCCACAGGAGTTTATTTCTGATTTAGCAATTATTGGGGTGTATTATTTCAAGGATGGCGAAAAGCTAAAAGAAGAACTCGCTTACGTGATCGATAATGATATTAAAGGGCCGGGTGGCGAATACTTTTTAACGGAAGCCCTAGATCGTATGATTCGGCAGGGTAAGATTTTTAAGACGGCAACGGTTGATGAGTGGCTGGATTGCGGCACCTTGCCGGCTTGGCTAGAAACCACAGGGGTCATTGTTGAAAAAGAGGCCGCAACACCCCTTCCAACCTATGAGGGATCGACTATTGTACCACCCGTATACATAGCCGAAGGCGTTGTTATCGAGGGGTCTACCGTAGGGCCTCATGTGAGTATAGAAGCGGGCGCACAGATTAAAGGGAGTACGATTTCCAATAGCATCGTTAGAGAACAGGCGCAATTATCGGGGTGTGTAATCGAGCAGTCTACGGTGGGAGCCCACACGGAACTTACCAACTACACAGGAGTGATTCACGCTGGTGATCACTCGATAATTGAATCTAAATAATCACATATAGAATTAAACTACTCTCTTTATCGTTCACTTAGGCAAGATTATTTGAAGAAAACTCCTGCAACAAAAGACAGAACCAAAAGGTGAACATCCGTATCTTTAGATATGGATTTTCCACATGATATACCGTCGGCGCATCGAGCCATTTTAAACGAGGTTGCGCAACAGTCTAAGATTTTAGGGCAAGAAAGCTACTTGGTAGGTGGTTATGTCCGGGATTTTTACTTGGATCGCATCAAAAATGATGTTGATATGGATGTGGTTACCATTGGGTCGGGCATTCAATTAGCCGAGCGGGTGCATGAGAGTTTCCGGTCGAAAGGGATCAACAGCAAATATTCTTTTTTTAAGCAATTTGGCACGGCTCAAGTCAAAACTCCTGCCATTGAATTGGAGTTCATAGGTGCGCGGAAAGAAAGTTACCGAGAGGATTCACGTAAACCCTTGGTAGAAGACGGCACACTTGAAGACGATCAAAATCGCCGTGATTTTACCATCAATGCACTCTATTGGAGTTTAGATCTTGATCAAATGGGAATGTTAATCGACCCGTTTGGTGGTTTATCGAATCTTAATAAGGGGATCATTCAAACTCCGATCGATCCTGAAAAAACGTTTAGTGACGACCCACTACGCATGATGCGCGCCATACGCTTTGCCGCTCAATTGAACTTTAAGCTGCATCCGGAAACCCTTGAGGCCATTGGTAAGATGGCTTCACGACTTCAGATTGTATCCAAGGAGCGTATTCTGGTTGAATTGAACAAAATCGTAGCATGCAAGGTGCCTTCCATTGGATTTGCTCTCTTATTTGAAACAGGCTTATTGAAGGAGTTTTTCCCAGAAATGCATGCCTTACAGGGGGTGCAAGAGCGTAAAGGATTGCGCCACAAAGACAATTTTTGGCATACCTTAAAAGTGTTGGATAATGTGGCTGAGGTCAGTGACCATCTCTGGTTGCGATGGGCGGCTATTATGCATGATATCGCAAAGCCCCCCACTCAGCGTTTTGAAGAGGATCATGGGTGGACCTTTCACGGGCATGATGCGCTCGGGGCAAAATGGACCCCTCGTATTTTTCGACGGTTGGGTTTACCAATGGATGAGCGCATGCGTTATGTTCAGAAGTTGGTGCGATTACATTTGAGACCTATAGCGTTGGTCTCTGATCAGGTCAGTGATAGTGCGGTTCGGCGTCTAATTTTTGAGGCCGAAAATGATATCGACGATTTAATGACGCTGTGTAGAGCGGATGTTACGAGTAAGAATGAATTTAAAGTGCGTCGGTTTATGAGGAATTTTGAACGGGTTGAACGCAAGATTGTGGAGGTAGAAGAAAAAGACCGTATTCGGAACTGGAAGAATCCCTTATCGGGAGAGGAAATTATGAACGCTTTGGGTATTCCGCCATCGAAGCGAATTGGAGTGATTAAGGATCATATTAAAGAGGCGATCTTGAACGGAGATATACCCAATGAACACGAGGCGGCCTTTAATTATATGATGGCTCATCAACAGGAGTGGGGATAGGTTATGGGATTACGATGGATGACTCAATCTTTTGCAAAGATTAATCTTGGACTTCACGTGTTACGAAGATTGCCCAACGGGTATCATGAATTGGAGACGGGTTTATGTTTTATTGAGTGGAGTGATCGGATTGAATTGAGGCCTGCGGCTGAGATGGGGCTTCAGATGAGCGATCCATCGATTCCGGTTGATGAATCGAATCTGGTCGTGAAGGCCCTCCAGCTCCTTCAGGAGCACGCCGGCCTCCGCGACAACTACCACATCACCGTGGACAAACGCATCCCGGCCGGCGCCGGCCTCGGCGGCGGGAGCTCGAATGCGGCTGCGGTGTTGCGTATGGTGAACAAGGTGGCGAATCTGGGGTTGAGCGCCGCCGAGTTGGCCGAGGTGGGCCTTCGGATCGGAGCCGATGTCCCATTTTTTATCCACAACAACGCTGGTGTGGGGCGGGGATTAGGACACGAAATCGACCCCTGTGATATTCAACCCGATGCCTGGATTGTAACCGTATTTCCCAATGAGTCTAGTTCGACAGTAGAAGCCTATGAGCTTGTGTACCCAAACGATACCCCTGAATTCCCTTTGCGGCGGGTGTTATTAGAAGAACCCATTGAAGAATGGCCTTATTTGCTGGTTAATGATCTAGAACCTGGGGTTATCGCTCGAATTCCTCAAGTGGGTAATATGAAAGACCAAATGCTTGATTTCGGCGCCAACTTTGCAGCTATGAGCGGGAGCGGGTCCAGTGTATTTGGATTATTTGACCAAGATTTTGTGGCCACCGAAGCCTATGAAACATTCATCCAGTTGGGATATAGAGCCAATATAACCCGACCCAAATTTGTGCCTGATACGGGAATATACGAGCTAGAAGTTGATCGGTAGCTTCAAACCGTTAAAAAGTCCTTAAAAACCTCATTATCTGCCATATTTCTTCAAATTATCCACGGTAAAGAAGGAAAAATTAAGCTATTTTACACTGCATACACTCAACGTGAACATCAAAGATATTCTCTGTACATCGTGTAAGAAACGCTCAGGGATGCATCTATGAATGCTCATAAAGCTATACATTCACTCACTCACAACAGATATTCCATCGTACATCATTTGATATTCGATACCTGAAATTTTACTGAAGACAGGTTTGATTGCTGTTACCATTCAATAAAGCATTCAATTTCAGGGTATCCTCATTCATTACAAAGGTTATAGAGCTACAATTATGACATCATCAAAGAAGAATACTTCAACGACCACTTCCGCAAAAAAAGCAAAGGCAACCAAGGCAACCAAGGCAACCTCCACAACGAAGTCCAAAGCTAAATCCGCGGCTGTCAAAACCACAAAAAAGACAAGCGCCTCAGCAGGTAAGAAGCAGCAGATTTATACACGATCTGGTTTGGATCGTGATTCATTACGAGAAGACATTAAACTTCACCTTCGTCACACCTTAGCTAAGGATGAATACTCCCGAACCCAATGGGATGAGTACCGAAGTGTGGTATTAACCCTTATGGATCGCTTACATGATAAGTGGTTAAGCACGCAGGCGCACTATCATAAAACAGGGGTAAAGAGAGTGTATTATCTCTCTATGGAATATTTAATCGGTCGTTTGTTGGATAACATTGTTGTGAATTTTGATGTTCAACAAGAAGTGGCCGATGCCTGTGCCGATTTGGGTCTAGATTATGACGACATTCGCAATGCCGAATGGGACGCAGGTTTGGGAAATGGAGGTTTGGGAAGATTAGCGGCCTGTTTTCTAGATTCGATGGCTACCTTGGGTATTCCAGCTATTGGATACGGTCTCCGATACGACTATGGTATTTTCTATCAAAAAATTGTGGATGGCTTTCAAATAGAAAAGCCAGATCTCTGGCTCAGATATGGGAATCCTTGGGATATTGTGCGTCCTAAAATTCAATATCCCGTTCAGTTTTATGGCCATCAGGGAATGCACAGCACCAAAGATGGGCAAATTGAGTACAGTTGGGATGGCACCGACAAGGTTTTGGCCGTGGCCTACGATACGCCGGTACCTGGTTACAACAACAATGTGGTGAATCAGCTTAGACTTTGGAAAGCGGAATCCGATACGGCGTTGGATCTACAGAGTTTTAATCAGGGTCAGTACATCGAAGCCGTGCGAAATAATCAGCTCGAGCAAAACATCACACGGGTACTATATCCGAACGATAAAGTGTTTGTGGGTCAGGAATTACGCCTCAAACAAGAGTATTTTCTTGTAGCGGCTTCTTTGCAGGACATTATTCGAAGATTTAAAAATCATAGCTCGGATTGGGAAAAGCTGCCCGAAAAAGTGGCCATTCAGTGCAACGATACTCACCCGAATTTAGCCATACCTGAGTTGATGAGAATCCTGCTCGACGAGGTGCATATGCCATGGGAAAAAGCGTGGGATATTACGGTGAAAACCATGGCTTATACCAATCATACCCTTCTCCCTGAAGCCTTGGAAAAATGGCCGGTTTCATTGATGCGGCATCTTCTACCCCGCCACATGAATATTATCTATGAGATCAATCGTAGATTCATGGATCATATACAGGCTACCTATGGCAATGATCGAGGTAAAATGTCACGACTAAGCATCGTGAGCGAAGGTGAGCAGCCAGTCGTACATATGGCGCATTTGGGTATTGTAGGAGCCACCAAAGTGAATGGGGTTGCGGCTCTTCATTCACGACTTCTCAAGGAAAATATGTTCCGAGAATTTGATGAGCTCTATCCAGATAAATTCACCAATAAAACCAATGGAATCACTCCAAGACGTTGGTTAAAGCAATGTAATACCGAACTTTCATCTCTAATTACGGAACACATTGGGGATGGCTGGATTACCGATTTAGACACGCTCAAAAAGTTGGAGCCACTAGCCGATGATGCGAAATTCCAGAAACGCTTTAACCAGATAAAATTAAACAATAAGAAAGCACTGGCCGATTATATTCAGGAGACCAAAGGTTTAGAAGTTGATCCAACGTCAATTTTCGACATACAAATTAAGCGGATTCATGAGTATAAACGTCAGTTAATGGCGGCTCTTCACGTGATTACCTTGTATAATCGCCTCAAGGAGAACCCGGCACTGGAGACGGTTCCAAGAACGGTTATTTTCGGTGGAAAGGCAGCGCCTGGATATGCCATGGCAAAAATGCACATCAAGCTTATCAATGCAATTGGTGAGAAGATCAACAATGATCCAGATACTTCAGACCGATTGAAATGTGTGTTCCTAGATAATTACCGAGTTACCTTAGCCGAGAAGATGATTCCCGCGGCGGATGTATCGGAACAAATTTCGACCGCCGGAATGGAAGCATCAGGAACGGGAAATATGAAGTTTGCTCTCAATGGTGCGCTTACAATTGGAACCTTGGACGGGGCTAATGTTGAGATTAAGGAAGAAGTTGGAGATGAGAATATTTTCATCTTTGGATTAACCGTGGAGCAGGTAGATGAACTTCGCCGACAAGGATATAATCCGCATCTTTACTATCAGTCAAATCCTGAGCTTAAACGCGCACTGGATCAAATCCGGGATGGCTTTTTCTCTCCTGAAGATCCTGGTTTATTTCATCCAATCATTCAGGCTTTATTAGACCAAGGCGATTATTTCATGGTCTTGGCCGATTACGAAGCCTATGTAAAAAAACAGGAAGAGCTTGAGCAGGTGTATCGCAATGAAAAAGAATGGACCAAAAAAGCTATTTTAAATGTGGCAAGAGTTGGTAAATTCTCTAGTGATCGCACGATTAGAGACTATAATGATGAAATTTGGAAATCAGAAGAAGTAAGCTTGGAATGATACCCGCCCTTTTGTGGGTACAAATATCAGAGTCGTTAAATACGACCTCTCTGCAGGTCGTCGATACGATTTTGTCTGGCACGGAAAATGCGGCATTAAACGATCCAGCATTAAACACTGCCTCATTAAGCACTTCAGCATCCAACACCGCCTCATCCGATTCCTTAAACAATGCGGCATCCAACACCGCGGTATCAACCGAATCTGGAGACGGATGGTGGCAATGGCTGCTCGAGCTAAAAGATACCTTAAGCATCCCCCTTTTTAGTTTAGCAAATACGCAGGTGACGCTGATGTCACTTACGGTATTTATTCTACTTCTTTTGGGTTTTATCGTGGGTGCTTCGTACCTCAAAAGATTACTACGCGATAGTATTTTACCAAAATTCATTCATGATCAGGGGCTTCAATATACCCTTGCAAGGATGTCACAATATACGCTGGTGGTGGTGGGGGTTTTGATATCCTTCCAGTTTTTGGGGGTCGATTTTACCGGCTTAGCTGTGATTTTTGGTTTTCTGTCGGTCGGTATCGGTTTTGGCCTCCAGAACATCACCTCAAATTTTATATCGGGCCTTATTGTGCTATTTGAACGCCCGATTAGTGTGGGTGATCGCGTAATGGTGAATGGGATTGAAGGCGATATTGAAGAAATCAATATCCGTGCAACGAAGGTGAAAACCTTGGAGAATATCTCCATCATCGTTCCTAATTCAGATTTTGTAAGTAAGGATGTCATCAATTATTCACATGGCGATCCCACCTTTAAAATGGTATTGGATGTGGGAGTTGCCTACGATTCTAATTTAGATGACGTATTGAAGGCGCTCGAGGAAGTTGCTCAGGAGAATAAGACCGTGATGAAACGTCGCAAGCACCATGTACATTTGCGCTCTTTTGGAGATTCGGCCTGGAATATGAAGCTAATTGTTTGGATACCTGATGTGAAAGAACGATACACTGTTCAAAACGAATTAAATCAAGCTATTGTACGAAAATTCCGCGAACGCAATATCGAGATTCCCTTCCCTCAGCACGATTTACACATCCGTTCAGGTTTATCGAATCAGCAAGATTAGTTACAGGCGTCATTCTGTAATGATCTCCATTTCTAACGATTTCCAATCTCTAACGCGCGTCCAGTCCTAACTGAAGCTGTTCAACCCGATAGTCTTCATTGATATCTAAGTTGGAAAGACTAATGCCCAAGAGCCTGATAGAGCGCTCTTCAAAAGCCGTCTCCTGAAGAAGCTGCTTGGAAACGGCACTTATTTCTTTGGCGTCATTGGTATGATGATTAAGGGACAGGCTTCGGGTTATGGTTTCGAAATTCTCATAGCGTAATTTCAGCGTGATGGTTTTGCCCGCTGCCGGAATCGCGCGCATGCCCTCCGAAATAGTAGCCGATAAGCCTTCAACAAATTGGTGAATATAATCCCGATCCGATACATCCTCACTGAAGGTTCGTTCCTTTCCATACGATTTTCGAATGCGATGAGACTGTACAGGGCGTGTGTCTTCTCCGCGGGCCATTCGGTAGTAATAATGTCCTGATTTACCAAAAATCCGTACCAATTCAACCAGTTCCCACTGCTTTAAATCTCGGCCCGATTGAATGCCTAAACTAAGCATTTTTTGGAGGGTAGCTTTTCCAACCCCATAAAATTTTTTGATATGTAAATCTTCTAGAAAGGCATCCATTTTATCCGGTGGAATAACGGTAAGCCCGTTGGGTTTATCCATATCCGAAGCTACTTTTGCTACAAATTTGTTGGGTCCTACCCCAGCTGAGGCGGTGAGCTGGGTGCGTTCATAGATTTTCTGCTTAATTTCACGGGCAATCAAGGTGGCGGAAGGATTGCCCACATGATTTTGCGTTACGTCTAAATAGGCCTCATCTAGCGAGAGGGGTTCAACCAGATCGGTATATTCATAAAACACCTCTCTAATTTGTTTAGATGCTTCCTTATAAGCATCGAATCGGGAAGGCACAAAAATACCATGCGGGCATAATCGATAAGCCTGAGCAGTGGGCATCGCTGAGTGTACTCCAAACACCCGCGCCTCATAACTTGCCGTCGATACCACCCCTCTACCACTTGGTCGCCCACCTACAATAACGGGCTTGCCTCTCCATTCTGGATGATCTCGCTGTTCCACGGCCGCAAAAAAAGCATCCATATCGACATGGATAATTTTTCGCAGCAGAGATTCATGGGCTGAAGTAGGAGAAGGCTCCTTTTGATGGTCCATTCAAGTGTTTCGGGGAAATGGGTGATTAGATTCCTTCTTCTTGTTGGATTTGGGCTGCAACGGCTTCTACTTCATCCAATACTCGAAGCAGATTTCCACCCCAAAGCTTATCAATTTCTTCGTCACTATAACCACGCTTAACCAATTCAAGAGTTATGCTAAAAGTTTCTGAGGCATCATCCCATCCATGAACCCCACCGCCCCCATCGAAATCGGAGCTAATGCCTACATGATTGATACCTATTAGATCCACCATATAGTCTAGGTGATCGATGAAATCGGAAACATCGACCCCGTATTGACCGCTTTCTGCCATTTGTGCTCGAACTTCGGCTTGAAGCGCCCGATATTGCGTCATATATTCGTCTCGTTCCTCCGCCTCAAGGCTACGAATGTCTCCCCAAGAGAGCCGTTCAAACCCTAGCTCAGCGGCTCGAGCATCAAATAGCTCATCCGAGGCGGCTTGCCATTGGGCGTGTTTTTCAGAATCTACATAGCTACGAAAGGCTACGGTTTGAACCACACCACCGTTCTCTTTTAACGCTATTAATTCTTCATCATCTAGATTTCTACTCACATCATTCACAGCACGTGCCGAAGAATGAGAAGCAATAACGGGTGCCTTGGATAAGGCCATGGTTTGCATATTGGATGCTTTGGAGGGATGAGATAAATCGATCATTATCCCCCATTTATTCATCTCTACGATTGCTTGCTTCCCCAGTTCACTTAGGCCATTATACAACCAAACATCATCCCGTTCACCCGTATTGGAATCGCAAAATTGGCTATGTCCGTTATGAGACAGCGACATGTACCGTGCTCCACGGTCATGAAATTCTTTGATTCGAGAGAGGTCTGTACCAATCGGGTAAGCATTTTCCACCCCAATCATAGCAACCTTTTTACCCCGAGCTTGGATGTCTCGAACTTGTTCTGAGTTCACAGCTAATTCGATACGGTCGGGTGCATATTCATCGACCAAGCGGTGAATGGCATCAAATTTATCGATGGCATTTTCATAGGCTGCCGCATATCCTTCTTCGCTTAAGGTGTCTTGGCCCGTATAGACGATAAACCAAGCCACATCCAATCCACCCTCTTCCATTTTAGGAAGGGTCACCTGCGTGGGTAGGTCGGTTGTGTAATTTCGATCCGATGTAAAGTTGTTCGTATTAATGTCGACGTGCGTGTCGATACTAATGACGCGTTCATGTAAAGCCTGGGCTCGTTCAAGGATGGCTTCA
>CAKZLH010000004.1 GCA_937125285.1 uncultured Balneolaceae bacterium | reverse complement strand
TGCATTTGTGGTAATGAGGCCTCTAAGCCCTACATTGGACAAGTAGAAGATTGGTTTGGGACTTTGGGTGAATCGATGGTTATTGATGAAGAACATATGAAAGCGGCAACGGTATTAGCGGCTAGTGGGATTGCTTTTTTTCTACGATACATTCGAGCAGCTACTCAAGGCGGAATTGAATTGGGATTTGAAGCTGAAGAGGCGTTAAAAATTGCATCGGCCACCGCTAAGGGAGCGGCTGCTTTGTTGATGGAACAAGGAACTCACCCTGAACACGAGATCGACAAAGTAACTACCCCTATGGGTTGTACCATAGCGGGCCTGAACGAAATGGAATATCAAGGCCTGAGTTCGGCGGTGATTCAGGGATTAAAAAAATCATTTGATAAGATAAGTGCCATAGGAGAATCATGAGTTTATTTCCCGTTTATCCACTTTTTGATGTTACCCCAATTTCTGCTCAGGGGGCTTGGCTAACCGATGTTAAGGGAGAGCGATACTTAGATTTTTATGGAGGTCATGCGGTTATATCAGTAGGGCATGGTCATCCACACTATGTGAAGCGTTTGAAAGATCAAATGGACCGTATCTCTTTTTATTCTAACTCGGTTCCAATTCCCATTCAAACCGAATTAGATCACAAGTTAGGGCAACTGTCTGGCTATACCGATTACCAACTTTTTTTATGTAATTCGGGTGCGGAAGCCAATGAGAATGCCTTTAAGGTAGCTTCTCATGTCAATGGACGAAGAAAAATACTGGCCTTTGAGAAGGCCTTTCACGGCAGAACATCCCTGGCTGTAGCAGCGACCGATAATGCCAAGTTGGTATTCCCGGTAAATGAGGGAGCTGAGATCATTCGATGTTCCCTTGGGGATCAAGAAGAGGTTGCCCGTCACTTGAATACGGGTGAGGTATGCTGCGTGATCATTGAAGGTATTCAAGGGGTCGGTGGAATCGTTGAATCGGACACAAGTTTTCTGCAATTTCTTCGTGAAATGTGTACTAAAACCGGAACCCAGCTCATTTTGGATGAGGTACAGTCAGGTTTTGGGCGTACGGGTCGATTTTTTGCGCACCAACATGCGGGTATTGAGGCCGATATTATCACGATGGCCAAGGGTATGGGTAATGGATTCCCCGTGGGGGGTATTTTAATTAAGCCTAGTATAGAGGCTTTTGCAGGAATGCTTGGAACCACGTATGGTGGAAATCACTTAGCTTGTGCCGCTAGTTTAGGGGTATTGGAAGTCTTAGAATCCGAAGACCTGATGGAGCATGCCCGAGAATTAGGCGATTATATGATTCGAGAACTAAATGATATGGAGCCTGTTTTGGAAGTGCGTGGCAAAGGTTTGATGATAGGAGTTGAGTTTCCATTTGCGATTGCAGACTTGAGAAAAAACCTCTTATATAGCCATCATATATTCACAGGAAG
>CAKZLH010000003.1 GCA_937125285.1 uncultured Balneolaceae bacterium | reverse complement strand
GTCTTTTGTAATACCTTTGACTCAAAAGTAGCGTGTTTTCTATAGCCCGCTCGAATTAGAATAACCGTGTCGATACCTACAGCTTTCATGGCATCGAAATCTTTAGCCCATTCATCCCTAGTCCAATTTTGACTGGGAATATCATGGGTAATTTCATCTAAAAAAGTGCCTTTCAGTTTGATCATTAGATTACAATGTATGTTAATTTATTAATTGCTAAATAGTGCATCTAAAAATCGGATAATCTCGATTCAAATACTACTTATGCACATTATGATGATATACCAGGTATGCCCGCAATGAATTCATTTATAATTAAGATTCTTTTCTGTATTTTGTGAAAATGTTATTGAGGTTTAGAACATATCTGCCTAATGAGAAGCGATTATTTAATGCATTACGAATGTTAATTTTCGTTTTAGGGATTAGTGCATTAAATACCGCCATTGCATTTGCCTGTCATCATACTAATGCCTCGATTGAAGAATCCTCAAGTTATGTAGACACTGAAAGTCTCACGGGGAAAACGTGGAGCTATGAATTTACCTACGCCAAAATCGTAGAAAATTCTAAAGACATGGGTTCCCAAATAACATCTACACAAAACAAAAATTGTTGCGATGATATGCCCCATTGTGATGGGCCCAGTATATGTGAGTGTAGTATTCCTTATACATCACATCCACACAAGGCGGTTATCCATTCATTTTCACTTCTAGCACCTCCTACTATTGTAGAAACTAGTAGAGCACCTCCCATCTTAGATCGTCTTTTACCTCAAACAAAAGATACCCCTCCTTTTCTTTCTGAAGCGCTTTATTTAGCCTTCGATCAATGGCTACTTTAAATTTTAGTTGATTTTACGTCTAGGTAAGCTCCACCAAAGGCTTCCCCATTCATGCGGTAATCGTATAGTCCCCGCACTTATCAACTAAAATCCTATGTTTAAGAATTTTTATAATTACTCGTTAACACAACCAATAATTCCCTTATTGGTATTTGGCCTACTTATAGTATGGGGACTTAGTGTAACTCCTTTCGATTGGAAGACTCCATTTAAAAATAATGCCGTTGCTGTAGACGCCATACCTGACCTAGGAGAAAATCAGCAGATCGTATATACCGATTGGAGCGGGCAATCTCCTGAGGATATAGAAGATCAAATTACTTATCCATTAAGCAATTATTTTCTAACACTGGCCGGAGTTAAAGATGTGAGAGGGCTATCGATTACCGGTAGATCCACACTTTACATCATTTTTGAAGAGGATGTGGATTTTTATTGGAGTAGAAGTAGAATAATCGAGCGAATAAATTCACTTCCTAAAGGAACCTTACCAGAAGGAGTTCAACCATCGTTAGGCCCAGATGCTACTGGATTAGGTCAAATCTTTTGGTATTACTTAGAGGGGGTAAATGAAGAAGGTATTGAAGTAGGTGGATGGAGCCTTGAAGAGAAACGAAGTCTTCAAGACTACTACATCAAAACGGCCTTGTCTTCGGTCTCAGGTGTATCAGAAGTAGCTTCAATTGGAGGGTTTGTTAAGGAATTTCAAGTGGATATCGATCCACTGGTATTGCAACAGTATGGATTAAGTATACAACAAGTGTTTCGCCGGCTAGAGCAGGCTCAAGCCGAAGGTGGCCTCAAAACTCTAGAATTCAATCGCAACGAATACCTAATTCGTGGTGTGGCACCGGTTGAAGATTTAGAAGATCTGGCGCGCATTCCAATTCGCAGCATTGATCAAACCCCACTCTACCTTGGGGACATTGCAATTCTTCAGTACGGACCTTCGGATCGAAGAGGTGCTTTAGACGTAGCTGGGAAAGAAGCCGTAGGAGGAGTAATTGTCGCACAATATGGTGTTAATCCTAAAGAAGTTATCGACAATATTCACCTAAAAATTGATGAACTTGCTACCTCTCTTCCCTCAAAAACAATGGATGATGGACGCAAAGTTCAACTTAAAATCATCCCCTTCTATGATCGAACGGATGTTATTAACGAGACCATAGGCACGCTAGAGCATGCGTTATGGCTTCAAATACTCATTACCATAGCTATCGTGCTGTTGATTTTAAGAAGGCTTCGCATGGCACTGCTTATTTCGGTAATGCTTCCAGTTTCTGTTTTATTGACTTTTATTGCCATGAAACTGGCCTCAATAGACGCCAACGTAGTGGCGCTTTCAGGTATAGCAATAGCGATAGGTACCGTAGTAGATATGGGAGTGATCCTTACGGATACCATCTTGCAAAAATTAGACAAGCAACAAATCTCATCTCATTCTTTGAAACTTAAAGATTTCCTGAAGAACAGATTCCAACTCGTTAT
>CAKZLH010000002.1 GCA_937125285.1 uncultured Balneolaceae bacterium | reverse complement strand
TTTATAAAGCCACTACAGCTTAAAGGTTATGACCATTTAGATTCCGCTCTAATTTTTGGATTTGGGGGTGCCGCACAAGCGGTAATTCATGGACTTGAACAATTAGGTTGCGACACTATTTATGTGGTAAGTCGTAATATTGATAAGCATGAGAACGATTCTCATATAAATTTGATTAGTTATGATGAATGGCCCGAGTATGCCGATGAAGTAGAAATTATCGTAAATACTACGCCACTAGGCATGCATCCTAATATAGATGCTAGCCCCGTTCAAGAGGAAAATTCTATTTATCTAAGAGATTCGTTGTGTTATGACATTGTTTATAACCCTAGGCAAACAAAGTTTTTGGAACAAGCTAAGAATGCAGGTGCTACCTGCATGGATGGTTTACCGATGCTTATTTATCAAGCAGCGCGTTCATTTGAATTATGGACGGGTAAATCTTTTCCAGTTCAACATGTGGAGGAACATTTAAGTCATGTCTTCCCAGCTCACATTTCTTCGCCCAAAGAATCTTAATGAATCTCGAATTTTAAGTTGGTTCAGCTTAAAAAATGCTCAATATGTAGCAAGTAATTCTACCATTGCTGGCCTGAATGTTGGTTTTAATTCAAAGGAGCATCAAGAGGTCATACTGGCCAACTTGAAAGCACTAGCGAAAGAGACAACCACCAATCTTAAGAATATTGCCATTGCACAACAGGTTCATAAAACCCATGTGGAAGTGGTTTCAAAAGGAGGTATTTATCCGGAAACGGACGCTTTCGTAACCAATACCCCAGGATTAGCCTTAATGATACAAGTGGCCGATTGTGGAGCGATACTTTTTGGGGATTCTACTCATAAAGTAATTGGGGCTGCGCATGCGGGCTGGAGGGGTGCTGAACAAGGAATTGTTTCAAAAACGGTGAATCAGATGCTTGATCAAGGAGCGAAGTTAGCTCATATACATGTTTATATTAGTCCTTGTATTTCGGTGAATGCATTCGAAGTTGGGGAAGAGGTTGCTCAATTGTTTCCTGAAGAATTTGTCCTAAGAGAAGGATTTAATAAACCTCATATTGATTTAAAATCCTATATTGCTCACGAACTCATGGAATGTGGTATTCCATCGAAGAACATTCTAAAGGATGAAAGCTGTACTGTGGAAAATGATCAATCATTTTATTCTTTTAGGCGAGAATCTACCTCTGCGGGTAGAATGGCAGCTGTGATTAAGCTGAATCAGCTTAGCTAATTATGAGGGATAACAAAATTAAAATTGCTCTG
>CAKZLH010000001.1 GCA_937125285.1 uncultured Balneolaceae bacterium | reverse complement strand
GAGAATATCAATGTGGGAAATGGCTTTGGCATGGTCATACGTTGTGCGGTGGAAGAACTTCCTGAATACACATCGGCGCCTGATGATCCCTATATCCATAATGGAATACAATTACTGGCTCCCTCGGTTGAATACATGAATGCGGCCATAGGTGACTATATCCAAGGTAAGCCGCCAGAGAAACCCGCTGCTCTTGCGATGACTTTTTCTAAAATTGACCCTGAAGTTGCCAAGGATGGTAAACATACAATGTTTGTATGGGCACAGTGGCATCCTTATGAATTGTCAACGGGTGAGCATTGGGATGATATACGAGAACGAGAGGCACAAAAAATTTATGATGTAGTTGTTGATTATGCTCCCAATATGAAGGGTAAACTTATCGATTGGTACATCCAATCCCCATTGGATATCGAACGTAAGCATGGCTTGTTAAAAGGTAATGTGATGCATGTTGAAATGAGTTTTGATCAGATGTTTATGTTTCGCCCCATACCTGAAATGAGTGCCTACGAAACCCCCATTAAACACCTTTATTTGTCCTCTGCATCCTGTCATCCTGGAGGTGGGGTTTTTGGTGCGGCTGGATATAATGCTGCCCAAACGATTCTAAGTAATTATCGTAAGCGTTCATGGCTCAAGAACACCTAAGCATTGACCTAAACAAACTTCAAGCTAACCTAAAGGCGGTTAAAGCTTGTATTCCGGAAAGTACGCAGGTTTGGCCGGTTATTAAAGATGATGCTTATGGACATGGGGCAGAGGTGATCGCAGAGTTTTTAGAATCAAGTGTTCAAGGATTTTGTGTAGTGCGCGTTACGGAAGGAATTCGGTTACGTGAAGTAGGCATTCGCTGTCCTATTTTGGTTTTTGAGTCCCCACGCAAGGACACCGTAAAAAGCTATACCTCCTATGATTTAATAGCATCGGTTAGTAGCCCACTACACATTGAAATCTTAGATTCCGGGACTCATTTTCATGTGAATATTGACACCGGAATGAAGCGACTTGGCGCGCCTTTAGCGTCAATTCCCGAACTAATTACCAGTATTCATCAACGAAGTGATTGCAAAGGAACTGGAATCTATACTCATTTTGTACATGCCGATGATCCTGGTTCTCCAAGAGTTTTGGAACAGCTTAGCATTTTTAAAAAGATACGCTCCCAATTTCCAGAAGACTGGATGACCCATACAGCCAATAGCGGGGCTATTTTTCATTATGCAAAGGAATTAGATGTAAGTTATGATATGGTGCGGCCCGGGGTATGCATGTATGGTTACAGCGCAGGAGACAAAGCCATTGATGAGTTGCAACCCATACTCTCGTGGGCAACAAGGCTCATTCATATTCAACCCGTAGAAAAAGGTGAAACAGTGAGTTATGGTGGGAGATGGACAGCGCCTGAGCCTGGCTTTGTTGGCGTGATTCCTGTGGGCTATGCACATGGTCTATCTCGTTTACTTAGCAATCGTATTCAAGTTTTAATTGACGGGAATCTCCACGAGCAAGTGGGTAGTATTACTATGGATTTCAGTATGATTTGGCTTGGTGAAAACAGCTATTCAATCGATACTGAAGTTATACTTTTGGATGGAGTACATTTACGCGCCAATGATTGGGCTAAATTGAGCGATACAATCGCATATGAAATAACCACTAGGTTATCTCCAAATCTCCCTAGGACCTATCTAGATAAGGATTAGCGATTTAGAATTAGTAGGCTATGTAATCAAGAGTAACGTCCCAATAGACGATCTCTCCATAGGCGTTTAATGAGTCAGGAGCCATAATTACTCTATGTTCACCTTCTTTCATTCCTAAAATGCCTCTCACAAAGCCAGCCCCACGCGTTCTTTCATAGGTGCCTAGCTCTGCAAATTGGGTGGAAGCTAAGGAACCATTAAGATATGAGCTGTCAACAATGTTATCTCGAGAAGTACCGCCTCGGAAAGTGGTGTAGAACAAAAATATATTGTCTCGTATGGTTACTTCCTGCGTCCCAGTGCCTTCCGATATAATGTAAACCACCAGTCCATCTTCCGATTCTATGGTCTCAATGGCATTGGATACATCCGCTAGGTTAGGGGCATCAGAATAATCATACGTGAAGTAAAAAGGATCTTCTTCACAGGAATAGAAAACAGCTGAGGATAATAAGAGAATCCCAAGTGAGAATAGCTTTTTATAAGTGGTTTGGTGAAATGGTTTCATCATAATGGCTGGAGAGTCTAAAAATATAAATATAAAGAGCTTAATGATTAGATGCCGTAGAGTTAGTTATTAAAGTTTTTGGCCGTGTTGAACGCATTTAATCTAAGTTAAACGAGCTCGTTGGTTTAATGGTAGAAGGGTTAGAGCCTCATTTATCATTCTTCCTGCTCACCAAACGCTATACGTAGTTCTTTATTGCGCCTTCGGACGGCAATAGCACTAACCCCTATGGCTAATTCGTAGAGAATAGTAAGCGGTATAGCAATCAAAATTTGTGAGATAGGATCTGGTGGGGTAAGAAAAGCGGCTAATATCAGACACAAGATAATAGCATGCTTACGATAGGTGCGCAAAAAGGTAGGGGTTAAAAAACCTGCTTTAGACAGACCATAACTAAGTACGGGTACTTGAAAAATAATGCCGCAACTCACCACCCACATGGCAAGAGAACTAAAATAGGCATTGATATCGAAATCATTTCG